>NZ_QREH01000001.1:1280258-1600323 GCF_003386075.1 Citricoccus muralis
ACCGCACACGGCACCGCTGTGTCTGGAGGAAGAACCCCCGTGAAAGGTGCCCTGTGAGCTATCCGCTGTCCATTCTTGACCTGTCCACCGTCCTGCCCGGACAGCCCGTCGCGGAGGCCGTGGCCGCCAGTGTCGAGTTGGCGCAGAAGGCCGAGGAGCAGGGCTTCCACCGGATCTGGTTCGCCGAGCACCACAACTTCCCCTCCATCGCCTCCTCCGCCACCTCGGTGCTCCTGGCCCATGTGGCGGCCCACACCGAGAGGATCCGGCTGGGCTCGGGCGGCATCATGTTGCCGAACCACTCCCCCCTGGTCATCGCCGAGCAGTTCGGCACCCTGGCGGAGATCCACCCCGGCCGGATCGACCTCGGGCTGGGTCGCGCCCCGGGCACGGACCAGCGCACCATGATGGCCTTGCGCCGCGATCCCTCGGCGGCTGACACCTTCCCCCGGGACATCAAGGAGCTGCAGGGCTATCTCCGTGGAGAGTCCCTCATCCCCGGCGTGGACGCCTTTCCGGGGCACGGGACGAATGTCCCGCTCTACATCCTGGGGTCCTCGCAGTACGGTGCACAGCTCGCGGCGGCGCTGGGACTGGGCTACTCCTTCGCCTCACACTTCGCCCCGCAGATGCTGGAACACGCGGCCACGATCTACCGCGACCGCTTCGAGCCGTCCGAGAGCGTTCCCGAACCGCACTTCATCGCGGCGCTCAACGTGATCGCGGCGGACACCGAGGCCGAGGCGCACGCCCAACTCGAGATCGCCCATCGTCACCGCATCCGCCAGATGCTCGGCCGCGGCCGCGACCTGGGCGAGGACGAGGTCACCATGCTTCTGCACTCCGCCGGCGGCGAGCAGGTGCTCTCCATGATGAAGTACACCGCGGTAGGCACCATCGAGACCGTCAAGGCCTACCTGGATGAGTTCCGTGAGCGCGTCCAGGCCGATGAACTGATCATCACCAATGCTGCCCCGGACCTGGCGGCCCGGCACCGCACCCTCGAGTTGCTGGGCGAGCACGTCATCGGACGCTAGGCACCGTAGAAGTGCTTCTCGAAGACCTGCCGGGCCTGGCGGGTGGACCGGAGGTAGTCCTCCTCGAGTTCGGCGGCCTGGCCCAGTTCGCACCCGCACCACCGGGCGATCGCCTCGAGGTCCTGGCGTTTGACCGGGAGCACGTCTGAGGACTTGCCGGACCACACGATGTTGCCCGCGCGCACCCGGGTGGCCAGGTGCCAGGCCCGGTCCAGCACCTCACCGTCCTCCGCCGGAAGGATCCCCTCACGGACGAGGACCTCCAGCGCAGGAATGGTCCCGGTGGTGCGCAGAGCAGGGTGGTCCGCCGCGTGTTGCAGCTGGAGCGTCTGCACCAGCCACTCCACGTCGGACAGCCCGCCGCGGCCGAGCTTGAGATGCCGTGCCGGGTCTGCCCCCCGGGGCAGCCGTTCCGCCTCCACGCGGGCCTTGATCCGTCGGATCTCGCGGATGGCCGCCGGACCGGGGTCCCCGGCGTAGCGCACGGAGTCCGCCCAGGTGGTGAACTCCTCGGCCAGCTCGGCACTGCCGGCCACCGGCCGGGCCTTCAGCAGGGCCTGCACCTCCCAGATCTCGGCCCAGCGGCGGTAGTACTCGCGGAAGGAGTCCAGGGACCGGGCCAACGGTCCCTTCTTGCCCTCCGGCCGCAGGTCCGCATCCATCACCAGCGGTCGCTCGCCCAGCACCGGCGGCTTGCACGGCCGAGTCATGAGGGACATGACGAGCTTGGACAGCTCCACGGCCTGGCGTTGGGCGGCTTCCGGGTCGGCACCGTCATGGGGCCGGTGGACGAACAGGACATCCAGGTCGGAGCCGTAGGCGATCTCCCGGCCTCCCTGGCGACCCATGGCCACCACCAGCAGGTCCGTGAGCTCGACGTTCCGGGCCGTGACCGGGCAATTCGCCGTGTTGGTCCTGTTCGCGGTGGTGGTGCCCGTGCTGTTCGACCCGTTCGAGGCGGCTCCGGTGTCCGCCGGACTGCCTGGGCGTCCCGCCCGGTGGTCGGGGTGGCCGAAGAGAGAGTTCTCCGCAACGTGCAGCGCACCCAGCACGGCCGCGCGGTCGGCGTCGGAGAGGGCACGGCCCACGGTGTCCTGGTCCAGCAGCCCGGAGGCATCGGCGATCGCGGTCCGCAGGATCTCCCGCTGCCGGATCAGCCGGATCTGGCGGATCGCCTCCTCCGGATCGGGGTGCCGGGACATCTTGGCCTGGATCTCCTGCCACTGCGTCTCGAACGGCATGGGGACCAGCTCGCGGTCCCGTCCCAGCCAGGCGGCGGCCTCGGGCCGATGCTCCAGCATGTCCGAGATGTAGGAGGAGAGCGAGAGGATCTGGCACAGCCGCTCGGCAGCCGCCGAAGAGTCCCGCAGCATGCCCAGGAACCACGGGGAGGATCCCAGCGATTCCGAGAGCCGGCGGAATCCCAGCAGGCCGCCGTCGGGATTGGGACCGTTGGCCAACCAGCCGAGCATCACCGGCAGCAGTTGGCGCTGCAGCGCCGCGCGGCGGGACACCCCGGTGCTGAGGGCCTCGATGTGCTTCACCGCGCCGGCGGGATCCTGGTAGCCCAGGGCGGCGAGGCGCTGGCGCACCGCTTCCGGGGTCAGCTTGGCCTCATCGGCGGACAGCGCCGCCGTGGTGGACAGCAGCGGCCGGTAGAAGATCTTCTCGTGCAGGGAGCGCACCCCCTTGCGGGTCCGCTTCCACAGTGAGGACAGGGCAGCGGCGTCCGAAGGGCCGGATTCACCGGGGCCTTTGGCCGCCCGGGCCAGGACCCACAGGGCATGCTGCTTGTCCGGCATGAGGTGGGTCCGGCGCAGGTGGACCAGCTGGATCCGGTGCTCGAGCAGCCTCAGGTACCGGTAGGCACCGGCGAAGGACTCGGCGTCCGAGCGCCCGATGTAGGAGTTGTTCTCCAGGGCGTCGATGGCGTCCAGGGTGTTCCGGACGCGGACGGACCCTTCGGTCTTGCCGTGGACGAGCTGGAGCAGCTGGACGGTGAACTCCACGTCCCGCAGGCCGCCGGCCCCCAGCTTGATCTCCCGGTCCCGGTTCTGGTGGGCGATGTTGTCCAGGACCCGGCGCCGCATCTGCTGGACGGAGGAGACGAAGCCGTCCCGCTCCGAGCTGGTCCAGACCAGCGGCCAGATCGCGTCGATGTACTCCCGGCCCAGGCCCGGGTCGCCGGCGATGGGCCGGGCCTTGAGCAGGGCCTGGAACTCCCAGGTGTGCGCCCAACGGCGGTAGTACTCCCCATGGGATTCCACAGTGCGGGACAGCACCCCGTCCTTGCCCTCGGGGCGCAGGTTCGCGTCGATCTCCCACAGGCCCTGTTCGGGGGCCGCCGCCGTGGTGTACTTCGAGATCCCGGAGGCCAGGGCCGTGGCGATGGTCGCCACGTGGTGGTCGTCGTCCAGGGACGAGGCGTGGACGAAGATCACGTCCACGTCCGAGATGTAGTTCAGTTCCCGGGCGCCGCATTTGCCCATTCCGATGACGGCCAGGTCCACCCGGTCGGCGTCCTGGCCGAATTGCTCGACGGCGTCCGCCCGGGAGGCGGCGAGGCCCGCCTCGATCGCGGCGCCGGCCAGGTCGGCCAGCCACGCGGAGACCGCCGGCTCCGCCGCCCGCGGATCCCGACCGGTCAGGTCCTGGATGGCCAGGGCGGTGAGCTGCCGGCGATAGGCGATCCGCAGAGCCGCGGCCGCCTCCTTGCCGCGGAGCGTGGCCACCGGGCGAGCCGCGCTGGCATCCGCGCCGACCGCCTCCAGGAGCAGAGTCCGCAAGGGTGCCGTGTCCGCCGCGAGGCCGTCCTGCCCCAGGACGGGAGCGGTGCGTGCTGCGCCGGCCGGGTCCACAAGCAGGTCGATGTGGTCCGGCCGGCGGATGAGGAACTCCCCCAGCGCCTCGGAGGCGCCCAGCAGTCGTGCCACCGCCCGGGAGCGCGCCGGGTCCTCCAGCACCGCTGCCAGGGCCGGGGCCCGCTCCAGCAGGCGGATGAACAGGATGAGGGCCTGGTCCGGGTCCGGGGCGTCCGCGAGGACGCGCACGATCTCCTGCTGGTCCAGGGATCCCAGTTCCGGGGAGGCCAGCAGCTCCCGGGCACGGGCCCAGTCGGAGAAGCCGGCACTGACCAGGGACTTCCGTCCGGGCCCGCTATTCTCCGATGCCGGGGCGATCATGCTGGTTCAGAGGATTCCGAGGTTGCGCTGCAGTTCGAACGGCGTGACCTCGACCCGGTACTCGTCCCACTCCTGGCGCTTGTTCCGCAGGAAGTTCTCGAAGACCGTCTCCCCCAGCACCTCGGCCACGAACTCGGACTCCTCCATGATCCGCAGGGCGTCATGCAGGGTGCCGGGCAGCGAGTGGTGGCCCAGGGCCCGGCGTTCCGTGGAGGTGAGCGCACTGATGTCCTCGGCGGCGGCCTCCGGCAGCTCGTACTCCTCCTCGATGCCCTTCAGGCCGGCGGCCAGGAGGACCGCGTAGGTCAGGTACGGGTTCGCCGAGGCATCGATCCCGCGGTACTCGACGCGGGCCGAGCCGGCCTTGTCCGGCTTGTAGAGGGGGACGCGGACCAGGGCGGAACGGTTGTTGTGGCCCCAGGACACGTAGGACGGGGCCTCCCCGCCGCCCCAGAGGCGCTTGTACGAGTTCACGAACTGGTTGGTGATGGCCGTGATCTCCATGCTGTGGTGCAGCAGCCCGGCGATGAACCGGCGCCCCGTGGTGGAGAGGTGGAACTCGGCACTGGGCTCGAAGAAGGCATTCGAATCGCCTTCGAACAGGGAGAAGTGGGTGTGCATCCCGGATCCGGCGTGCTGGCCGAACGGCTTCGGCATGAAGGTCGCGTAGTTCCCCTGGAGCTGGGCGACCTCCTTGATCACGGTGCGGAACGTCATGATGTTGTCGGCCGTCTGCAGCGCATCGGCGTAGCGAAGGTCGATCTCGTTCTGGCCGGGACCGGACTCGTGGTGGCTGAACTCCACCGAGATGCCGATCGCCTCGAGCATGTTGACCGCGTGGCGGCGGAAGTCGGTGGCGACGCCGCCGGGCTCGTGGTCGAAGTACCCGGCCTGGTCCACCGGGACGGGCTGTCCGTCCGGCCCGGGCTCCTTGGACTGGAGGAGGTAGAACTCGATCTCGGGGTGCGTGTAGAACGTGAAGCCCATGTCCGCCGCGCGGGACAGCTGACGGCGCAGCACCTGACGCGGATCGGCGGCGGAGGGCTCCCCGTCCGGGGTGAGCACGTCACAGAACATCCGCGAGGTGGGCTCGTCCTCGCCGCGCCACGGCAGGATCTGGAAGGTCGAGGGGTCCGGCTGCAGCAGCATGTCCGACTCGAAGATCCGGGTGTACCCGTCGATCGAGGACCCGTCGAAGCCGAGCCCCTCGGCGAAGGCCCCTTCGACCTCGGCCGGTGCCAGCGCAACCGACTTCAGCGTGCCGGTCACGTCGGTGAACCACAGTCGCACGAAGCGCACGTCCCGGTCCTCTATGGTCCTGAGGACAAACTCCTGTTGGCGATCCATGTCTCTGGCGGCCTCCTGTCGGATCGTGCGAATGGTTCCACTGTAGTGTGCCGGGCCCGGTCAGCGCCGGATGACGGGCCGCTAGACTGCGGCCATGGCTGAGAAAGAAACCGCGCCCTACGCCGCACCTGCTCCTGCCCGCTACCGCACCGTGCACCTCCAGAAGGCCAAGGATGAGGGCCGGCGCTTCGCGATGCTCACGGCATACGACTTCCAGATGGCCCAGATCTTCGATGACGCCGGCATCGAGACGATCCTCGTGGGTGACTCGGCGGCCAACACCATGATGGGCCATGCCACCACCCTGCCGATCACGCTCGACGAGATGATCGTCTACGCCGGATCCGTGGTCCGCGGCACCCGGCGCGCCATGGTGCTATGCGATCTGCCCTTCGGCTCCTATGAGCTGTCCCCGCAGCAGGCGACCGAGAGCGCCATCCGGCTCGTCAAGGAGGCCGGAGTCCACGCCGTGAAGATGGAGGGCGGCGTCCGCTACGCCGAGCATGTACGCATGATGACGGACGCCGGAGTCCCGGTCATGGCCCACATCGGCTTCACCCCGCAGTCCGAGAACGTCCTGGGCGGATACCGGGTCCAGGGCCGCACCGAGGGCGCCGCCGAGGCGATGGTGCGCGAGGCGACGGTCCTGCAGGATGCCGGCGCCTTCGCCGTGCTGATGGAGATGGTGCCCTCGGACATCGCCCGCCAGGTGGACGAGGCGCTGCGCGTGCCCACCGTCGGCATCGGGGCCGGGCCCACCACCACCGGCCAGGTCCTGGTGTGGCAGGACATGCTGGGCCTGCGGACCGGCAGGATGCCGCGCTTCGTGAAGCAGTACGCGGATCTGCACTCGGTGGTGTCAGCGGCGGTCACCGACTACCGCCGGGACGTCCTGGAGGGCACGTTCCCGGCGTCCGAGCACGGCTTCGAGTCCTGACCGGGCGGGCCTACCCTTCCTCGTCCTCCACGTCATCCCAGCGCTCGTTGTTCGCCTGCACCTGGGCGATGGCGCCCTCGGCCTCCGCGCGGGACTGGTAGGGCCCCAGCAGCTTCGACCAGTCTGACTGCGGGCCTTCCTCGACCTGCTTCGTGACGACGTTGTACCAGTATTCGCTCATGGGCCCACCCTATCGGCGATCCGCACGGCACCTCCGGAACCGATCGGCCGCTGGACCAGGTCAGCACCTCCGAACCGGCGCTCCGGCCGGCCCGCCCGATGCGCTCGGCGGCGATAGGATCGAGTCATGTCCCACAGCCCCCAGACGAACACCCGTCCCGCTTCGACCCCGTCAGCTCCCCCGACGAGCCACAACGGTCCGGCCCCGGAGGGCCCGGTGCGGGGCGAACCGGGTTCCAAGGCGCCGCTGGGCACCCTGACGCCGGGCGTCGTCGCCCCCCAGCTCTCCGTGCCCGCGCACATCGAGCGGCCGGAGTACGTGGGCCGGGCCACGGCGGACGAGGGCAACGGCTCTGACGTCTACGACGCCGAGGGGATCGCGAAGATCCGCGCGGCCGGCCGGATCGCCGCCCAGGCCATGGAGGAGGCCGCCCGGCACATCGCCCCCGGAGTCACCACGGCCGAACTGGACCGGATCGCGCACGAGTTCATCTGCGATCACGGCGCCTACCCGTCCTGCCTCGGCTACAAGGGCTTCCCCAAGGCCATCTGCACCTCACTGAACGAGGTGATCTGCCATGGCATCCCGGATGACACGCCCCTCGAGGACGGGGACATCGTCAACCTCGACATCACCGCCTACCTGGACGGGCACCACGGGGACCACAACATGACCTACCTGGTCGGCACCGTGGATGAAGAGTCCCGGCTGCTGGTGGAGCGCACCCACGAGGCCATGATGCGCGGCATCAAGGCCGTCCGGCCCGGTCGAGAGATCAACGTCATCGGCCGCGCCATCGAGTCCTACGCCAAGCGCTTCGGCTACGGGGTGGTCCGGGACTTCATCGGCCACGGCGTGGGCCGAGAATTCCATTCCGGGCTCGTCATCCCCCACTTCGATGCCGCCCCAGCGCACAACACCGTGATGGTTCCCGGTATGGTCTTCACCATCGAACCGATGATCACGCTGGGCGGGATCGCTTGGGACCAGTGGGAAGACGGCTGGACCATCACCACGCGAGACCGGCGGCGGACCGCACAATTCGAGCACACCCTGGTGGTGACCGAAGACGGTGCTGACATCCTGACCCTGCCCTGACCACGAACTGCCCCCTGTCCCGCAGACTATGCCTGAGCGGATTGCCGATGCCCAATTCCACCCCGCCCCTCTCCTCGCAACCGGCTCAGCCGGGGGCGCATGCTTTCGGCAATCGTCAGGTCACGGGCGACGACGGTCCGTACCGCAAGGCGATCGGGATCGACATCGGCGGCACCGGGATGAAGGGCGGGATCGTCCGGTTGGGCGACCATCCCCGGACCGGCCGACTCAAGGGCGACCGCTACCGCATCCCCACCCCCCAGCCGGCCCTGCCGGAATCCGTAGCCCACACGCTGGAGTCGATCGTGGCCGAGCTGGACGCCCACCCAGGCGCACCCTCCCCGGATGCCGCTGTGGGAATTTGCTTTCCCTCGATCATCCAACACGGCGTCTGCCTCTCGGCCAACAACATCGACCACTCGTGGATCGGCACGGATGTCCAGCGGCTGTTCGGCGACCACCTGGGGCGCCCGGTGCGCCTGCTCAACGACGCGGACGCCGCGGGACTGGCAGAGTCCCGCTTCGGTGCCGGACGGGGCGTGGCCGGCTCGGTCCTGACCATCACCCTGGGCACCGGAATCGGCGCAGCAATGGTGCACGACGGCATCCTGGTGCCCAACTTCGAGCTAGGGTCCCTGGAGCTGGACGGGGCGATGGCCGAGACGCGGGCCTCCGCGGCAGCCCGTGAGCGGGAAGGACTGGGCTGGGCCGAGTACGCGGCCCGGCTGCAGCGGTTCTTCGGCTATATCGAGCGCATATTCTCTCCCGACCTGTTCATCGTAGGCGGCGGGATATCCAAGCGGCCGGAGGACTTCCTCCCCCTGCTGGAGTTGCGCACCCCCATCCTGCCGGCCGAGCTGCGCAATAACGCGGGGATCGTGGGAGCGGCACTGTACGCATCCGAAGCCGCCGCCTGATCACCGGCCGAATCGCGCGCAGCCGCAGGCCACCCGTCCCTTCCAGAAACGCCCCCCAGAGGAGCCATCCATGTCCCGTGCCCGTCGCTCGCTGAACCCGATCACTGCCCAACGGATCGTCCGTGCCGTGGCACGCAGGGCGCGAACCCCGACGATATTGGCCCGCGGCGGACAGACCGATGCGGACAGTGCCGAGATCGTGCGTCTGCGTGCGCAACTGGCGGACTCGGAGAAGGCCGCTCGCGCGGCACGTGTGGCACGGAGGGCCGCAGCCGCCGAGCGCAACGCGGCACGCGAGGAGGCGGCCGAGTGGAAACGGCGGCTGGAGAAGCCCTCGTTCCTTCGCCACCACCATGCCTGGGTGGAGCTGGGAAAGCACTACCGGCAGGACCCTAGCCCGGCGAAGGAGCGCATCGGGGAACTGAATCGCAAGCTCTGGGTGCACGCCTTCGCCACCAGTCACGGTGTCCCCGTGCCCCGTATTCTGGGGCTCGCGCAACGCCCCGAGGACATCGACCTCGCTGCCCTGCCCACAGAGTTCGTCGTCAAGACAGATGGCGGTGCGTCCAGTCGGGCGGTTCTGCCCCTGCGCCGGGTTGGAGAGGACCAGTACTTGTGGATCGGCCATGAACCGGCGATGACGTTGACGACTGCGCAGGTCATCGAACACTTCCAACGTGTCCGAGCGCTGACCCAGTCCTACGGGCCGATATTCGCTGAGCAGATGCTGGAGAGCGTCACTGGATCGGAGCTTCCGGATGACGTGAAGATCTACATGGCCTACGGCAAGGTGCTGCATGTGCTGCTCAGACGCCCGACCATGGTCAATGGGAAGTCCACGGCCGTACGCAGATATATATCCGAGGCGGGCCGCGATCTGGGCCAAGTGGTCCCGGAACCCGATCTCGACCCGACGATTCCGTCGCCGAAAACCCTGCCGCAGATGCTGGAGATCTCCCGCCGCATTTCCCTCGCGTTGCCTATGCCCTTGTGCCGCGTTGACCTCTATGAGACGCAGCAGGGCCCCGTCCTGGGGGAAATCACCCGGACACCGGGCGCAACGCACCGGTACGCCCCCCGCCACGACGACTTCCTGGGGCGTGAGTGGATGAAGGCAGAGGCACGACTGTTCGAGGACATGCATCACGGCCGATCGGGTCGACCCACCTGGGGCCCGCACGCAGACCTGGGGATGATCGATCGCTTGCCGGCCTTCCCCTCGGGTGATGGCCGGTCACGGCAATAGACGGACGGGGAGCCGATGGCAACGCACTGAAGTGGCCGATGGCGGCTCCGGCTTCCCCTCCGGAGCCGCCATCGGCAGTCTCATCGCCCCGTGGGGCCTTCCGCGTCAGCGGGTGAACAACCTCGGCTGCAGAGCCGGGGTGGCGGTGTCCGACGCCGTGCCGACGGACCGCAGATCCTCGATGGCGCCGGCGAAGTCGTCCAGCGAGTCGAACGCCTGGTAGACCGAGGCGAACCGGAGGTAGGCCACCTGGTCCAGACGGCGCAACGGCTCCAGGATCGCGAGCCCCACCTCGTGGGCGTCCACCTCGGCGTTCCCCGTGGCCCGGATGGTCTCCTCGACCTCCTGCGCCAGCATGGCCAGGTCGTCGCTGGTGACCGGACGGCCCTGGCAGGCCTTGCGGACACCATTGATGATCTTGGAGCGGTCGAAGGGTTCAGCCACCCCGGACCGCTTGACCACCGTCAGGGCCGTGGTCTCCATGGTGGTGAAACGCTTCCCACAGGACTGGCACTGCCGGCGCCGGCGGATGGCCGAGCCGTCATCCAACGAGCGGGAGTCCACCACACGGGAGTCCTCATGACGGCAGAAGGGACAGTGCATGACTTCCCCTTCCTCCGTCGGTGGACCACTCCATCATAGTCGGACGACCCACTGAATAACAACCGTGTCATTACCAGATGTAGTGGTGTTCTCCGACGAGCGACACCACGGATGGGGCGGACTGCGCGGTCCCTATTCGAGGCAGGCCGGTCCCAGCAGTACCTTGAGGTCTCCGAAGAGGGCCGGATTCGGGCTGACCCGGAAGTCGGCGCCGAGCTGCATGATCTCCATGGTGCGCGCCCCCGTCAGCTTGAGCCGGACCTCGGTGGTCCCCGGGTGGGTCTTGAGCACATCCCCCAGGGCGGAGATCACGGTCTCATTGGCCTTGAAGCCGGGCATGGTCAGCGAGACCGGGCCGGAGTGGCCGTCCGAGAGGTCCGGGATGGTCAGCTCTTGGGCGCTCAGGGAGATCGACCCGTCATCACGCCGCTGGACGCGGCCCTTGACGGCCACCACGAGGTCCTGGGCCAGCATCGTGGCGATCGGCGCATAGGCCTTGCCGAAGAACATGACGTCCATCGAGGCGCCCAGGTCCTCGATCTCCGTGCGCGCGTAGGCGTTCCCGGAGCTCTTGGCGATGCGCCGCTCGAGGCTCGTGATGAGCCCCGCGATGGTGACCATCGCGCCGTCGGACGGGCCGTCGTCGGACAGGATGTGGGTGATGGAAATGTCCGCATGCTGGGCGAGTACGCCGTCCAACCCCTGCAGGGGGTGGTCGGAGACGTAGAGGCCGAGCATCTCGCGCTCGAAGGTGAGCTTGTCGTTCTTGTCCCACTCCGGCATGTCCGGGACCTCGATCCCGAACCCGGCGTCGCCGACGTCGCCCCCCTCGTCCTCCAGCAGGGAGAAGAAGTCGAACTGGTTGTTGGCCTCCTGGCGTTTCTGCGCCACGGCCCCGTCCGTGGCCTCCTCGTGCACGGCCAGCAGGGCCCGGCGGGCGTAGCCGAGCGAATCGAAGCCGCCGGCCTTGATGAGGGATTCGATGGTGCGCTTGTTGCACACGACGGCCGGGACCTTCTTGAAGAAGTCCTGGAACGAGGTGAATTTCCCCTTCTCGTCCCGGGCCTCCACCATGCCCGCCACGGCATTGGCACCCACGTTGCGCACAGCGCCCATACCGAAGCGGATGTCCTTGCCCACCGGGGTGAAGTACAGGGAGGACTCGTTGACGTCCGGCGGGAGCACCGAGATGCCCATGTGGCGGCACTCATTGAGGTACATCGCCATCTTGTCCTTGTCATCACCCACGGAGGTGAGCAGTGCGGCCATGTACTCGGCTGGGTAGTGGGCCTTCAGGTAGGCGGTCCAGTAGGACACCAGCCCGTAGGCGGCCGAGTGTGCCTTGTTGAAGGCGTAGTCCGAGAACGGCAGCAGGATGTCCCACAGGGCCTTGATGGCCGCCTCGGAATAACCGTGGTCGATCATGCCCTGGTGGAAGCCCACGTACTGCTTGTCCAGCTCGGATTTCTTCTTCTTGCCCATCGCGCGGCGCAGGATGTCCGCCTGCCCGAGTGAGAAGCCGGCCACCTTCTGGGCGATCGCCATGACCTGCTCCTGATACACGATCAGGCCGTGGGTCGTGCCCAGGATCTCCGCGAGGGGTTCCTCGAGCTCCGGGTGGATCGGGGTGATCTCCTGCTGGCCGTTCTTGCGCAGGGCGTAGTTGGTGTGCGAGTTCGCGCCCATCGGTCCCGGGCGGTACAGCGCGATGGTGGCCGAGATGTCCTCGAAGTTGTCCGGCTTCATCATCTTCAGCAGCGATCGCATGGGGCCTCCGTCGAGCTGGAACACGCCCAGGGTGTCGCCCCGGGCCAGCAGCTCGTAAGACGCCTTGTCGTCGAACGTCAGGGATTCCAGGTCCAGGGTGAAGTCCTGGTTCATCTGGATGTTCTCGATCGCGTCCGAGATGATCGTCAGGTTCCTCAGGCCGAGGAAGTCCATCTTGATCAGCCCCAGGCCCTCCGCCGTGGGGTAGTCGAACTGGGTGATCACCTGGCCGTCCTGCAGGCGGCGCATGATCGGGATGACGTCGATGATCGGCTCCGAGGACATGATCACGCCCGCGGCGTGCACGCCCCACTGCCGCTTCAGTCCCTCGACGCCCTTGGCCGTCTCGAAGACCTTGGCGGCGTCCGGATCCGTCGCGACGAGCTCGCGGAACTCACCGGCCTCGCCGTACCGCTGCGACTTCTTGTCCTCGATGTCCTTCAGCGGGATGTCCTTGGCCATCACGGCCGGCGGCAGGGCCTTGGTCAGGGACTCACCCATGGAGAAGGGGAAGCCCATCACGCGGGCCGAGTCCTTGAGGGCCTGCTTCGTCTTGATGGTGCCGTAGGTGACGATCATGGCGACACGCTCGTCGCCGTACTTCTCGGTGACGTAGTCGATCACCTCGGAGCGGCGGCGATCATCGAAGTCGACGTCGAAGTCCGGCATGGACACGCGGTCCGGGTTGAGGAAGCGCTCGAAGATCAGCCCGTGCTCCAGCGGGTCGAGCTCGGTGATCTTCAGCGCGTAGGCGACCATGGAGCCGGCGCCGGAGCCACGTCCCGGCCCCACCCGGATGCCGTTGTTCTTGGCCCAATTGATGAAGTCGGCCACCACGAGGAAGTAGCCCGGGAAACCCATCGAGAGGATGACGTCCAGCTCGTAGTCGGCCTGCTTGCGCACGTGGGACGGGACCCCGTTGGGATAGCGGAACTTCAACCCGGTGGCGACCTCCTTCGTCAACCACGTGGTCTCGTCCTCCCCCGGCGGGCACGGGAACTTCGGCATGTAGTTCGCCTCAGTGTCGAAGGAGACCTCGCACTGCTCGGCGATGAGCAGCGTGTTGTCACACGCCTCCGGGAACTCGGAGAACAGGTCCCGCATCTGCCGCGGGGACTTTACGTAGTACTCGGTGCCGGACAGGGCGAAGCGGGACCCGCCCTGGTCATAGGTGGGCTCGAGCAGGTTGGACCCGGACTGGATGGCCAGCAGTGCCTCGTGGGGCTTGGAATCGTGCTCGTGCGTGTAGTGCAGATCGTTGGACGCCACGAGCGGGATCTGCAGGTCCTTGGACAGCTTGAGCAGGTCCTTGATAACCCGCTTCTCGATGTCCAGGCCGTGCATCATCAGCTCGCAGTAGAAATTCTCCCGGCCGAAGATGTCCTGGAACTCGGCGGCGGCCTCCCGGGCCTCGTTGTACTGGCCCAGCCGCAACCGCGTCTGGATCTCGCCCGAGGGGCAGCCGGTGGTGCCGATCAGGCCCTCGGAGTACGTGGAGAGCAGCTCCCGGTCGATGCGCGGCCACTTCGCGTAGACCGAGTCCAGGGAGGCGATCGAGCCGGCCCGGAACAGGTTGTGCATGCCCTTGTTATTCTTGGACAGCAGGGTCATGTGCGTGATGGCGCCACCACCGGAGACGTCGTCCCCCCGCTGATGCTGCTCACCCCACCGGACCTTCGTCTTGTCCGAGCGGTGCAGCTGTCCGGGGGTCAGATAGGCCTCCAGCCCGATGATCGGCTTGACGCCGGCATCGGTGGCCTTCTTCCAGAAGTCAAAGGCTCCGAAGAGGTAGCCGTGGTCGGTGATGGCGATCGAGTCCATGCCCAGCCGCTTCGTCTCGTCGAAGAGCTCGCTGAGCTTCGCCGCGCCGTCCAGCATTGAGTACTCGGTGTGGACGTGGAGGTGGGCGAACCCGCCGTCCTTCTTCGTCGCAGCTGCTTCCTGTGCCATTTCCGTGGTGGCCGTCATGCTCCGCACTTCCCTACTGCCCTGCTTGCTACCTGCTGCCGTACATGCTGATCGCGTCGATCATCCAGATTAGTTACTCCCCGCGCAACACGCCCAAGGCATAGACGAGGTCCTGCGGGTAGGGGCTCTCGTAGTCCACCCACTCCCCGGTCACCGGGTGGGGGAACCCCAGCCGGTGGGCGTGCAGCCATTGCCGCGTCAGCCCCAACTCCGCCGCCAGCCGTGGATCGGCACCGTAGGTCAGGTCCCCCGCACAGGGGTGGCGCAGCGCCGAGAAGTGCACGCGGATCTGGTGCGTCCGCCCGGTCTCGAGCTTGACCTCCACCAGGGTCGCCCGGCCGAAGGCCTCGAGGGTCTGGTATCGGGTGATGGAGTCTCGGCCGCCTTCGAGCACGGCGAACTTCCAGTCGTGGCCGGGGTGGCGTCCGATCGGGGCGTCGATGGTCCCGTTCAGGGGATCCGGTAGTCCCTGCACCACCGCGTGGTACGTCTTCTCCGGGGTGCGGTCGCGGAAGGCGTCCTTGAGCACGGTGTAGGCGCGCTCGGACTTGGCGACCACCATGATCCCTGAGGTGCCCACGTCCAGGCGGTGCACAATCCCCTGGCGCTCCGGGGCACCGGACGTCGAGATGCGGTAGCCGGCCCCGGCCAGTCCCCCGACGACGGTGGGTCCCACCCAGCCCGGGGACGGGTGGGCGGCCACGCCGACGGGCTTGTCCACCACCACGTAGTCCGGCTCGTCCGCCAGGATTCTCAGGTCCTCCACGATTTCCACCTTCACATCAAGCGGGTTCGGTTCCTCCGGGATGTCCACCAGGAGTTCGGTGCCGGCCGCGACCTTGGCGGATTTCTGCACGGCCCGTGCCGGTCCAGGCGTCCCGGCGGCACGTTCGGCGACGAGGCCGGCCGCACACCAGGCTGCCGCTTTCGTGCGCGAGATCCCGAGGGCCGCGGCCAGGACCGAGTCCACCCTCCGGCCCACCTCGTGCTCCTGGGGGACGACGACGGCCTCGCCGGGTTCAGGAGTCTGTGTCACGGCCCTGCCCGGTGGCGTTACCGGCCTCTGCTGTCCCCGCTCCACCGCTCTTCTCGGGCGTTTCGCGGGTGCCGTCGAGCTGCAGTCCCCTGAACATCAGCAGGACGATGCCGATCATGGAACAGACGATCAACGAGTCCGCGATGTTGAAGATGGCGAAGTTCGGCAAGGCGATGAAGTCGACCACGTGTCCCACGCCGAAGCCCGGCGGCCTGAACAGGCGGTCGGTCAGGTTGCCCAGGACTCCGCCCAGCAGTCCGCCCAACGCCACGGCCCACAGGGGCGAGCGGACGCGGAACAGCAGCACCACCACGAAGACGGCCACCGCGGACTGGATGATGGTGAAGATCCAGGTGTGCTCCTCGCCGATGGAGAACGCGGCACCCGGATTGCGGATGAAGTGCCACCGGAGCAACGGGGCCAGGACGTCGGTGACCTGCCCCTCGGTCATGGTGGTCTCGACCCAGCGCTTGGTGAGCTGGTCGAAGACGTAGCCCACGGCGAACACCAGGACGGCGATCCACGCACGATGACGCTTCGGGGCCGTGACGGTGGTGTCCTCTGGACCGGCGGGGCGGCTGGGCTCAATGTCGGTCACGCGGTGGCGTCCTTCGGTGCGGTCCGGTGCTGTCCTGTGTTGGACAGGGAGGGGTGGTCGGGAACAGAAGCGGGCCGGCCATGGTGGTCCACCATGGCCGGCCCGGATCTTTGTCAGTGGGGTCGACTCGCGTCCGGCCCGGCAGGCCGGGTCGCGGGGTCAGTTCGAGGCGACGGCCTCGTCCTGGATCGGTCCCTGGTTCTGCAGGTCGCGGAGCTGGCCCTCGATGTATGCCTTCAGGCGAGCGCGGTAATCGCGTTCGAAGCCCTTGAGCTGCTCCACCTTGCGCTCCAGCACCGACTTCTTCTCCTCGAGGTCGGCCAGCGTCTTCCGGGACTTCTCCTGCGCGTCATTGACCAACCCGTTGGCCTCGGTCTGGGCCTCCTGGATGATCTCCTCGCGCTTGGTCTGGCCCTCGGCCACGTAGTCGTCATGGAGCTTCTGGGCCATGGCCAGCACGCCTGCGGCGGACGTGGCCGTGGACTCCTGCGCGCCGGCGACGGGCGTGGCCGCCGGCTGGGCGGCGGTGGCACCGGCAGCCGGGGCGGGCTCGGTGACGGTGGGCTCGGAGACAGTAGCCGGGACTGCCGCACCAGCGGCAGGCGCCGCGGTGGTGGGGGCAGTGCTCCCCTTGACCTGCTTGACCTGCGTGTCCTCGACCTGCGCGGACTCAGTGGCGTCCGTGGACTCCACGGCCTCCGGGGCAGCGCCGGCCTTGACCTGGGTGTCGTGGTCCTCGGCGGCCTCAGCCGACACCGGAGCCGGAACAGCGGACTCGCTGCTCCCGCCGGACTGCAGGTCCGACACCTTGCGGCGCAGCTCGTCGTTCTCCTGGTTCAGACGACGCAGTTCGACCACGATCTCGTCCAGGAAGTCGTCAACCTCGTCCTGGTCGTAGCCTTCCCGAAATTTCGTCGGCTGGAACCGCTTGTTGACAACATCTTCCGGCGTCAGAGCCATGTGGTCACCCCAATACGTATTTGGTCTGCCCTCGAGGGGCAACGGTCTTCTTGTGGCCACCCGCATGCAGGTCCGCATGCCGAGGCCACACTGTTCTTCAGGCTACCATCAGCCCAACGTGCCCACGGCAAGGGCAGCGACGATGGACTTCAGCAGGACGACGACGACGAAGAGGATCAGGAACGCCACGTCGATGCCGATTCCGCCGAGATTCACCGGCGGGATCTTGGACCGGAGCCAGCGCAAGGGTGGGTCGGTCACGGTGTACACAGTGGATGCGACCATCAGCAGGATGCCCTTCGGCCGCCAGGAGCGGGCGAAGGACTGCACCACGTCGAAGACGATCCGGATCAGCAGCAGGAACTGAACCAGTGCCAGGACAAGGTAGAGAAGGGAGAAGATCAGGGTCACGGCAGCCTATTCCACACCGTCATGGTCCCGGCAGGGAAGCCCTGCCGGTGCGGTGTCAGCTCTGGTTGAAGAAGTGGGCCTGGTCTTCGGTCTCCGAGGAGTCCTCGCCCAGGACCTGGACGGTGGCCGGCGTCAGCAGGAACACCTTGTTGGTGACGCGCTCGATGGAGCCGTGCAGACCGAACACCAGTCCGGCGGAGAAGTCCACCAGGCGCTTCGCATCGGCCTCGCTCATGTCCGTCACGTTCATGATGACCGGGATGCCCCCGCGGAAGGACTCGCCGATGAGCTTGGCGTCGTTGTAGGAACGCGGGTGCACGGTGGTGATCTGTCGCACGGCGGAGGCCTCTTCCCGGGACTGGGTGGCCCGCTTGATGGGGGTGACGGGTGCGCGGTATTCACGCTCGGCCGGCTGGGGGTGGGCCGCACGCATCGGCTGGGGGCGGTCCTCCCGGACCTCGTCCTCCCAGTCGTCGGCCGGCTCAGCCGTCTCGACGGCGGCGTGGCGCTCGGCCCGCTCCTGCCGGCGGGGCTGCTCGGCAGCCCGCTGCTCTTCCTCGTACTGCTCCTCGCCATCGGCGAGACCGAGGTAGATCATGGTCTTCTTCAGTGCACCAGCCATCGAACATCCTCACCGTGTGGAATCCGCCCGGCCTGCTCCGGGCCCTGCGTCGTCCGCCGTCGAAGCAGACACCTTTGAGGTTAACCCACGTCGGGGCGCGGCCCGAGGACATCAGTACCGATGCGCAGGTGTGTCGCTCCGGCCGCCACGGCTTGTTCCAGGTCCTGGCTCATACCGGCCGAGATCCAGGTGGCACCCGGATGGGCTGCCGACACCGCTCCGGAGATCTGCTGGAGGAGATCGAAGGCCGGCACGGGATCCAGCCCCACGGGTGCCACAGCCATGACACCCCGGAGCCTCAGCCCCTCCGCCTGGGAGATCGCGGCCGCCAACGCGGACACCTCGTCGGGATGGGCGCCACCGCGCGACCCGATTCCCGCGGGGCGGTCCGCGGCGGCCCGGTCGTCCAGGTCCACCTGGATCAGGCAGTCCATCGGCGGGCGCATCCGCTCCCCCGCCTCGCGGCGTCGCCCCTGCTCCCGGTCCATCGCCGAGGAGAGCGCCTCCACGAGGGAGAACCGGTCCACCGAGTGCACTGTCGAGGCGTAGCGCACCACGTACTTGGCCTTGTTCGACTGCAGCTGGCCGATGAAGTGCCACTCGAGTCCGGCCTCGGCCAGGTCGGCGACCTCGGCGGCCTTCCCCCTGGCCTCCTGGTCGCGGTTCTCGCCCACGTGCCGCACGCCGCAGGAGTACAGTCTGCGCACGTCGGCCGCCGGATGGAACTTGGTGACGACCACCAGGTCCGGAGTCTCCTGCCGGCCGGCCGCGTCGACCGCCGCGGCGATGCGACGGTGCACCGCAGCCAGGCGTCGCCCCAGTTCCTCTGTGCGCTCGTCCCGCTGGTGGTCCGTGTCCGTCATACCGGTGTACTCATCCTTCACTACCTTCACGACCTTCACGACCTTCAAAATGCTTTGAGCCCTGCCCTTCCTCGCCCCGCCACACCAGCCCGATGAACCGTCCTCGGCCGGGATCACGTCGATGCGAGAAGAGCCGCGGATCCTCCCGGGTGCAGACCGGGCTGCGGTGCACCGTGACGCCGAGCGATTCCAGCACGGCTTGGGCTCCGGCCGGCAGGTCCAGTGCCGGGGTCCCCCACATGGTCGTGGAGTGGGTGGCGGGGATCTGCGCGGTACCGTCCCGGCGCATCTGCTCTGGAACCTCGTAGCACCGGCCGCAGATGGCCGGGCCGATCCAGGCCTGGATGTCTCCAGGCCCGTGGCCGGAGCCCTCGCGCCGCATCCTCTCCACCGTGTTCTGCAGGATTCCGTCGAGCAGGCCCCGCCGGCCCGCATGCGCGACCGCTGTCGGGCCGGCCAGGGGGCCCACGCCGCCGGACCCTGGCCCGGACGCCGCTGAACGGCCGTCCCTGCCCACGGCCGCGGGTGACTCCAGGGAGCGGCGGGATGCGAACACCACAGGCAGGCAGTCGGCCACCATGATGGCCAACGGATCCCGGCCGGTCGGGCTGACGAGCCCGTCGGCCTCCACCGCAGCGGGCGATTCACCCCAGCCGCGGCCGGCAGCCGTCACCACTCGCGCCGAGTGCACCTGCGTGAGGTACTCGGTGCGTCCGAGAGGGACGCCCAAGGCCGCCTCGACTCCGCGGCGGGACGCCCGGACCCGCTCGCGTGAGTCCTCTGCGCCGCCGTCGCCGCCCGCGATGCTGTCGTCGCGCTGGCTGACCTTGTTGTCCTTGTTGCCTTTGTTGTCCTTGGTGCCCGCTGCAGGCGTACCGCTGACATGGAAGGCAAGATTGCCGGCGTCGACGCTGGTGAAGGCCACCTCGAGGTCGGTGCCGGGATGGGCCCGGAACAGGAACGGACCGGCCGGGGCCGTCATGGCCCCGGCCGGTCGCCGGTGGTTGGTCACGATGCCTCCGGCACGGTCGTCGCCCGCTGACTACTTCAGGAAGTCAGGGACATCGAGATCATCACGGCCGGCACCGGACAGGTCCGGCTCGACGACGGTCGGCAGGTCCTGCTGGGCGGGCTCGGCCTGGTAACCGGAGGTCTCGGGCTTCGGCGCGGCTTCCTGGGCGGCCGGGACGGGCTGGTTCGGGACGGGCTGGTTCGGCACCTGCGCCGCACCGTTCTGGGCCGGCAGCCCGGACTGCTGGCCCTGCGGCTTGGTGCCGGTGTTGAAGCCGCCTGACGGTGCGGAGGTGGCGTCGACCTGGTCGAAGCCAGCGGCGATGACGGTGATGCGGGCCTCGTCGCCCAGCGCGTCGTCGATGACGGCGCCGAAGATGATGTTGGCCTCCGGGTGGGCGACCTCCTGGACCAGGCGGGCCGCTTCGTTGATCTCGAACAGGCCCAGATCGGAACCGCCCTGGATGGACAGCAGCACGCCGTGCGCGCCGTCGATCGAGGCCTCCAGCAGCGGGGAGGCGATGGCCAGCTCGGCCGCCTTGACGGCGCGGTCCTCGCCCTGCGCCGAACCGATGCCCATGAGGGCGGATCCGGCGCCCTGCATGACGGACTTCACGTCCGCGAAGTCGAGGTTGATCAGGCCCGGAGTGGTGATCAGGTCCGTGATGCCCTGGACACCGGACAGCAGGACCTGGTCCGCGGACTTGAAGGCGTCCAGCACGGAGACGTTGCGGTCCGAGATGGACAGCAGCCGGTCGTTCGGGATGACGATGAGGGTGTCGACCTCGTCCCGCAGGGCGTCGATCCCGCTTTCGGCCGAGGTGGCGCGGCGGCGGCCCTCGAAGGTGAAGGGACGGGTGACGACGCCGATGGTCAGGGCGCCGAGCGAGCGGGCGATGCGGGCGACCACGGGAGCACCGCCGGTGCCGGTGCCGCCGCCCTCGCCTGCCGTCACGAACACCATGTCCGCGCCGCGCAGGACCTCTTCGATCTCCTCGGCGTGATCCTCGGCGGCCTGGCGGCCGACCTCGGGGTTGGCGCCGGCGCCGAGGCCGCGGGTGAGCTCCCGGCCTACGTCCAGCTTCACGTCGGCATCACTCATGAGCAGCGCCTGGGCGTCCGTGTTGATGGCGATGAACTCCACGCCGCGGAGTCCGACGTCGATCATGCGGTTGACGGCGTTCACGCCGGCGCCGCCGATGCCGACGACCTTGATGACGGCCAGGTAGTTCTGCGGTGCTGCCACGGTATTTGTCCCTTGCTCGGTGTCTGTCTGTCTTGGTACCCGGTGGTGACGGTGACGCCCAGCGCCCGTCCCGGCCACTCAGGTTGGCTTAACGTTCAGGTTGAAGGTTATTGTTATGTCAACCTGTCTTCTGGTTGAAACGTTATGGTGCTGGCGGCGTTCGTGCAAAGACCCGCGTCCGGTGTGTCGCCGAGGTGTCCCCAGCTGACGCTGAATTCCGGACGTCACCGGGTCACCGGCCGGGCCGGCGTGGAGACGTCGAACTCCTGGATCGGCGCCTCCTCGTTCTCGGGAACGTTCAAGAGGGCCTCGAGGACCTGGGCCTTCTGGGCTCCCTTGTCCGCGTTGCCCCAGAGAACCGTCCTGCCGTCCGCCAGTTGGAGGGTGACCGAGTCCACGGTCTCCGCGGAGGCGGACTCCATGCGGGTGCGGATCGGCTCGGGCAGCGTGCCCAGGACCGAGGTGATCGCGTCGAACACCTCGGGATCGCTCACATCCTCCGCACTGGACACGCTGGGCAACTGGTAGGTGGAGGCCCGCTCCTCGGACAGGGTGGCCAGAGCCTCCCCGCGCGCCGAGTACAGGACGTGACCCTCCCCCTCCGGGACCATGGCCACCGGCTGGTGCTCCACGATCTCCACCGACAACGAGTTGGGGGGCTCGGCATGGACCCGGACCGTGTCCACGGCCGGCTCCCCGGCCACCAGGTCCTCAACGGTCCGCTGGCCGACCTGCGGCAGCGGCTCTCCGATGACCGGCTCCACCAGTTCCTCCGCATGGCTCTGTTCCAGGAGGTCTGCACCCGTGACCTTGATCTGCTGGATGGCCAGCACCGGAGAGAAGTACAGCACCGCCCCGAGGATGCCCAACAGCACCAGGGCACCGGCCACGCCGATCAACCACAACCGGCGGTGCCGCCTGCGTGCCTGTCCCTCCGTCTCCGGAAACTCGACCACATTGTCCGCGGACTGCTCGTCTGTCACGCGCGTCCCGCCTGCTCTGTCAGGGCCGCCAGCACCGCACCGCCCTGGGCCGTGACGTCCCCGGCTCCCATCGTGAGGATGACGTCCCCGGGCTGTACCGCGGACACCAGGGAGGCGACGGCCGCGGGCGCGTCCGCGGGCACGGTCGTCGACCCGGGCAGTGCGGTGTGGACCCGACGGGCGATGAGCGAGGAGTCGACCCCCTCGATCGGCTCCTCCCGCGCCGGGTAGACCGGCAGCACCCGTACCCCGTCCGCCGCCGAGAGCGCCGCGGCGAAGCCCTCCGCGAAGTCGCGGGTGCGCGAGAACAGGTGGGGCTGGAAGAGCACGTGGACGCGGTTGCCGCCGGCCACAGTCTGTCCGGCGGCGATGGCGGCAGCCACCTCGGTCGGATGGTGGGCGTAGTCGTCGAAGACCCGGACTCCTGCGGCCTCACCGCGGTACTCAAAGCGGCGTGCCGTGCCCCGGAAGGCCTCGAGCCCGCGTGCCGCGGCACCGACGTCGAGGCCGGCGTGCCGGGCGGACAGGAGTACCGCTGCCGCATTGAGCGCGTTGTGCCGCCCGGGCACGGCCAAGGTCAGGGCCGTCGTCGTTCCATCCGCCCACCGATACGTGAGCCGCTGTCCGGTGCCACCGGACAGCTCAGCCAACTCGCTGTTCACCAGCACCAGGTCGTCGGCCCGTGCGGGGTCCGATCCATAGGTGGCCACCCTGGGCGCCGGACGGCCGTCGACGGCTTCGGTGCGAGCCCATTCCGCGGCCTCCCGTGCGCCGGCGTCGTCGGCGCAGGCCACCAGGACGCCCTCGGATGGGAGGAGCCGGATGAAATCCCGGAACACCTCGGTGACGGCCTCCACCGAGCCGTAGAAGTCGAGGTGGTCGGCCTCCACGTTGGTCAGGATGGCGATCTCCGGGCGGTAGTTCAGCAAGGTGCCGTCCGATTCGTCGGCCTCGGCGATGAACCACTCGCCCCCGCCGGCCGCGGCGTTGGTGCCCAGCCCGGCCACGGCGGCCCCGACCGCGAAAGTCGGGTCGGCGCCGGCGTCGGAGAAGGCCATGGCGGCCATGGAGGACGTGGTGGTCTTGCCGTGGGTGCCGGCCACGGCAAGGACCCGGTGGCCGGACATCGCCGCGGCCAGGCCCTCCGAGCGGTGGAGCACCGGGATCCCGCGGTCCACGGCGGCATCGTACTCGGGGTTGCCCGGCCCGGCGATGGAGGAGGCGATGACGGTGCCCACCGCTCCCCCGCCGTCCTGGGCGAGGCGGTCGAGGTGCGTGGCGTCGTAGCCCACGAAGATGGTGGCTCCAGCCGTTTCCAGTTCCCGCATGACCGGCAGGTCCTTGGCGTCTGTTCCCGAGATCTCGACGCCGAGCTGCTGCATGATCCGGGCAATGCCGGAGACGCCGACCCCGCCGAGGCCGAGGAAATGGACCCGCCCCAGGTCGGTCAGGGCAGGGGGCATCGTTGGGGTTGACGGGGGGTTCACGAGGCGTCTCCCGAGTGGTTGCTGGAGGAAGAAGATGGGGCCTCGCCGGCAGCCTGCAGGACGAGCCTCGCCATGGTGCTGTCGGCATCCCGGATTCCCCGGGCCTGGGCGGCGACGGACATGGCGGACAGCCGTGCGGGGTCCTGGGCGAGCGGGAGGAGCTCGCGCCGGATCCAGTCGGCGGTGAACGCCTCATCCCGGACCATCAGGGCTCCGCCTGCCGCCACGAGCCCGCGGGCGTTGAGGGCCTGCTCCCCGTTGCCGATGGGCAGGGGGACGAAGACGGCTGGCAGGCCCACGGCGGCGAGTTCGTGCACGGTGCCCGAGCCGGCCCGCGCGACGATGAGGTCCGCGGCCGCGTAGGCCTGTTCCATCCCGTCGAGGTACTCACGCTGGTGGTATCCCGCAGCGGTGACCGGGGTGCCGTCCTCGTCCAGGACCTGCTTGTCCCGCCCGGTCAGGTGGAGCACCTGGAGGCCGGCGGCGGAGAGGTCGGGCAGCGCGGCGGCGATCGTCCGGTTGACGTTGAGGGCGCCGGAGGATCCCCCGGTCACCACCACCGTGGCGAGCTCGGGGTCCAGGCCGAGCGCCCTCCTCGCCTGGGCCCGTGACGCGTCCCGGTCCAGCGTGGAGATCTCCCGGCGCATCGGCATGCCGACGACCTGGGCCCGCGGCAGGACGGTCTCCGGGAAGGCCGTGGCCACGACGGCGGCCTTGCGGGCACCGACCTTGTTCGCCAGCCCGGCGCGGACATTGGCCTCGTGGATGACCAGCGGCACGCCTCGGCGGACGGCGGCCAGGTAGACGGGGGTGGAGACGTATCCGCCCACCCCGACCACCACGTCCGCACGGCGGCGGTCCAGGATCTCTCCGGCCTGGGTGACGGCCCGCCGCAGTCGCACGGGCAATCGCACGAGGTCCATGGTGGGCCGGCGGGGCAGTGGCACCCGGTCGATGGTGTCCAACTCGTAGCCGGCGCCCGGGACGAGCCGGGTCTCCAGGCCCGAAGTGGTACCGACCATGGTGCAGTGCACGCCGAGTTTCCCGGCGTCGCCGGCCAGCGTGAGGTCCGCGCCTGCGGTGTGCGCCGCCTCGAGGGCACGCGCGATCGCCAGCATGGGGCTGACGTGCCCAGCGGTCCCACCGCCGGCCAGGACGACGCGGAGCGGTTCGGTCATGATCGAGCCTTCTTCCAGGCGCGGGCGGCGCCGGCAGGGGGTGTGGGCGGTCCGGAGGTTCCGGGGGCGGCGGTCGTTGCGGTCTTGGAGGCATCCGCTGTCACTGCCCCCTCCTCCTCCTGGCGCTGTTCGCGGGCGAAGGCGAGCACCACGCCCACGCCGGCCAGGACGAAGGTCAGCGCAGAGCCGCCGTAGGAGATGAAGGGCAGCGGGACGCCGATCACCGGCAGCAGCCCGGTGACCATGGCGATGTTGATGAAGGCCTGGCCGACGATCCAGATGAGGATGCCGCCAGTGGCGATCCGCACGAAGAGGGAGGTCGAGCGGCGCGCCACCCGGAACAGGCCGATGGCCAGACCGGCGAACAGTCCGATCACGAGCAAGGTGCCGGCCAAACCGAGCTCCTCCCCGAGGATGGTGAAGATGAAGTCGTTCTCCGCCTCCGGGATGTAACTCCACTTCTGGCGGGACTGGCCCAGTCCGACCCCCCACCAGCCCCCGGAGGCCAGGGCATACATGCCGTGGTCCGGCTGGTAGCAGGGCTCCGTGGGGAACTCGCAGTTGCCCAGCCAGGCCTGGATGCGCACGGCACGGTTGGCCGAGGTCAGCGCCATGATCGCGGCCCCCAGAGCACCGATGCCACCGGCGATGAGGAAGTAGCGCAGTCGGGCTCCGGCCAGGAACAGCACGGCGGCCATGATCATCATGATCACCATGGCCGTGCCGAGGTCCCGGCCGTACATGATCAGGCCGAGCAGGATGGCACCCACGGGGAAGATGACCGGGACGATGGAGTGCTTCAGCTGGCCGATCAGCTTGGCCTTGCGCTCGAGGACCACGGCCGCCCACAGGGCCAGGGCCAGCTTGGCGGCTTCGGAGGGCTGGGCCGTGAACGAGCCGATCTTCAGCCAGTTCTTGTTGCCGTTGACCTCGTGGCCGAGGGGTGTCAGCACCAGCGCCAGCAGAAAGACTGCTAGCAGGATGGCGGGCCAGCCCAGGGATCGCAGACGGTCGGTGCCCAGCCGAGAGAGGACGAACAGGCCCACGAACCCGACCACGGCGAACATGGCCTGCCGGATGAACAGGTCATAGGATCCAGTGGATTCCCCGATGTTCTCGACCGATGAGGACGAGAGCACCATCACCAGGCCGATGACGGTCAAGGCCGCGGTGCAACCCAGGATCAGAAAGTACGACGTGCGGCTGGAGCCCTGGCCTTCGAGGAATCCCCAGGCCCGACGCCACACGGACCGGTGGGGTGTGGTCACCATGCAAGGGCTCCTTAGCTGCCCAGCCCCTTGGCTTCCATGAGGCGGGCGACGGCGTCGATAAAGGCGTTTCCTCGGTCTGCGTAGGATTCGAACTGGTCCATGGACGCCGCTGCCGGCGCCATCAAGACGACGTCCCCTGGCCGGGCCACCGCGTTGGCTTCACGGACCGCTGCGGCCATGGCCTGATGGCCGTCCGAGGGGTCTGTTCCAGTGTCCCGCACGGCGGTGGAGAGTACCGGGATGTCCGGCGCGTGTCGCCGCAACGACCCGGCGAGTTCGCCGGGGTCGGCACCGATGAGCACGACGGCGCGAAGCCGGCCGACGTGGCGGGTGACGAGCTCGTCATAGCTCACGCCCTTGGGCAGGCCACCGGCGATCCACACCACGTCCGTGAACGCCGCCAGTGACGCATCGGCCGCATGCGGATTGGTGGCCTTGGAATCGTTGATCCACAGCACATCATCGGCCTGGGCCACCAGCTGGATCCGGTGGTCGCCAGGTCGGTAGGCACGCAGCCCATCGCGCACCGCCTCGGGTGGCACCCCGATGGCGCGGACCAGTCCGGCCGCCGCCAGGGCATTGGCGACCTGGTGCTGGGGAGCGATCGGGCCGAGGTCCTGCAGTTGGCCGAGTTCCAGGGCCTGGTTGGCCCGGTCCTCCAGGAAGGCTCGGTCCACGAGGAGCCCATCCACCACGCCGAGCATGGACCGCCCCGGGGTGTCGGTGGTGAAGGAGACCGCCCGGCAGCCCTCTTGGACGTCCGCCTCCTCGACCATGCGCATGGTCATCGGCTGCTCCTCGTTGAAGAGACAGGCGAGGCGGGTGTGCTCGTAGATCTTGGCCTTGTCCGCACAGTAGGCCTCGAAGGAGCCGTGCCAGTCGACATGGTCCTCGGCGAGGTTGAGCACCGCTGAGGCGGCGGGCTCGATGTGGTGGGTCCAGTGCAGCTGGAAGCTGGAGAGTTCCACGGCGATGGTGTCCCAGCCCTCGGGATCACGGATCGCGTCGAGGATGGGCGTGCCGACGTTGCCGCAAGCGATGGCCCGTTGGCCGGCGGCCAACAGCATGGACTCGACCATGCCGACCGTGGTGGTCTTGCCGTTGGTACCGGTGACCACCAGCCAGTCCGCGGTCTTGCGCCCGGCCCGCTCGCGGACCCGCCAAGCCAACTCGACGTCTCCCCAGATGGGGACGCCCGCCGCGGCGGCGGCCGCCAGGAGGGGTTGGTTGGGCCGCCACCCCGGAGAGGTGACGACGAGTTCGGGGGCCAGCCCGCCGACGTCGGGCAGCACGGCCGTGTGCCGGTCCCCCAGCAGCACGTCCTGGACGCCGACGATCTTCAGGGTGTCCGCCTTGGCCCGGTGTTCCGGGCTCTCCTGGCCGTCGACGACCACCACGTGGGCGCCGAGCTCCGCCAGGGTGTCCGCCGCGGCGAAGCCGGACAGGCCCAGGCCCGTGACGACGACGCGCAGGCCGGTCCAATCGGCGTCCCAACTGGTGAGGGAGGCCAGGCGGTCAGTGGGGCCGGTTCGGGATTCGGGGGTTGCGGGGTTCACTGGGACAGCACCCATTCGCCGTAGAACAGGGCGATGCCGACGGCCACGCAGAGCAGACCGATGATCCAGAACCGGATGACCACGGTGACCTCGGCCCAGCCCTTGAGCTCGAAGTGGTGTTGCAACGGTGCCATCAGGAACACGCGCTTACCGCCGGAGATCTTGAAGTAGCCGACCTGGATGATCACCGAGAGGGTGATGAGGACCATGAGCCCGGCAAGGATGACCACGAGCAGTTCGGTCCGGGACATGATGGCGAAGCCGGCGAGGGCGCCGCCGAGGGCCAGCGAGCCGGTGTCCCCCATGAAGATCTTGGCCGGCGCGGTGTTCCACCACAGGAACCCGATCAGGGCGCCGGTGAGGATGGAGGCCAGCACCGCCAGGTCCATGGAGTCACGCACCTCGTAGCAGCCGGGCCCCTCGCCGGTGACCCCGCACGACTGGTTCGCCTGGAACAGGGTGATCAGCATGTAGGCGGCGGTGATCATGGCGGTGGCACCGGTGGCCAGTCCGTCCAGTCCGTCCGTCAGGTTCACGGCGTTGGTGGTGGCCGTGGTGATGAGGTTGGACCAGACCACGAAGAGGATCACGCCGAGGACCGGCCCGGCGAAGGCCAGGTCGATCGGCAGGTCCCGGACGAAGGAGATGGCGGTCGAGGCGGGGGTCAGCCCGCGCTCGTTGGGGAAGTTCAGGGCCAGCACGGCGAACGTGATGCCGACGACGGCCTGCAGGACGATCTTCGCCCAGGGGGTCAGTCCGAGCGAGCGCTGGTTGGAGATCTTGGTGAAGTCGTCGAGGAAGCCCACGACGCCCATCCCGACCATGAGCAGCAACAGGATCATGGCCGAGGCCGTGATCCCGGCGTTCTCCAGCTGCAGACCGGACATGATCCAGTGGGTCAGGAAGTACGCGAGCACGGTGGCGACCACAAAGACCGCTCCGCCCATGGTCGGCGTGCCGCGCTTCGTCGTGTGCGAGGTGGGCCCGTCATCACGGATGAACTGGCCGTACCCCTGGCGGACGAGGAACTTGATGAACAACGGCGTGCCGATGAGTGTCAGCACGAGCCCCAGGAGGGCACCGATCAACAGGCCTATCACTGGCTCTGCTCCTTCCGGTCCCCGGTGGTCGGGACATCCATGGGGCCCGGACTGACCGGACCATGTGCGAACCGATCGCCCAGATCGCCCAGGCCGGCGCCGTTAGAGGACTTGAACAAGACGATATCGCCCGGGGCGAGCTTGCCCTGGAGCAGCTCCTCGGCGGCATCGAGGTCCTCGGCGAAATCGACCTCGTCACCCCACGACCCCTCGTTCACCGCGGAGGTGTAGAGCGGCCGGGCGCCGCGGCCGACAGCGAGGAGCTGACTGATGTTGAGCCGGACTACGGCCGTGCCGATCGCGGTGTGCTCTCTGATGCGGGAGTCGCCCAGCTCGAGCATCTCCCCCAGCACCGCCCAGGTGCGCCGTCCCGTGGACCGGCCCATCATGGCGAGGGTCTGCAGGGCCGCCCGCATGGACTCAGGGTTCGCGTTGTAGGCGTCGTTGATGATGGTGATGCCATCCGGCCGGTCGGTGCGCTCCATCCGCCGGCGGCTCGTGGAGCCGGCGCCGTTGAGCGCCGCGGCGATGGCCTGTACGGACAGGCCGGCGGCGGCGGCCGCCGCCGCGGCCGCCGTGATGTTGGAGGCGTGGTGCCGCCCGATGAGGCCGGAGGCCACGGGATGGGGTTCGGCGCCGGTGCCGGCACCGATGCGCAGATCGAACTCGGGCCGCTCATCGGCGTTCGTGGTGAGGGAGTCGGCCAGGGCGGAGAAGGCGGCGGTACCCGCCTCGAGGTCCGCGTCCACCAGCGGGAAGGAGCCGTCCTCCACGGAGAACCAGACCACGCGTCCGGGGGTGCGGGCGGCCATCGCCGCCACACGGGCATCGTCCCGGTTGAGCACCGCGAAACCGTTCGACGGCAGGGACTCGACCAGTTCGCCCTTGGTCCGGGCGATGTTCTCGACCCCGCCGAACTTGCCGGCGTGAGCGGAACCGACCATCAGGACCACCCCGATGTCCGGCTGGACCATGGAGGAGAGGTACTCGATGTTGCCCACCTCGTCAGCACCCATCTCGATCACGAGGTAGCGCGTGTCCAGGGCGGCCCGGAACACGGTGAGCGGGACGCCGACCTCACCGTTGTAGGAATTCTGCGGTGCCACGGTGGGACCCGCCGTGGCCAGGATGGTGGCCAGCAGATCTTTTGTGGTGGTCTTCCCGGCCGAGCCGGTGATGCCGATGACCGTGGTGGGCGAATGCTCACGGATCCGCTGCACGATGTGCGTGGTCAGACGTCCCATGGCCAGCACCACGTCGTCCACGATGACTGCAGGGTCCGGCCGGCCCTCGGCATCCATTGTCTGACGCTCCGCCAGGATGAGTGTGGCCCCGGCGGCGCGGGCAGCGGGGATGAAGTCATGCCCGTCGGCGTGCTCACCGGGTTTGGCGATGAACAGGGTGCCGGCGGCGGCCTCCCGGGAATCGGTGGTGGCGGAGTCGACCGTGGCTCCGGGCGACACGGAGGCAGTGAGGGTGCCTCCCGTGGCCTCGGCGACGGCGGTTGCGGTGAGTTCGATCATGACCTGTCAACTTTACGTCCGTGCCCATGAGAATCCGATGAGGGCCCGAAGCCGTGCCGTGCCAGGGCGGCCCGCAGTTCCATCCGGTCGTCCAGGGCGACGACCACTCCGTCCATGTCCTGGACGGTTTCATGGCCGCGGCCGGCCAGCAGCACCGTGTCGGCCGGTGTGGCCAAGGACACGGCCAGGTCGATGGCGTCCTGGCGCGGCGCGGCCTCGTGGATCTCGACCTCGCGACCGGTGCCGGCGGCTTGACGGGCCGCTTTCCGCACGCCGGTGAGCACCTCGGACCGGATGCGCGCGGGCTCCTCGGTGTGGGCGTCGTCATCGGTGACGATCACGACGTCGGCCCACTCGGCCGCGATGCGACCCATCACCGGGCGCTTGGCCCGGTCCCGGTCGCCGGTGGCGCCGAACACGAGGATCGTGCGTCCGATGGTGTTCCCGGCAGCCTGGCGGGCGTCCCGGACGGACTCCAGGGCACGCACCATCCCGTCCGGATTGTGGGCGAAGTCGACGATGCCGTCCGGGGACTGGCTGACGACTTCCATGCGCCCGGGCACGGCCGTGGCGAAAGGCCCCTGGCCCACCGGCGCGTCCAGCACGCGGGACACGGCGTCCCACTCGGTGCCGGGCAGGGATTCGAAGACCATGACGGCGGCCAGCGCAGCGTTGGCCACGTTGAAACGGCCGGGCAGCCCGGTGGAGGCGGTGACGATACGGCCGCTGGCGGCATGGAGCAGCGTGAACCGGTACCCGAGGCCGATGCCCTCGAGGGATGTGACGGTCCAGTCCGCACCCGTCAGCGCCGTGCCCCCGTGGTCGGCCGCCGGCCCCAGGGACAGGGTCGCGGTGGGGCAGCCGGCGGCAGCGGCCATCCTGGTCCCCCAGGTGGCGCCGTCATGGTCCGGGGCATCGGGACCGCCGTCCAGGGTGATGACGGCACGGCCGGTCCGTCGGGCGTCGAAGAGGCCCGCCTTCGCGGCGAAGTACTCCTCCATGGAGCCGTGCAGGTCCAGGTGGTCCTGGGTGAGGTTGGTGAACCCGGCGACCGCGAAATGCAGGCCAGCGACCCGGCGGTAGCTGATGGCGTGGGAGGAGACCTCCATGGCGGCCGAACTGACCTGTTCCTGGCGCATCAACGCCATCAGCGCGTGCAACTGAGTGGATTCGGGCGTGGTGAGGCTGCTCGGGACCGTGCGGCGTCCGGCGCGGATCTCGATGGTGCCGATCAGGCCGGTGGTCTCCCCCCACGCCTCCAGCAGCGAGGTGAGGAAGTAGGCCGTGGTCGTCTTGCCGTTCGTGCCGGTGATCCCGTACATCCGCGGGCCTACCCCCGCATTCCGGTAGATGGCCGCGGCAGCCGGCCCGACGGCGTCGCGCACGTTCCGCACCACCAGCACCGGGGTGCCGGTGGGCAGGTCACCGGCCAGCGACGCCCCCTCCCGGTCCGTGAGGAGCCCGACCGCCCCGGCCGCCACGACGGACGCGGCGAACTCCGCCCCGTGGCGGTTGGCACCGGGCACACCCACGTAGAGGTCGCCGGTTCGCACCGCACGGGAGTCCATCGCGATCCCGGCGGGGCCGGGCTGTCCGGGCAGTCCGCTGTCCACGCCGGAGAGTTCGACGGGCAGGCCAGAGCGATTGAGAGCCTCGATGAGGTCGTTCCAGTCCAGCGGGTCCGTGTGGTCCGGGCGGAAGGCAGCATCCTGCTCGGCAGGAGTCAGGGGTGAAGTCATGGTCTGGCAGTCCCCTCTTACCAGGGACGCTTCTGCGGGTCTTCGGGGAAGACGTCGTAGTTCTGCGGTTCCTGGTCGCTCGGCGGCACGTTGTACTTGGTCAGCAGGTAGGACAGTACCTCGGCGGCGGTGTCCTCCACCTCCCAGGTCTTCCAGTCGCCCTGAGGCCGGTGCACGGAGATCGCCACGACGAACTGCGGATCGTCGAGGGGGGCCACGCCGGCGAAGGAGGTGGTGTAGCCGTTGTAACCGCCCACGCCTGCGGCCTCACCGGTGCCGGTCTTGCCGCCCACTCGATAACCGGGGATCTGCGCCGGTCCCGCGGTGCCCAGTTCGACGACACCCTCCATCATGCGCAGCATCTCCTCGGAGGTCTCCTCGGAGTAGATCCGGGTGCCCTCGCCCTCGGGGAGGACGTTCTCCGAGCCATCGGCGTCGATGTAGGCATCGATCAGCTGAGCCTCCTTCTCCACCCCGCCGTTGGCCACCGTCTGCAGGATCTGGGCGAGGTGCAGCGTGGTCTGGGTGTAACCCTGGCCGAACATGGTGGTGAACCGCTGACGGCCGTCCCACTGGGAGGGTTCCACCAGGATGCCCTTGTTGCTGCCGGGCAGTCCGATGTCGATGTGGTCTCCGACGCCGAGCTGCTTCAGGTAGTCGTAGCGGACCTGGTCCTCGACGGTCTGCGCGACCTGCACGGTGCCCGTGTTGTAGGACCGCGTGAAGATGCCCGCCGTGGTCATGTCATACGTGTCGTGGGGCATGGAGTCATTGATGACCTGGCCGTCGAACTCCTGCTTGTTCGGGACCGTCCAGGTGTCCTGGGGCGAGATGCCACCCTTCTCGAGAGCGGTGGCGAAGGTGGAGATCTTGCCGGTGGAGCCCGGTTCATAGGACTGGGTCAGGGACGTCGGCCGCCAGAACAGGCTGTCCGTGGCTGAGGGATCCGAGGGGTCCACGGTGGTGGAGTCGGCCATCGCCACGATCTCGCCGGTCTTGGCGTTCATCACGGTGATGTTGCCCCAGTCGGCGTTGTAGGACTCGGTCTTCCGGGAAATCGCCTCCTGGGCGAACCACTGCACGTCCTGGTCGATGGTCAGCCGCAGGTCCTGGCCGTCCACGGCGGGGGTCTCGGAGAACTCCGCGTTGGGGATGCGCACGCCGTCCGCGGCGATCTCGTAGGTCCGCTGGCCCTCCGTGCCCGAGAGGTGCTCGTCCTGGCTCAGTTCGAGACCTTCCAACGGGGTGCCGTCTCCTCCGAGGAAGCCGAGGATGGAACCTGCCACCGAGCCGTTCGGATAGGAGCGTTCGGACACCGGTTCGGCCAGCAGGCCGGGGATGCCGATCTCCATGGCCTTTTCCTTGACCTCCGGCGTGATGCCCTTCATGACGACCTTGTAGGGACGGTCACCGACCATGCGCTCGCGCAACTCCGCGGCGTCCACATCGAGGATGCCGGAGAGTTCCTGCAGGGAGTCCTCCAGGGCCACGTCCTCCATGGAGGTGGTCTCGTTGTTCCACTTGCGGTAGTCCTTGACGAGCCGCTGGTCCGCCACGAGGTCGTAGCGGTCCACCGAGGCGGCGAGCACACGGCCCTGGGAGTCGAGGATGGAGCCGCGCTCCGGTGTGATCGAGACGGAGCGCAGCCGCTCCTTCATTGCCTCGGAGGCATGACCCGATGCGTCGACGCCCTGGATGACCACCAACCGCAGTGCCAGCACCACGAGTAGAGCCAAGGCGAGGAGGATGCCGAGCCGCAACCGACGCCCGCTGGCGTCCACGGCGGCGCCTGTTCCGGTTCCGGGAGTCCTGGCCATCTACGGTGTCCTTCCTGCCCGGTGTCGGGTGCGGTGTTCGGTGGTGTCCTACGGGTGGTCGGTCAGGGGCGTGTCACGTTAGTTTCCACGGGCGGAGAACTCCGGGGCCGGGATCGTGCCGCCGTTGAGGCTATCCGATCCCCCGGCCGCACCCTCCTGCGCTGGGCTGTCGGCCCTGTCCGCCGAGCCGTTCCCGGTGGCATTCTCACCGGACGGAGCGGGCAGGTCAGCGAAGGCGCCGACGTCGGCGGAGTCCACCACCGCCTCGGGCGTCTCCGCGTCCGAGGCGGTGGAGGCCGAGCCGGCAGCGGCTGCGGCCCGCTTCTCGGAGGGGCTCTCGGGGGCGGCCACATGGCCACTGGGCTTGTCCTCGGCGTCGGCTGCGGTGGCAGTACCGGTGACCGCACCGCTGGGCAGGTCGATCGAGGCGACGTCTCCGGGGTTGACCATGCCCAGCTTCGTGGCCTCGGCTGCCAGGTTCTGCGGAGCTTCCAGGTGTTCGACCTGCTGGCGGAGCAACTCGTTGGACTGGCTCAGGTCCAACTGCTCGTTCTTGAGCGAGACCAGTTCGTACTGGCGGTTGGACACCGTGATATTGGTGACGAGGACAGTCATCAGGGCAGCGACCAGGACGGAGACGCAGAGCCCGGCGAATCCGCGGCCGGACTTGCGGATGGGAGCGGGGACGAGCGCCAATGGGGTGCGCCGGCGCGACGAGGCATTCTGGCCGGCGTCACCATCGGGCTGCCGTGCGGGCCGGATGACGGGTTGCCAAGGAGCAGCCTGTCCGATCTGCGGAGCGGTGCTCTCGCGGGTCGGGACGGGCTGCTGCATGGCGAGTCGCTGCTGCGTTGCGGTCATGCTTTGCTCCTTGATGCTCTGATCTTCTCAACTGCTCGCACTTTCGCTGAGGAGGCGCGAGGGTTTTGTTCGATTTCTTTCTCGGTGGGCTTGTCCACGCCCCGGGTGACGACCTTGACCACGGGGGCGTGTTCCTCGAGTTCGATCGGGAAGCCGGGGGGCGCCGTGGAGGTGGCGTCGGCCATGATCGCCCGCTTGGTGATCCGGTCCTCGAGAGAGTGGTAGCTCATGATGACCAATCGGCCACCGACAGCCAGATGCCGCAGCGCCGCCGGGAGCGCCTCCTCGAGGACGTCGAGCTCCTCGTTCACCTCGATCCGCAGGGCCTGAAAGGTCCGCTTGGCCGGATGACCACCGGTCTTCCCGGCTGCCACGGGGACTGCTCCGCGAATGACCTCGACGAGGGGGCCGGTGGAGGTGAAGGGCGACTCGGCCCGGGCCTTGACGATGGCCGAGGCGATCCGTCCGGCGAACTTCTCCTCACCCCAGGCCCGGATGATCCGCCGCAGCCGATCCTCGTCATAGTCATTGACCACGTCGGCGGCGGTGATGCCGCCCGTGGTGTCCATGCGCATGTCCAGCGGCGCGTCGTACGAATAGGCAAAGCCCCGCCCTCGTTCGTCCAGCTGGTAGGAGGAGACTCCCAGGTCGTAGAGCATGGCGTCGGCCTCGTGGAAGCCCGCGGCGGCCAGGGCGTCGTCGACCTCGTCATAGGTGCCGTGCCACGTGTGGAGCCGCTCCCCGGCCCAGGCCAGTCGTTCGCTGGCGAGGCGCAGGGCCTCGGTGTCACGGTCGATGCCCACGACGACGGCGTCCGGGTGACGCTGCAGGATCGCCTCGGCGTGACCCCCCATGCCGAGGGTGCCATCGAGGTAGACCGGCGTTCGTCCGGCCCGGCGGGCGGCTTCGAGGCCCGGCGACATCAGGTCCAGGACACGGTCTTGCATGACGGGGACGTGCCGGTCCTGTGCCGGAGTCGGTTCGGTTGCCAAGCGTTGCCTCCCCTTCCCTCGCTGATGGGTGTTCCGGTCCCTTTAAGTGACAGGCGGACCCTTGGACCAGATCCCCATCCGCTCACCGGTTCCGTGCCTGGCCCGGGGGAAGTCGGGTCAGGTCCGGCCGAGGGCGGCTGGAGGTCTCATTCAAGAATCCGCGCTGTGTGGTTATGCATCCGGGTCTCCTAGAAGATCCCGGGCAGTACTTCCTCGTCAGTCTCGGAGAACGCGTTCTCCTGCTCCTCCAGGTAGGAGGACCAGGACCCGGCATCCCAGATCTCGGCCCTGCTGCCGGCACCGATCACGGCCAGCTCCCGGTCCAGTCCCGCATAGCTGCGCAACGGAGCCGGGATGGTGATGCGTCCCTGCTTATCCGGAGTCTCGTCCGACGCACCGGACAGGAACACACGGATGTAGTCCCTGGCCTGGCGTGAGGACAGTGGTGCCGACCTCATCTGCTCGTGAACCTTCTCGAACTCACGAGCACTGAAGACATAGATGCAGCGCTCCTGCCCTCGAGTGAGGACCAAGCCCTCGGCCAGCTCCTCTCGGAACTTGGCCGGGAGGATCAGCCTCGCCTTCTCATCCAGGCGCGGCGTATAGGTCCCAAGGAACACGACCCACCACCTTTGCCGTCTGAGAGGTGCGCGTGACCCTCCTTCTTCACCACCATCCTCTGATGTCCTCCACTTTACCCCACAACCCCCCACAGTCAAGCCAAAACGGGGTGGAGACACGGCGTGGCGCAGGGTCGTTCACGGCTGCCCTCGCTTCCCCGCCTAGCCGCCCTTCCTTGTCATCAAGGGGATTTGCGGCGAGGGGACGGTGCCGCCCTCCCCTCAGGGTCAGACGGGGAGGGCGGTGGAGGGAGTGGAGGGAGTCCCGCGCACTCGCCGCCTGTCTGCCGCCCGCCACGGCGCTCCCTCCCCCGTCACGGGGGCGGTGCCCTGCCTTGAGCGCGCCGGGAACGGGAAGTGAGGAGGGAAGTGGGGAGGGAAGTGGGGAGTGCGGTGGGGAGCGCAGTGGAGGGCACGCCGGCACATCCCGTTAACGACGAAACCCCGCCGCTGAGCGACGGGGTTGCGATTCCGGACATGCCATGGCAGTCCGGAGTATTCAGTAGTGATCAGCGCACGATCAGGGTTCCTGGTTGCGGCGTTCCTCCCACCGCTGCTCCAGATTCGCCATGAAGGGCGAGTTCTTCTTGGCGGCGGCGGAGTCGTGGCCCCGTCCACCCGTGGGCTGCCGAGACCGGCTCGTGGCCACGTAGACCCCGGCCGCCATGACAATGAACCCGATAATGCCCAACCAGATGAACTGTTGGGAGACGCCCCATAGGAGGGCGCCGAGTCCCACCGCCGCGGTCACCGCGCCGGCCACCAATCGGGTGGTCGAAAAACGAGAGGCACCCGCTTCACTCATGCTCGTGGCAAAGTGCGGGTCCTCTGCATTCAGCTGTTGTTCCAGCTGCTCAAGGAGCTTCTGCTCCCGCTCAGACAACGGCATCGCTGCCTCCTCTTCCGGCCCGGGCCTTCCCGTTCATCTAGCATAGGGCTCGCCCGGGCCCCCACGCCATATCGGTGACGCCCTTTGACCGTCTTGATACGAACAGTTCCGCGATCAGCGAATATCTTTGCGCTGGGCCGGCCCCGATTCCGGCGCGTTCCGCTCCACCAGCGTGGCGGGCTTCAACGCGGCGTGAGGGAATTTACGGCGGATGTCATCGGCTACCCGATCCGCCTCGGACCAGTCTGCAGGAGGGCTCTCGTCCTCCCACAACAGAGCCTCCTGCACCACCTCGTCGGCGCCGGACAACCGCTCCGCGCGGATCCCCAGCAACCGGACTGGGATGCCCTGGCCGTCCGTGAGCCCGGCCAGGAGAGCTTCAGCAGCCTCGGCGAGGGGTCCGGCGGAGTCCACGGGCGCCGGCAACGTCATGGTGCGGGTCTTCACGGACAGATCCGGCGCCTTGACCTTCACGCTGACCGCCCCCGCACGGAAGCCGGCGCGGCGTAGCCTAATGGCGCCCTCATGGGCCAGTGCCACCAGGTGCCGGTGGAGGACAGCCGGGTCGCGGACATCCTGTTCGAACGTCTTCTCCACACCCAGGCTCTTGGTCTCTCGCTCGGGCGTGACGGGACGGGGATCGATCCCCCGGGCCAGCTTCTGCAGGGCCGGCCCCTGGACTCCGAGCCACCGCTCCATCCGCTGCGGGGACTGGGATGCCAGTTCGGCCACCGTGGTGAGGCCGGCCGCCACCAGTCGCTCACGCAGGACCGGCCCCACACCCCAGAGAGCGGAGACCGGCAGCGGGTCCAGGTAGGCGCGGGTCCGCTCCGGTGGGACCACCACGAGGCCATCGGGCTTGGCCCGCGTGGAGACGATCTTGGCGACGGATTTGGTGGCCGCCGCACCAACGGTGCAGGGCAACCCCGTCCGTTCACGGACCTGCTCCCGGATCAGGGCGCCGATCCGCGCGGGCGAACCGAGCCGGCGTCGTGCCCCAGAGACGTCCAGGAAGGCCTCGTCGATGCTGAGCTGTTCCAGAACCGGAGTGAAGGACGTCAGGATCCGCATCACGTCAGAAGAGGCAGCGGCATAGCGTTCGGGCCGGGGTTCCACCACGGCGACACCCGGGCAGAGCGCTTGGGCATGCGCCAACGGCATGGCCGAGCGCACTCCGAAGGCGCGCGCTTCATAGGAAGCCGACAGGACCACCGATCGGCCGCCACGGTGTGCGACGAGCGAGGGGATCCCCGCTAGTTCCGGATGGTCGAGCAACTCCACCGACAGGAAGAAGGCATCCATGTCCACGTGCAGGATCACGGCGTCCCAGGATCCATCCGATCCGCCGGTCTCGGCGGACGTCAGGGTCCTGCGCTCTGTCATGGGACCAGCTTAGAGCCCGCGGCCACCGGTAGTCTGGGCACGCCGCCGAACCGCCCCCAGGAGCCCAAGGAGCACCGTGCCCGTCCCCCCTTCTCTCCCCCAGACCACCGACATCGACCACGAGTCGGCCTTCGTCCGGGCCGTAGGGGTCCGCATGGTCGAGCTGTTGGACGGGTACCGTGGCCGCGCAGCGGCAATCTCCGACTCCGCCACCCCTTTGGTGGAGTCGATCGCCGGACTCGTCCGCGGCGGGAAGCGGATGCGGGCCGTGTTGTCCTGGTGGGGCTGGCAGGGCGCCGGAGGTCACCCCGATGACCCGCGCATCCTGGATGCGGCCGTGGCACTCGAATTGTTCCAGGCCGCGGCCCTGATCCACGACGACATCCTCGATCGATCCGACACCCGCCGGGGTGCCCCCAGCATCCACCGCGCCTTCGAAGCCCGCCACCAGCAGGCGGGCTGGCGGCAGGACCCCTGTCATTTCGGGGTGTCCGCCGCCATCCTGACGGGCGACCTGTGCCTGTCCCTGAGCGAGGAGGTGTTCGCCTCCGCCGCCGATGCCTCCACGAACCCGGCGGGCGCGCGAAGCCTGTTCAACGAGATGCGGTTCGAGGTCATGGCCGGCCAGTACCTGGACATCCTCGATGAGGTCGAGGTGCCGGGCCAGGACCCGGCCGAGGCCTTGCAGCGCGCTCGCACTGTCCTGCGGTTCAAGTCCGCCCGGTACTCCGTGGTCCACCCGCTGGGCCTGGGCGGGATCCTGGCCGGCGCGGACGAGGACCTGCTGGAGCACTACGGGCGGATCTCCGCGCCCCTGGGCGAGGCTTTCCAGCTGCAGGACGATCTACTCGGCGTCTTCGGTGACCCCGCGGTGACCGGGAAGCCGGCAGGGGACGATCTGCGCGAGGGGAAGCGCACCGAGCTGGTGGCACACGCCCTGGACCTGCTCACCCCCAGCCAGGTGGCAGAAGTGGAGGCAGCGCTGGGCGATCCGCAACTGTCCCCTGAGGCCGTGTCTCGGATCCAGACGCTGTTGGAATCAGGAGGCGCCCGTGCCCGGGTGGAGCGCGAGGTCCTCGACCTCGGTGACGCTTCCCTGGCCGCCCTGGTCGAAGCGCCCATGGACCAGGGCGCCAAAGTGGGGCTGGGGCAGTTGGCCCGGCAGATCTTGGACCGGAAGCACTAGGCTCCGGTCGGGACTGACGACTACCAGGCCAGCGCCTGCGCCCTCCGGCGTATCTCCGTCTTGCGACCCTCCCGCAACGCGTCGATGGGCCGGCCCGGGAGGGATTCGTCCGACGTGTAGAGCCAGCGAATGGCCTCGTCATCTGAGAACCTGGCGTCCCTGAGGACCGAGATAGTCCCCTTCAGCGGCTCCAGGGGACCGTCCTCCACCAGGAAGAGGGCCGGAACGGCACGGGCGTGACGTTCGCCGACCTTGGCGGTCAGCAACCGTCCTTCACTGACCATGTTGTGGACCCGAGTGACCGGGATGTCCCATTTCTCGGCCAGGTCGGGAAAGTACTCCCAGTCCTGGACCAGGTCTTCGAGCGTCGGCTCCTGCGATGCGGCGTTGTTGCCTGCGGCGGTATTCACCCGTCCAGCCTAACGACTGACGCGGCAGCGTGGGACACCCCGTACCCACGGCCGGTTGCCGAGACTGTCCAAGCGCAACGCGGCTACGTTGCCGAATCGTTACCGTCTAGATTCCCTTCCGTAACTACCTTCAGGTACGTTTACATCTGTCACATTTTCATTACAGGCATCATCAGACGTGGTTTGTCATTCTGTTCACACCCGTGACAGGAGCAGCCTCGGTGGTGCAGCACCTTCAGAGGAAACCCACATGACTGATCGCCCTTCCGGTACGCCACGCCTGTTGAAGTCCGCCCTGGCCACGTCAACCCTGCCGCTCATGGTGCTGGGCTCAGCCGCCCTGGCCACGCCGGCGGTAGCCGACGCCCCTCGTCAAGCGCTCACCCCACGGTCCGCCTCGCCCGTGAACATCGAGACGGCACAGCTGCGACTCTCCACCGCGTCGCTGGCCTCGAGCGTTCCCGCTTCCTTCTCCGGCGCCGGTGCCGTCAAGAGCGCCAAGGCTGCCGCCAGCTACACGGTCAAGGCCGGGGACACCCTGTCCCACATCGCCGTGCGCCACGATCTCTCACTGTCGGCACTGCTGAAGGCCAACGGCCTCTCGGCCTCCACGATCATCCACCCGGGCCAGAAGATCACGCTCCCGGGCTCCGCGCCGTCGTCTTCCACGTCCGCCCAGACCGCATCCAGCGGCACCACTGCCCAGACCTACACCGTCAAGGCCGGGGATACCCTGTCCCACGTCGCCGTGCGCCATGACCTCGCCCTCTCCTCCCTGCTGGCGGCGAACGGCCTCTCGGCGTCCTCGATCATCTACCCGGGCCAGAAGCTCACGCTCTCCGGCGGCACCACGGTGGCTCAGGCCTCGTCCGGCAGTTCCACCGCCAGCGCTTCGACCACCGCCAAGACCTATACGGTCGTTTCGGGAGACACCCTGTATGGCATCTCCTCCCGCCACGGTGTCAGCCTGTCCACCCTCCTCAAGGCCAATGGCATCACCTCCTCCTCCACCATCTACCCGGGCCAGAAGCTCAAGCTCTCCGGCAGCAGCAGTACCCCTGCCGCCACGCCTGCCGGTTCGCCGGCCGGGAACGCTGCGGCCACGACCTACACGGTGAAGTCGGGCGACACCCTCTCCGGCATCGCCGCTCGCAACGGCATGGGCCTCTCCGTGCTGCTGAAGGCCAATGGCCTGTCCTCGACCGCGACCATCCACCCAGGACAGAAGCTGAAGCTCTCCGGCAACACCACCGTCGCCCCTGCCTCCTCCGGTACTCCAGCAAACAGCACCGTGCAGTCGTACACCGTCAAGTCCGGTGACACCCTCTACGGCATCGCGTCACGGAACGGCATCAGCCTGTCCACCCTGCTGTCGGCGAACGGCTTCAGTGAGTCGGCCACCATCCACCCGGGACAGAAGCTCAAGCTCTCCGGGTCCGGGTCATCCGCCGCCCCGGCGGAGGACGACCTCGTCCCGAATACCTTCCTGCACTACACCTACCCGGACCACATCGTCCGCGACGCCAACGAGAACAAGCGGGCCCTGCTCAATGCCGGAGTCCCATCCCGTTCCCAGATGCAGGCGATCATCGCGGACACCGCCCGGCAGATGGGCGTCGATCCGTCCCTGGCCCTGGCCCACGCCTTCACCGAGTCCAGCTTCAACCACGCCTCGGTCTCCCCGGCCAATGCGATCGGTGCCATGCAGGTCATCCCGAGCTCGGGCGACTGGGCCTCAGACCTGGTCGGACGCAAGCTCAACCTGCTGGACCCGCATGACAACGCGACGGCCGGCGTCGCAATCATCCGCCAGCTGCAGCGCACGGCCGGTTCCTTCGACATCGGCGTGGCGGCCTACTACCAGGGACTGGGTGGTGTGCAGCGCAACGGCATGAAGTCGGACACCAAGGACTATGTGGCCAAGGTCAAGAACTACATGAAGCGCTTCTGAGCCTCCGGTCCCCGGACCGGACGCTGGGCCGGTCTACCCTGTAATGGTGAAGGAATACCGCGCCGACCCCATGAACGGGACCGTCATCGAGGGACGGTACGAGGTCCGAACCCGGCTGGCCCGGGGCGGCATGTCCACGGTGTACCTGGCGGTGGACCAGCGTCTGGACCGCGAGGTCGCGCTCAAGGTCCTCTACCCCCACCTCGCCGAGAACCCCGACCTGGTCGAACGGTTCGAGCAGGAGGCCAAGACCGCGGCCCGACTCTCCCATCCGCACGTGGTCAATGTGCTGGACCAGGGCGTGGACGAGCACCCGGACGGAAACCTCGCCTACCTCGTCATGGAGTATGTGCCGGGCTACACGTTGCGGACCGTTCTGGAACGGCGTAGCTCCATGACCCCTCGTGTGGCGTTGGCCTACCTGGAGGCCATCGTCGACGGACTGGCGGCGGCCCACCGGGCCGGCCTCGTCCACCGGGACATGAAGCCGGAGAACGTGCTGGTGTCCAGGGACGGTCGCATCAAGGTCGCCGACTTCGGCCTGGCCCGAGCCACCACCAATTTCACCGGGACGGGTGCTGCCTTGGTCGGAACCGTGGCCTACATCTCCCCGGAACTGGTCAGCGGCTCCCCTGCGGACGAACGCAGCGACGTCTACGCCGTCGGCATCATGGCGTACGAGATGCTGACCGGCCGCCAGCCCTTCACCGGGTCTTCCCCTATCCAGGTGGCCTATCAGCACATCAACAACGAGGTGCCCGCCCCGTCCGAGGCCGTCCCGGGACTGGCCACCGACCTGGACCGGCTGGTCCAGTGGTCGACGGCGCCGAACGCACGCGACCGCCCGGCGGACGCCGCCGTCCTCCTGGCCGAGATTCGCAGTCTCCGATCGTCCCTCCCTGACGAGGACCTCGATATCGAGGCATTCACGGCACCCGCGGCTGCCGGGGCTGCAGCGGCCGCCGCCGGTCCGGCCGGCACCGAGGTACTGGGCTCTCAGGGCTATCACCGCGAAGCCGAGCCCGACGACTCCCAGGATGCCGACGACGGCGATGGGGCCCGGGACGACGGCGAGTCCTGGGACCAGGAGGCCACGGACGTCATCGGATCCGTGGACCACCTCAATGCCACCGACCTCCTGGATCCCGGGGCGACGACGTTCTTGCCGCCGGCCTTGCCGCCGGCCGGCCATCACCGCACCTCGGTGCTGCCCACGCTCCAGCCAGACGAGCACGGGACTCCACCGGCCGGGCCTCACACCCGCCAGTCCGATGTGTCGGGCTCGTCCGGAGCACCTGCCCTCGAGGCTCCCGGGACGGACCAGACCGACAGGACGGGCACGACCGGCAGACCGGGCCGTACCGGGCGGACCGTCAGGGCACCAGGCCGTTCCGTCTCTGCACGCCAGGAGCGGCGCCAAGCAGCCCGCCAGGCGAAGACCCCCACGGAGGTCCTCGGCCACCGCAACGGCAAACGCATGTGGATCTGGGCCGCCGTCGTGCTCATCATCACCGCCATCCTGGTCCTGGCGGGCTGGTTCTTCGGTGCCGGCCCCGGCGGCGTGGTCACCGTCCCGGAGGTGGAGGGCCGCAGCAAGATCTCGGCGGTGGATGCGCTCCAGCAGACGGGAGTCGGCTATGCCCTGGCCAGCGTCCACCATGACGTGGTGGCAGAGGACAGCGTGATCGCCACCGACCCCCAGGGCGGAACCGAAGTGAGGCGGTTCAACACGGTGCTGGTCACGGTGTCCTTGGGACCTGAACTGTTCGCGGTGCCCGATCTGACCGGTCTAGGACAAGACGAGGCCGAAGCCACCCTCCAGGACGCCGAACTGGCCTTGGGCACCGTGACCCACGAATACTCCGGCACCGTGGAGCAGGGCTCCATCCTCAGCCAATCCCCTGCCGCCCAGGACGAGCTGCGCCGCAACCACGCGGTCTCCGTCGTCGTCTCAGAGGGGCCTCAGCCGGTCGCCGTCCCGGATCTCTCTGGGATGACGGTGGAGGAGGCCACGTCCGAACTGGAGGCGGCCGGCCTGCAATTGGAGGTCAGCGGCAGCGAGCACTCCGCCTCCGTCGAGGCGGGCCGCATCATCACCCAGGATCCGGCCGAGGGCGACGTGCTGCCCGGGTCGACGGTCACTGCGGTCCAGTCACTGGGGCCGAGGATGATTGAGGTCCCCGATGTCACCGGCCAACCCCAGGGTGAGGCGCGTCGTCAGCTCGAGGAAGCCGGCTTCGAGGTGGAGGAGACCGAGATTCTCGGCGACTTCTTCGGCAGCCGAGAGGGCCGGGTCCGGAACCAGTCACCCGAGTCCGGGGCCGAGGCGGCCGAGGGGTCGACGGTGCGGATCCTCATCCTCTAGTCATCCTGTGTCCGGCGGTAGGTCGTCCGGACCAATGCGGACGTCCAGCCGGTCAGGCCGGACGTCCGCCGCCTGCTCTAGACCGAGCGGCCGGGGTGGGACAGGGCCTCGGTGACCAGGAACGCCATCTCGAGGGACTGTTGGTGGTTCAGTCGCGGATCCACCAGTGTCTCGTAGCGGTCGGCGAAGGCTGACTCGTCGATCGGGTCCGAACCGCCCAGGCACTCCGCCACGTCGTCACCGGTCATCTCCACGTGCAGGCCGCCCGGGTAGGTCCCGGCGGCCCGGTGGACCTCGAAGAATCCCCGCACCTCGTCCATGACGTCGTCGAACCGTCGCGTCTTGTAGCCGTTGGCGGCGGTGACCGTGTTGCCGTGCATCGGGTCGGTGACCCACAGCGGCTGGGCTCCCGAGTCCCGGACCGCTTCCACCAGGGCGGGCAGGTTCTCCCGGATCCTGCCGGCACCCATCCGGGTGATGAAGGTCAGCCGGCCCGGCTCGCGTTCGGGATCAAGCTTGTCGATAAGCGCCAGAGCGTCCTCGGGTTTCGTGGTGGGCCCGAGCTTCACGCCGATCGGGTTCCGGACCTTGGAGAGGAACTCCACATGGGCGCCGTCCAGGTCACGGGTCCTCTCGCCGATCCACAGGAAGTGTCCGGAGGTCGAGTACGGCAGGCCGGAGCGGGAGTCGATACGGGTCAGGGCTCGTTCGTAATCCAGCAGCAGGGCCTCGTGGGCCGTGAAGAAATCCGTACGACGCAGGGCACTGAAGTCCACGCCCGCGGCGTCCATGAACCGCACCGCACGATCGATCTCACCCGCGAGCTCCTCGTAGCGGGAGTAGGCGGGATTCTTCATGAAGCCCTGGTTCCAGGCGTGCACGGACCGCAGATCGGCGAATCCACCCTGGGTGAAGGCGCGGACCAGGTTCAGCGTGGCGGCTGAGGTGTTGTAGGCCTGGACCATGCGCTGCGGATTGTGACGGCGGGATTCCGGGGTGAAGTCGAAGCCGTTGACGATCTCGCCGCGGAAGGACGGCAGGGTGACGCCGTCCCGAGTCTCGGTGTCCGAGGACCGAGGCTTGGCGAACTGGCCGGCCATCCGGCCCATCTTCACCACCGGCAGCGAGGCACCGTACGTCAGGACCACGGCCATCTGGAGGATGGTCTTGACCCGCGCACTGATCTTGTTGGCCGTGGCGCCGGCAAAGGTCTCGGCGCAGTCACCACCCTGGAGCAGGAAGGCCTCGCCTTGGGCGGCTGCGGCCAACTGGGTGCGGAGCACATCCACCTCACCGGCGAACACCAGCGGCGGGGCGGAGGACAGCTCCGCCATCGCGGACTCGAACTCGGCCGGATCCTCCCAGGTGGGTTGCTGGGACACCGGCTTTGCCCGCCAATCATCCAGGCCGGGATAGTCGGCCGCGCCATTGGATTGGGCTGAGCCGAAGGCCGGGAAGTCTGTGGTGGGATCCGAAATCATGGTTACAGGGTACGGAACCCCGGCCGTGGATGCGCGCTTGTGACCTACTGCGCGTCCGGTGCGCCCGAGGCGGGCTGGCTCTTCACGGTGGAGGCGTAGACGTCCACGTACTCCTGGCCGGAGAGCCTCCGGATGGCCTCCACGATCTGATCGGTGACCTGCCGTTCCACGAAGCGGTCTCCGGCGCGGTCGTAGTACTCCGAGAAGTCCAGGGGCTGGCCGAAGATCATGCCCACGCGGCGGATGCTGGGGATGGCGCGGCCGATGGGCTGAACCTTGTCCGTTCCGATCATCGCGATCGGCACCACGGGCACCCGGGCGTTCAGGGCGAGCTTGGCCACGCCCAGCTTGCCCCGGTACAGCCGTCCGTCCGGACTGCGCGTGCCCTCCGGATAGATCCCGAGGAGCTTGCCGTCCTGCAGCACCTCGAGGCCGGACCGGAGCGAGTCGAGCGAGGCCATGCCACCGGCCCGGTCCATGGGCAGCTGGTTGGTGGCCTCGAAGAACTTCCGGGTGATCCACCCCTTGGGTCCCTTGCCCGAGAAGTACTCCTTCTTGGCCAGGAAGTGCACCTGCCGGTACAGCTGGGCTGGCATGAAGATGGAGTCGGACACCGAGAGATGGTTGCTGGCCAGGATGGCCGCCCCCTCCTCGGGCACATTGTTCAGCCCCTTGACCCAGGGGCGGAACAGGAGGTTCGTCACGGGTGCCACCACGAAGGTCTTGGCGAACCAATAGAACACGGAAGATGAACCTCTCCTCAGACGGTGCGGACCGGCACCAGTCTAGGAGTATGGAGCCACCGTGGCGGCTAGGCTGGCGTGATGGATCCCCTGCAGAGGCCGATGACCCTGGGCGGCGCCCCGGATGGCGTCCTGGCCTGCGGCCCCGGCTCCACCGCCGTCGCGCTGTTCCACGGTTTCACCTCGGGCCCGTTCTCGGTAGCCCCGTGGGCCACGGCCCTCGCGCAGGCCGGTGCCGACGTCGAGGTGCCCTTGCTGGCCGGCCATGGCAACCGGTGGGAGGACCTGGAACGGATCACCGCCGCAGACTGGCGCGCCACCGCCCGCCAGACCGTCGATCACCTACTCGCCAGCCACGAGCACGTGTTCGTGGCGGGGCTGTCCATGGGTGGTGCCCTCGCCCTCGACGCCGCAGCCCACCGGCCGGTCGCGGGGGCCGTGGTTGTGAATCCGGCCCTGCGGTTCGCCTCCGCGGCCGCACCCCTGGCCGGGCTGCTCCGTCTCGCCGTCCGCACCGTCGCACCCATTGCCAATGACACGGTGCGCCCCGATGTGGACGAACGAGCCTATCCCCGCACCCCGCTGGCCGGCGTGCGCCACGTCGGCGCGGTGCAGACGGCGGCCCGCCGCGCCCTGCCGGACATCGACTCACCGGTGCTGGCGTTCCGCTCCACCACAGACCACGTGGTGCCGCATTCCTCGATGACCGCCCTGGGGAGCGGACTCTCGCCTGGACTGCTGACAGTCCGGCCGCTGTACAACAGCTATCACGTGGCCACCCTGGACTGGGACGCCGGCCTCATCCACGACGAGTCGATCGCCTTCATGTCCGCCACCGTGGACTCCCGCCGCCGGGAAGGACTGTCATGACTGAACGCCGGGACGGATCTCACGGTCACGAGCATGACGGCGAAGGAGACCGCGAGCACCAGGACCAGGCCGAGATCGATCGCCAGTGGCAACAGATCGTCGAGGGCCTCGGCCCGCTCGAGCCGTCTGGGCCCGCCCCCGAACCACCCACGGCGGAGCGACCCGACCTCGCCTCATACTTCGCCGAGACACCGGCGTGGGGGCCGCGGGACTACACCGTCGACGATGAGGACGAGGGTGACTTCGTCCCGCCCGATCCTCCTGCCCTGGCCACCGGACGTCCGGCCATGGTCTTGAGCGTGGTCGGGCTGATCGGCGGTCCGGCGGCGTTGCTGTTATCCGCCCTCTTCTGGCCCGGCATCCCCGGCATCGTCGTCACGGTCTTCATCGCCGCCTTCGTGGCCGGGGCGATCGGCTTGTTCCTGTCCCTGCCCCGGGACCAGGATCGCCGTGATCCCTGGAACGACGACGGCGCCCAGGTCTAAGGGTCCGGCCGAGTTCCGCGGAGACGGGCTACCGCGCCGACGAGGAGCCCGGCCCGGTTGACAGCGCCCGCACGGGCCAGCCCGCGCGTTCCAGCGCAACTCCCGCTGCTCCCACCCATCCGGACCGATTGCCCAAGGTCGCGACCGAGACCGACGGAAGGGGACGGCGTCGTCCGCCGGGAAGGTGCCGGGCCAGTTCCTCACGCGCGGGCGCCAGCAGCAACTCCCCTGTGGCGGCCACACCGCCGCCGATGACGAACCGTCCCGGATCCAGGACTGCTGCCAGCGTGGCCAGGCCGCGGCCGAGCCACCGGCCGGTGCCGGCCACGGCGTCGCGGCAGGCCGGGTCTCCGTCCAGGGCGTCGTCGATGGTGGCACGCGCCGAGGTCCGCCCGGCACGGGCCGCCAGGGCGTCCGCGGAGACGAGCAGTTCCCAGCAGCCGGTATTGCCACAGGGGCACGGCGGGCCGGACGGGTCCATGGTCATATGCCCGAACTCACCGGCCATGCCGTGCTCGCCGATGTCCACGGCGCCGTCCCGAACCAACGCACCGCCGATGCCGGTGCCGATCGCCACGAAGACCATCCGGTCCGGGCCGTCGGTGGATGGTGCCAGCCGAGCTTCTGCCCAAGCCGCCGCATCGGCGTCATTGACCACCGAGGGCACGGGGATCGCCCCCGGGGTGTGGCCGATCGGTTCCTCGGGTGTCACCGGGAGTCCGGTGAGGCCGGAGAGGGCGCGGGAGAGGTCCTGCGGCAGGGCACGGTCCCGCCAGCCGCCCAGGTGCGGACTGAACACCGACCGACCGCTGTGCGGATCGATCCAGGCCGCGGCGGAGACACCCCACACCACGGGGAGGCCGGGCCAGCGGGAGCGGAGACCGATGTACTGGTCCCGGGCGACGGCGGCACACAGGGCGGACAACGCGTCTCCGTCCGATTCGACCTGGTGCTCGATCCGGGTCTCAGCGGCCTCCATCGCGGAGCCTCCGCCACCCGGCAGGACCGTCCCGGTCAGGGTCCCATCGGCGGTCAGAACCACCGTTCCCGCCTTCACGGCGCCCCCACCCACGTCCATGCCGATGGACGCGGCGACCGGTGTACTGCCAGCACGAACCACGTCAGCCACGTCCAGACCCCCTTCGGTCCCCGCTCAGTATCCCCGATGCTCTTGGGGCTCCCGGTCCACCGACACGGTACGGCGTCGCACCGCCGGTTACCGGTGGGTAGTATGATCACGATTGTGGTACAGCCCACACCGGTTCCGGGCTAGTCCTGTAAGGTCGAAAGCCCCGGGCATCCCCGCTCGGGCCGGTCGGCACCGAAGAGCGCCACATCGCCACACAGCGGCACCGCCAAGCACCAGGAGCGCACGTTGAAGGAATACATTACCCCTCCCACGGTCCAAGTCCCCCAGGAGACGAACATCACCGATCTCCTCGAACAGCAGGTCCTGGCTGATCCCCAACGGCCGCTGTTCGCCCGTCAGGCCTCACCCGGCCAGTGGACCGATGTCAGTTCCTCCGCCTTCCATGAGGATGTCCGGACCTTAGCCCGTGGCCTGGCCGCTGCCGGCCTCGAGGCCGGGGACCGCATCGGGATCATGTCCCCCACGCGCTACGAGTGGACCCTCGTGGACTTTGCCATCTGGTACGCCGGGGCGGTGACGGTCCCCATCTACGAGACCTCCTCCCCCAGCCAGGTGGCCTGGATCGTCTCTGATGCCAACGTGCGTGCCGTCGTCTGCGAGACGGCCCGCCACCGCACCGTGGTGGAGACGGCCATCCGTCAGGAACAGCTCGACCCCCTGGTGGCCAGCTGGCTGATCGAGGCTGACGGACTGGACGAGTTGCGCTCCCTGGCAGCCCGGGGACCGGACGAGGACATCATGGAGTCACGCCGCACCGCCGCCAACCTGCCCGATCTGGCCACCATCATCTACACCTCGGGCACCACCGGGAAGCCCAAGGGCTGTGAACTCACCCACGGCAACTTCGCCGAGCTCAGCCTGCAGGCCCTCGGGACCGATCTGGCCGGGATCGTCAACGCCCGGTCCACCACCGTCATGTTCATCCCGCTGGCGCACGTCTTCGCCCGGTTCATCTCCGTGCTGGCGCTGGCCGCCGGCGCCAAGGTGGGGCACACCTCGGACATCAAACAACTGGTCCCGGACCTGCAGTCCTTCAAGCCGACCTTCCTGCTGGCCGTCCCCCGCGTCTTCGAGAAGGTCTACAACTCGGCCCAGCTGAAGGCCGAGACGGGTGGCAAGGGGAAGATCTTCGCCGCCGGGGCACAGACCGCCATCGACTACTCGAAGGCCCTGTCCGACGGCAAGGTCCCCCTCATGCTCCGTGCGAAGCACGCGCTCTTCGGCAAGCTGCTCTACGGCAAGATCCGGGACGCCATGGGCGGGCAGGTCGCGCACGCCGTATCCGGTGGCGGCCCCCTCGGCTCCCGCCTGGGTCACTTCTTCCGCGGAATCGGCGTCAACATCATGGAGGGCTACGGCCTCACCGAGACCACCGCGCCCGTGACCGTCAACGTCCCCAGTGCGGTGAGGATCGGCACGGTCGGCAAACCCCTGCCGGGCAACGGTGTCCGCATCGCCGACGACGGCGAGATCCTCGCCCAGGGCGTCTGCCTGATGCGCGCCTATCACAACCGACCGGACGTCACGGAGAAAGAGATCGTGGACGGCTGGTTCCACACCGGAGACATCGGCTCCCTGGATGAGGACGGCTACCTGACGATCACCGGCCGCAAGAAGGAGATCATCGTCACCGCCTCCGGCAAGAACGTGGTGCCTGCCGTCCTGGAGGACCAGGTCCGCGCGGACGCCCTCGTCTCCCAGTGCGTGGTCGTCGGGGACAATCGTCCTTTCGTTGCCGCACTCGTGTCCCTGGACGCCGAGATCCTGCCGGGCTGGCTCCAGCAGCACGGCATCGCCGCGGACACTCCGGTGGAGGAACTGGCTTCCCACCCCGTCGTGGTGGAGCATGTCCAGTCCGTGGTGGACAAGTCCAATCAGTCGGTGTCCCAGGCGGAGTCCATCCGGGCCTTCCGGATCGTTCCGGCGGACTTCTCCATCGAGTCCGGCCAGCTGACCCCGTCGCTGAAGATCAAGCGCAACGTGGTGCTGAAGGACTTCGACAGCCTGGTCGAGGAGATCTACGCGGCACCCAAACCCGCGTAGGGCCTACACCAGTCCGCTGTCCGGGACCTCCAGGCCCAGCAGGGCGTTCTCCACGACCTCGCTCAGGGCCGGATGGATCCAGTACTGGCCGCGCGCCAGGGTATGGGCGTCCACGCCGAAACTCATGGCCTGCACGAGCAGCTGGATGAGGTTCGGAGCCTCATGGCCGATGAGGTGCGCCCCGATCAGCTGCCCGCTCTGGCGGTCGGCGATGAGCTTGCACAGGCCGGTGGCGTCCTCCATGGCCCAGCCATAGGCCACATCACCGTACTCCTGCACCTTGACGCTGATCCGCTCACGGCCGTACTCGGCCACCGCCTGGGCCTCGGTCAGTCCGGCCGACCCGATCTGCGGCCTGGTGAACACGGCGGAAGGGATCGGGCCCAGCGTGTTGGCCCTCAGGTCGTCCGGATGTTCCAGGTTGTGGGCGACGATCCGCTGATCGTGGTTGGCCACGTGCTTGAGCTGGTGCTCACTGGAGATGTCCCCCAGTGCCCACAGCCCCGGAACCGGTGCTCCGCCGGAGAGCAGCCGCTGGTACTCGTCCACCACCAGCCGGCCGTCGCCGTGCACGTCCAGGCCGGCGGCGGCCGGGTCCAGCCGGTCGGTGTTCGGGGTCCGCCCCTGGGCCACGAGGACCGCCTCGGCGTCGATCACCATAGTGGCACGCTCTGGTCCTTCGAGATGAACGGAGACCCACCCGGACTCCGCCTCCTCGATCCGGGACAGGGTCCACCCGGTCTCGAGCCGCCATTGCCGGGAGGCCAGCTCGGTGAACCGCTCCGAGACCGTCTCGTCATGGGTGCGCAGCAACTGCGAGGAGCGGTTGACCTGGACCACCGAGGAACCAAGACCGGAGTAGACGGCGGCGAACTCGGCGGCAATGAAACCTCCGCCGAGCACCACCAGTGTCTCGGGCAGCTTCGGCAGCCGCATGATCGAATCCGAGGTGTGCACCTGCGGCAGGTCGATGCCCGGGACGTCCGGCCGCACCGGGCGTGATCCCGCGGCCACCACGATGGTCTCCGATTCCAGGACCCGCCCGCTCGCCGTCGTCAGCTGGTGGATGCCGGTGAACCGGCTCTCCTCGGTGATGACGGTGGTGTGGTCCAGTTCCTGATCGCGATACCGGAAGCCTCCCGCGGAGATCGCGTCGACCCGGGAGAAGATTCGGTCCCGGATCCCGGCCCAGTCCGTCGAGCGGAGCTCCAGGTCCACGCCCAGCCGTCCGGATTCAGCCGGGACGGCCGCCAGGGAGGCAGGGTAGGCGAACATCTTCGTGGGGATGCAGCCGACGTTGAGGCAGGTGCCACCGAAGATCCCGGCATCGACGATCGCCACCCGCCGGTCGTCCCAGTAGGGAGTGACCAGCGAGTTGCCGGAGCCGGAGCCGATGATGATCAGGTCAAACGATTCGGTGGTGTTGGTGCCCATGGACCCAGCCTACGGTCCACGGGCACCGACCCCGGCCTGATCTCGCTCGACGACCCCGGTGTCAGTCCACGACGAGGAGCAGGTCGCCGCCCTCCACCGGGGTGGTGCCGCTCAGCACCACGCGGGACACGGTCCCACCGGCCTGGGCCGTGATGGCCGCCTCCATCTTCATGGCCTCGATGGTGGCCACGGTGGCGCCGGCCTCCACCGCGTCCCCCTCGGCGACGTTGACCGTCACCACCCCGGCGAACGGTGCGGCGACATGACCGGTGGCCGCGGGGTCCGCCTTCTCGGCGGCACGGGCCGTCGATTCCACGGAGCGGTCCCGGACCGTGATCTGGCGCGCCTGCCCGTTCAGGGTCACCATGACGGGCCGCAAACCCTTGGCATCGGGCTCGCCGATCGCCTGGAGCGTGGCCAGCAGGCGGACGCCCTTGCCCAGGGAGATGACGTGTTCCTGCCCCGTCACCATCCCGTAGAGCCAATCGCGGGTGTGGAGCACCGAGGTGTCTCCGAACTCGTCCCGATTGGCCTCGAACTCCTGCGTGGGGCCCGGGAACAGGAGCCGGTTGAGCGTCGCCTGACGTGGGGCGCCGGGCTCGGCCAACGACGCGCGGTCCTCGGCCGTGAGCTCGGCCTCCGGACGGCGCTGGCCCCGGTTCTGCAGGGCCCGGCTGCGGAACGGTTCCGGCCAGCCTCCGGGCGGGTCGCCCAACTCACCGGACAGGAAACCGATCACGGAGTCCGGCACATCGAAGTCCTGCGGGTTCTCGGCGAAGGCGGCGGGGTCAACATCCATGCCGACCAGCTGCAGGGCGAGGTCGCCGACCACCTTGGAGCTGGGCGTGACCTTGACGATATTCCCCAGCATCGCGTTGGCCGCCTCGTACATCTTCTCGATCTGCTCGAACCGGTCCCCCAGTCCCAGGGCGATGGCCTGCTGGCGCAGGTTGGAGAGCTGGCCGCCGGGGATCTCGTGGCGGTACACGCGGCCGGTGGGTGCCGAGAGCCCGGATTCGAAGGGGCGGTAGATCTCGCGGATCGTCTCCCAGTACGGCTCGAGTCCCGCGGCCTGGTCCAACCCCAGGCCGGTATCCCGCTCCCCGTGCTCCAGGGCAGCGACGAGGGCTGACATCGGGACCTGGCTGGTGGTACCGGCCATGGAGGCCACGGCGGTGTCCACGGCGTCGACTCCTGCCTCGGCTGCAGCCAGCAGGGTCGCCAGCTGGCCACCGGCCGTGTCGTGCGTGTGCAGGTGCACCGGCAGGTCGAACTCGCCGCGCAGGGCACCGACCAGTTCCTTGGCGGCCTGGGGGCGCAGCAGTCCGGCCATGTCCTTGATGGCCAGGACGTGCGCGCCGGCGTCCACCATCTGCCGGGCGAGCCCCAGGTAGTAGTCGAGGGTGTACAGCTTCTCGGCCGGATCCAGCAGGTTGCCCGTGTAGCACAGGGCCGCCTCCGCCACGGCGGTCCCGGTGGCTCGGACCGCCTCGATGGCCGGGGCGATCTGGCCGACGTCGTTCAGGGCATCGAAGATGCGGAAGATGTCCACGCCGGTGTCCGCGGCCTCCTGCACGAAGGCGTTGGTCACCTCGACCGGGTACGGGGTGTAGCCCACCGTGTTGCGGCCGCGCAGCAGCATCTGCAACGGGATGTTCGGCAGTTCCTCCCGCAGCAACCGCAGCCGGGCCCACGGATCCTCGGCCAGGAAGCGCAGCGCCACATCATAGGTGGCCCCGCCCCAGGCCTCGACGGAGAACAGTCCCGGCAGGGTGTGGGCGATCGCGGGCGCGGCGGCCAGCAGGTCCCGCGTACGGACCCTGGTGGCCAGCAGCGACTGGTGGGCGTCGCGGAAGGTGGTGTCCGTGACGGCCAGCTCCGTGCGGGAGCGCAGCTCGGCAGCGAAGCCCTCCGGCCCCCGCTCCAACAGCACCTGGCGCCATCCGGCCGGTGGCTGAATGGACGACGGGCCGTCGAAGGGGCTGCGGTCCGGCTCCTCGGACTTGTCTCCGGGGAAGTGCGGCAGCTTGTCCCGAGGATCGATCCCGTCCACCCGCGGACCGTGCGGCTGGTTCACGGTGACGTCGGCCAGGTACTGCAGGGCCTTGGAACCGCGGTTCTGGCTGCGGTTCACCTGGGCCAGCTCCGGGTGGGCGTCGATGAAGTCGGTGGCCACGTCCCCGGCCACGAAGCTCGGGTCGTCCAGCACGTTCATCAGGAAGGGGATGTTGGTGGCGACGCCGCGCACACGGAACTCGGCCAGGGCGCGCCGGGTGCGGCGCACCGCCGTCGGGTAGTCGCGGCCTCGGCAACTGAGCTTGACGAGCATCGAGTCGAAGTGCGGACTGATCTCGGCGCCGGTGTAGATGGTGCCGCCGTCCAGCCGGACGCCGGAGCCGCCGGCCGAACGGTAGGCGGTGATGGTGCCAGTGTCCGGCCGGAAGCCGTTCGACGGATCCTCCGTGGTGATGCGGCACTGCATCGCCGCCCCACGGATCTGCAGGTCCTCCTGATGGATGCCGAGTTCGTCCAGGCTGTGCCCTGCCGCGATCCGCAGCTGGGAGGCCACGAGGTCCACGTCCGTGATCTCCTCGGTGACCGTGTGCTCCACCTGGATGCGGGGATTCATCTCGATGAACACGTGCTGCCCGGCCCGCTCACCGGCGGTGTCCACGAGGAACTCGACCGTGCCGGCGTTGACGTAGTCCATGGCGCGGGCGAACTTCACCGCGTCGGCGTACAGCGCCTCACGGATGGAGTCGTCCAGGTTGGGAGCTGGAGCGATCTCGATGACCTTCTGGTGGCGCCGCTGCATGGAGCAGTCGCGTTCGAAGAGGTGGACCGTCTCCCCCGTCGCGTCGGCCAGCACCTGGACCTCGATATGCCGGGGCCGCAGGACTGCCTGCTCCAGGAACATGGTGGGATCGCCGAAAGCGGTCTCGGCCTCGCGCATGGCCGCATTCAGGGCGTCCGGCAGGTCGGCCGAGGTCTCGACCCGGCGCATGCCACGGCCGCCACCGCCGGCAACGGCCTTGACGAAGATCGGAAATCCGATGTCCTCGGCCTGGGAGACGAGCCAGTCCACGTCCGAACTCGGCTCCGAGGACTTCAGCGTCGGGATCCCGGCGGCCTTGGCCGCACGCAGGGCCTCAACCTTGTTGCCCGTCAACTCAAGGACGTCGGCCGGCGGACCGACGAAGGCGATGCCCGCCTCCTCGCAGGCGCGCGCCAGCCCAGCGTTCTCGGACAGGAAACCATATCCGGGGTAGATGGCGTCACAGCCCGCTTCCTTGGCCACCCGGATGATCTCGTCCACATCCAGGTAGGCGCGGATCGGGTGGCCCTCCTCCCCGATGCGGTAGGCCTCGTCCGCCTTCTGCCGGTGGATGGAGTTCCGGTCTTCATAGGGGAACACCGCCACGGTGCGGGCACCCAGCTCGTAGCAGGCGCGGAAGGCGCGAACGGCAATCTCGCCGCGGTTGGCCACCAGCACTTTGGTGAACATGCCATCGGTCGTCCTCGGGGACATGGGACCTCCTCGGTGGCCGGCGGATCCGCCGGCCGACGTTGTCGCGCTGGTCGCGCTCGGGTGAACCACCTCGTTGTGGTTCACATCACGCGCCAGTTTTGCACACGCCGGAGGCCTGGCCCAATGACCCCCGTCACACGGCGACCGGCACTAGACTAGAGGCTGGTTCTTCGGCCATTCATCGGTCAAGGTCCCCCTTCGCCTACCGTGCCCCACCACAGTCAGGATTCCCACGCCGTGCAGATCATCTCCATTTCCAGCCTCAAGGGCGGGGTCGGCAAGACCTCGGTCACCCTCGGACTGGCCTCCGCGGCGCGGGTCCAGGGCATACCCACCCTGGTGGTGGACATGGACCCCCATGCCGACGCCACCACCGGACTCGGCGTCAAGCAGGGCCAGGACATCGAGGGTCGAGAGGACATCGGCACCCTGCTCGAACGGCCCCGGCGGGTGAGCATGGCCGACCACGTCATCGCCTCCGGCTGGCCTGACCTCACTCCGGGTGCCACCGAGACCGGAGTCCCGGGAGGCACAAAGGTCCTCGACGTGGTGCGCGGCTCTTCCCGCACGTCCCTCTTTGAGCGACCCACCACCCGGCTGCGCGAACTGCGGCGACTGAGCACCCTACTGGAGTCCGTGACCAAATACGCCTTGGTGCTGGTCGACTGCCCGCCCGCCCTGAACGGCGTCACTCGCATGGCCTGGGCGGCTTCCACGGACGTCCTGCTGGTGGCGGAGCCCAGCCTGTTCTCCGTGGCGGGCACGGAGCGGACCCTGCGGGCCCTGGATCTGTTCCGGAAGGAGTACGCCCAGGGAGTCCATTCCACCGGGGTGGTCGCCAACCGGGTGCGCCCGGCCAGCACGGAGCACCAGTTCCGACTGGGTGAGATGGAGCGCATGTATGGAGACCGCCTGCTCCCGGTCGCCATCCCCGAACAGGGCAATTGGCAGCAGATCCAGGGCGCCGCCTGGCCGGTGCATGCCTGGCCCGGGGAAACGGCTGCTCAGTCGGCCGAGCTCTTCGAGGAGCTGCTCTCCGCGCTGCACCGGCCGCAGGGACGCCGCAGCCAGCGCCGGCACTGAGAACAATCGCCGGTCCACCCCCGACGGTCTCACGGAGCCCTCTCCGGACCGGCAGGGAAGGAAGGACCACCAGGACCGAGCACGACGAACGGCCCCGCACCTTTCTCGTCAGAGGTGCGGGGCCGTCGTCGTGGGGCTCAGGAGGCGGACTTGCGGCGCGTGCGCCGCTGGGACAACTCGTCACCGGGGAATTCCTCGGGGGTGCCGGCGTGCAACTGCTCGGACGGCAGCTCGGCCAGCGAGCCCTCGACCTCACGCCACACGCGGCCCACGGCAATGCCGAACACGCCCTGGCCGCCCTGGACCAGGTCGATGACCTCATCTGCGGACATGCATTCGTAGACCGAGGCGCCGTCGCTCATGAGGGTGATCTGGGCCAGGTCGTCTACACCGCGCTCACGCAGGTGCTCCACGGCCGAGCGGATCTGCTGCAGTGAGACCCCGGTGTCCAGCAGACGCTTGACGACCTTCAGTACGAGGATGTCCCGGAAGGAATAGAGCCGCTGGGTGCCAGATCCACTGGCACCTCGGACGGTGGGGACCACCAGGCCGGTGCGTGCCCAGTAGTCGAGCTGACGGTAGGTGATGCCGGCGGCCTTGCACGCGGTCGGGCCGCGGTAGCCGGCGCCCTCGTCAAGGACGGGTAGGTCTTCGGTGAACAGCATGCCCTGCGCAGGGGTGCGCGGGGGTGACTCGTGATGCGGATCCGGGGACTGCCCGGCCTCGCCCTTCGGACTCACTGGAACCCTCCTGGTCATGGATCCACACTGGGGAAGGAAGTGCCCGGCGGTCCGGATCGGCGATCGGTTCCGGGCATCGGCCCGGCACCAAACCACCAACCGGTGCGATGAGACCGATAGGCAATGTGGAACCTCTGAACATGACGCTATGCCCGGACGGGTCCACGGTCAAAGACCTCGTGCTTTCTTCCCCGTGCGTGTCGCCACGCCGCCGGTGATCAGGCACGGCTTGCCGGGCCTCCGGCCACCCCTGGCGACCTCACGAATCCGGGGCAGGCGCGGCGATCAGGACTGGCTGGAGCCGCCGTCGGCGAAGTCCTCTGGGTCCACGTTGTCCAGGAACTCCCGGAACCGGTTGAGTTCCGCATCCCGTTCCGCGGCGCCGGTGACCCCGGTGACGGCCTCATCCACCCCGTCGTCGGAGTCCTCGGAGTCCTCGTCTACGTCTTCGGCCTGCTCCGGGTCCATCCCGGCTGCCTCCAGCACCTCGGCCGCGCAGAGCACCGGCGCCTCCGCGCGCAGCGCGCAAGCAATGGCGTCCGACGCGCGGGCGTCCACTCGCGCGCCGTTGTCCAGGATCAGCTCGGCATGGAAGACGGCATCCTCGACCGATCCGATGCGCACCGACTCCAGTGCGGTGCCCGAGGCCGAGAGGACCTCGATCAACAGGTCGTGCGTCATGGGACGGGGCGGGGTGAGCCCCTGTTGCCACAGGGCGATGGCGCTGGCCTCCGGTGCCCCGATCCAGATCGGGACAAGGGTGCCCGTGCCGGGATCCTGGAGAAGGACCAGGGGCTGGTTCCCGGGCAGCTCAACCCGCACACCCAGCACCGTCATCTCGACATCCGGCAGGTTCATGCGTGCACCCTCACGTGTCCAGGTCGGCCACGGCTGCCGCCACGAGGGCACTGTGCAGCCCCAGGCAGGCCTCGCTGAGCTCCCGCGCTGCGTCGGCCATCCGGGCGTTGGCGGCGGCGTCCTTGCGGGTGGCCAGAGAGGCCGTGGCCCGTTCGATGAGGCCGAGTTCGCGGTCGGCTGCAGCCCGGAAGGGGCGAAGATGGCGCGGCTCCAGCCCATGGGCGGCCAGTACGACGGCGGACCGCGTCGCCTTGAGGGCGTGCTCGGAATAGCGCCCGTTCTCATCCGGCGACACCATTCCGAACTGCTCCAGGGAGGCCAGCAGCTGCGTGGTGGCCCCGGAGATCCCCTGCAACTCGGCCCGCGTGAGCGGGCGGGTGTGGCCAGCCAGCTCCTGCGCCAGCTGGTCGGACACCGAGCGCGGGGTCAAGGTGAGCCCGCCGGGCAGGGATTCGGGATGCTCACCGCGGTCCACGGCATCGAGGTAGTCCTTGATGACCTTCAGGGGGAGGTACTGGTCCCGCTGCAGGGCGAGGATGAAGCGCAACCGGTCCACGTCGGCGTCGGTGTACTTGCGGTACCCCGCGGAGGTGCGGCGGGGCGTGATGAGCCCCTTCTCCTCGAGGAAGCGGATCTTCGAGGCGCTGACCTGCGGGAAGTCACCCTTCAGCTCCGCCAGGACCTCACCGATGTTCATGACGGCGCGGTTGCCCCCGGTCGCGGCGGCGGATGCGGCGGAAAGGGGGCGGCGGGAAGCTGCTGCGCTCACGGATGTCCTCGGTCTTTGGTCGAAGTGGCGGTCGTCGTCAGGGCGGGCCGGTCCTCTCGGGCCGGTTGACTCAGACGGCGGGGCGCTGGGTGCCGGCGTAGAACGTGAGCCGGAACTTGCCGATCTGCACTTCCATGCCGGACCGCAGGGCCACGGAATCGACCCGGTCGTGGTTCACATAGGTCCCGTTCAAGGAGCCGGAGTCAACGATCACGAAGCCCTCGCCGGAGCGGCGGAACTCGGCGTGCTTCCGCGACACGGTGACGTCATCGAGGAAGATGTCGGCGTTGGGGTGACGGCCGGCCAAAGTCGAGTCCTGATCCAGGAGGAACCGCGCACCCTGGTTGGGCCCGGCGTGGGCCACCAGGAGTGCCGAGCCGACGGGCAGGGCGTTGATGGCCGCGCGGTCCTCTGCCTCGAGCGAGCGGTCCGGCGACGAGCCCAGATCGGGCAAGCCGATGCTGGTGGTCATCGCCTCCGGCTCGGTACCCGTGTTCCGGCCGTCCGGTTGCTGGGTCCCGTCCTGTGACATGGCTCCTCCGAGGATGTGTCCGACCGATCGCGGCGAACCCGATGGTCGTGGTGGCTTCGTGACCTGACTAGCCTACCTGCTGGCGGTAACCCTCCGCATCGAGCAGGCCTTCCACCTGTGCGGGATCCGAGACGGTCATCTCCAAGAGCCAGCCGTCTCCGTATGGATCGGAGTTCACCTTGGCCGGATCAGCGTCCAGAGCCTCATTGCGGGCGGTGACGGAACCGGAGACCGGCGCGAAGAGGTCGCTGACGGACTTGGTGGATTCCACCTCGCCGACCGTGGAGTCAGCGGTGATCTCCGCGCCCACTTCGGGAAGGTCGACGTAGACGACGTCACCGAGCGCGTCCTGGGCGAAATCGGTGATGCCGATGCGGACGACACCGTCGGCGTCCGGTCCGGAGACCCATTCGTGTTCGGCGCTGTAGCGAAGCCCCTCGGGGATATTGCTCATGGTTCCTCCAGATCACAGGTGTGAGGTCCGGCCCGTGCAGGCCTCGCGGTACACAGACGACACTACTGGCCTCCGTGGCGGGGTGCCAATGCCGCAGGACGCGGACTCCCGACGGCGGCCAGCACCTCGACGACCCGGCCCCGCTCCGGCGCGGACACCGGTTCCAGGATCCGCTCCTGAACCCGTTCCACGGCGGGCCAGAGCTCGTCGACGAGCGCCCGGCCCACCACGGTCAAAAAAACCAGGCGGGAGCGACGGTCGTCCGGGTCGGGGCGGCGCTCCGTCCAGCCCCGGGTCTCGAGTCGCCGCAGTACGTCAGAGGCACTGGACCGGTCGAGCGCGGCCAGTCCGGCCACAGCTCCCTGACCTGTGGGTCCGGACGTGGCCAGGACCAGCAGGACGGCGAACTGCGGGCCGGTGATGATGCCACCCAGCTCGTCGGCCCACAACACCGTGTGCCGCTGCTGGGCGAGCCGGATCAGATGGCCGGGGCGCAGGTCCTCCTCCATCTGGCGCCCCTCGTGGGGGCTGGCATCGCCGGCTGTTCCCGCCGCGTCGTGATGACCGGAGAGGTCCACCAGCCGGCGCCCGAGCCAGAGGCGATCGACTGCAGCCAGGGGTGCCATCAGCCGCTCCTGCACCGCGCGAACCGCTGGCGCCAATCCCTCCAGGGCCACCGCAGCGGGCACGGGCAGGGTGACGACATGTCGCCGCGCATCGGCGGGATCACGCTCCCTCCGCAACCACCCCTGCTCCTCCAGTCGGCGGATCACCCCGGCCACCGTGGTCCGGTCCAGCCCCGCGGCCCGGCCCACGGAGAGCTGGTCCAGGGGCCCCTCGGCTGCGGCCACGGTGAACAGCACCGAGTACTGCGGCGATGTCAGCAGTCCGCCCACGGCGTCCACCCAGAGCGCGTTGTGCACCTGGTGACACCGGCGCAGCTGATGCCCCACGAGGGTCCTCGAATCCATGCGGATCTCCCTTGATGTTCAGTACACGGATGAAGCGTTTCACCTATTCTACTGTGGTTCACATCACCAACGTGCGCTATGCTCGGACAGAATCGTGCAGTACACGGATGATCTGGCTGATGTTGGAGAAGGAGTCCCATGCAATACCACCTGGACGGCTACCGCTACGGAGATCCCACGATCGAGCCGGCAGCCCCCGGCCGCGATGAAGGGCAGGGCCCCCTGCCGGAGGAGGTCGATGTCCTGATCGTCGGCACCGGCCCGGCCGGCACCGTTCTGGCAGCGCAGCTGGCCGAGTTCCCGGAGATCACCACCCGTGTGGTGGAGCGCCGCCAGGGCCCGCTGCCCGTGGGGCAGGCCGATGGTGTCTCCTGCCGCACCGTGGAGATGTTCGACGCCTTCGGCCTGGCCACCGCGCTGTTGGACGAGGCCTACTGGGTCAACGAGACCACCTTCTGGTCCCCGTCCTCCCAGGATCGCGGGGGCATCACCCGCACCGGCCAGATCCAGGACGTCGCGGATGGGCTCAGCGAGTACCCGCACGTGATCGTCAACCAGGCCCGTATGCAGGAGATGCTCCTGGCCAAGGCGTCGAAGTCCGCTTCCCGGCTGGAGGTCGATTACGGATTCAAGGCCCTCGGTGTGGACATCCCGGAGGATCCCGAGGCGCGGGTGACCGTCACCCTGGAGGTGACCGACCAGGACGGCAAGGGCACCGGAACCACCCGCACCGTTCGGGCCCGCTACGTGGTGGGATGCGACGGTGCCCGTTCGGTCATCCGCACCTCGATCGGACGGTCCCTGCACGGCGACGCCCAGAACCACGCCTGGGGCGTCATGGACATCCTCCCGGTCACCGACTTCCCGGACGTCCGCAAGAAGGCCGTCATGCAGTCCGCGTCCGGCTCCCTGCTCCAGATCCCGCGCGAGGGCGGAAACCTGGTGCGCTACTACGTGGACCTCGGCGACCTTCCCGAGGGTGACCGCAGCGTCCGCGAGCGCACCACCTTCGAGGACATCCTCGCTGCCGCCCAGAGGGCACTGCACCCATACACGCTGGACGCCAAGGACGTGGCCTGGTGGAGCGTGTACGAGGTCGGTCAGCGGGTGACGGACGGGTTCGATGATGTGCCGGCAGAACGCGTCGGAGCCCTGGACCCACGGGTGTTCATCGCCGGGGACGCCTGTCACACGCACTCCGCCAAAGCGGGCCAGGGCATGAACGTGTCCATGCAGGACACGTACAACCTGGGCTGGAAGCTGGCCGCCGTGCTGCAGGGCCGTTCACCGAAGTCGTTGCTGGCCACCTACTCCGGTGAGCGTCAGAAGATCGCCCGGGAACTCATCGACTTCGACAAGCGCTGGTCCAAGATGATCGGTTCCAAGGTCTCCGACCCGAACGACCCGGAGTCCGGTGGCGTAGCCGCGAACGATGTCGAGGCCCACTTCGTGGCCGGCGGGAAGTTCACCGCGGGGCTGTCCACGGTGTATGAGCGCTCCCTCCTGACGGGGGGAACGGAGTATCAGGGTCTGGCCGCCGGGTTCGAGGTCGGGACCCGGTTCCACTCGGCTCCGGTCGTCCGCGTGGCGGATGCGAAACCGGAGCAGCTGGGCCACGTGCACGAGGCGGACGGCCGCTGGCGCCTGTACGCCTTCGGAGACACCGCGGCCGTCGGGTCCCAGGCCTCGGCCCTCAGCGCCCTGCTGGAGTTCCTGGAAACCTCCGAGCAGTCCCCGGTCCGCCGGTTCACCCCGTCCGGGGCCCCGGACGATGCCGTGTTCGATGTCCGGGCGATCCTCCAGCAGGAGCACCATTCCGTGGACCTGAACGCCCTGCCGCCCATCCTCCTCCCGGCCAAGGGCAAGTTCGGCCTGCGCGACTACGAGAAGGTCTTCTCCGCGGAGAAGACCAATGGTCACCTGCTCGGCACGGTGCCCGGCCTCCAGGCCACCCAGGACATCTACGACCTGCGGGGCATCGACCGTGAGCGGGGCGCCCTCGTGGTCGTCCGCCCGGACCAGTACGTGGCACAGGTCCTCCCGCTAGGAGCCCATACCGAGCTGGCGGACTTCTTTGCCGCGTTCATGATCGATCAGGGCCTCGAGCGGGGCTGAGCCTGACGGGGCGAGCCCGGGTGGACCTCCCGGTGGACAGGGGTTCTCAGTCCACCGGGTCCATCCCGGCCACGTAGGCCGCCTGGCCCACGTGCTGCAGGGCGTCGGCATAGACGCTGACCAGGCGCACCGCACGAGTGACCGGTGGGTCCCAGTGCCGGTCGATCACTTCGGCGAGGTCCGTCTCGGACAGGGTCCCGAGGTAGTCCAGGGACTGTTCGGTCACGGCCTCCAGGTACTCCCTCAGCACGTGCTTGTCCTGCACGACGACGGCCCGCGCCGTGTCCTCCGACTGGCCGTATCCGTGTTCTTGGGCCGGCACGTTCGGGCCGAATCGATCGGCCCATCCCTGGGCGGTCCACAGCTGTTCCTGCCCGCCCAAGTCGGCGAGCTGGGCGTCGATCTCACGGCCAGAGTGCCACAGCAGCCAGGCAATGGAGTTGGGGTGGCCGCCCGGGTGGGCGTTCACGTTGGAGGGGCCGATGCGGTCCCAGACCAGGTCCAGCTCATCGAGGGGGCGGCGGGCAAGTTCCTGTAACACGGCGATCGAGTTCATGGCCCCAGTGTGCACCCTTCGCCCGCGCCCTCTCCACCGTCCCAGTCAGCGGGCATCACCGCATCGGGGGACGGCCCAGCTGGTGTACTTTCGTGGCCTCGTGGGTACCGTGTCCCCATGAGTATCGACATACCCTCCGCTGAAGACTTCGCCGAACTCACGCAACACCGCCATCCCGCGAGCGTGACCGTGTATGTTGCCCCGTCCGGTTCGAGCGAGCGTCGATCGCCGATCGGCCGGAATCCAGAAGCAGCGCAGTTGTCCCTGCGCACGGCCGTGGGTGAGGGCGTCGCCCAGCTGGCTGCCGCCCAGGTCCCCGCCGAGGACCTGGACCGGATCACTGACGCCGTGGACCAGCTCGTGGACGACCGGGACTTCTGGTCCACCCAGGCCCGCTCCCTTGCCGTCTTCGTCTCACCGCAAGGGTTGCGGGCGTTCCGGCTCATGAACAACCTCCGCACCCATTCGGGTGTCGGCGACCGTTTCGACGCGGGGCCGTTGATCCGGGCGACCACCTTCGCTCACAGTGGGTTCGTGCTCGCTTTGACGAAGGGCTCGGTCCGCCTGCTGGTGCTGGAGTCGGACGCCTCCTGCCATGAAGTGGAACTGACCGGGCTGCCCGAGGACCTCGGCCTGGAGTTGCAGACGGCGGACAACGAGGGCCGGATGGACCGCCAGCGCGCGGACGGCGCCCTGCGGCCCAAGATCCAGCGCCGCGACTACTGCTCCACCGTGCAGGAGGCGGTTCTGCGCCAGATCAACGGCTCGAACCACCCGCTGGTGCTGGCGGCCAGCTCCGATCTCGAACCGGCCTACCGGGAGATCAACACCTACCGGCGCCTGGTCGACGAGGGCATCACGGCCAATCCGGCCTCCCTGAGTCTGGACGACCTCGCCCGCCGGGGACGCGAGGTCCTGGACCGCAACTATGCCGCCCAACTCGCCGACTGGAGGGAACAGTTCGGCACCCTCCGCGCCCATGGCCGGGCCAGTGCGAAGCTCCGCGAGATCGCCAAGGCCGCCACGGCCGGCCGGGTGGACGTCCTCCTGTTCGACCTCACGGCGGAACGCGAGGGCACGATCGATGAGTACGGCAACGTCACCCCCGCCGACGAGCCGAGCGCTCACACCTATGGACTGGCGGACGAGGTCGCGGCCCGCGTCCTGCGCACCGGCGGCACGGTCAGGGCGGTCCGCGGGGCGGATCTTCCCGACGGCGCCCGGATCGCCGCCACGTTCCGTTCGGCCTCCTGAGGACACGGGACCCGACGGTCCCCCAGCGCGTGGCGAGGCTCAGGTACTGTCCATCAAGCCGGCGTCGCGGGCCACGAGTGCTGCCTGAGTGCGCGACTGGACACCGAGCTTGGCCAGTACCCGGGAGACGTGGGTCTTCGCCGTGGCCTCGGAGATGCCCAGCTCGCGCGCCAGCTGACTGTTCGAGGCGCCCGCCCCCAGCTGGGTGAGGACATCGCGTTCCCGCACCGTGAGGCGTTCCAGCTGCGCAGTAGTCTGGCCATCCTCGGCCGGCCTGTTCCGGGCGCTGGCCGTGGCGAGTTCCCGGAACACGCGCCGGGTCACCTCCGGGGCCACCACCCCCTCCCCGGCGGCCACCCGGCGCACGGCGGCCACCAGTTCCGCGGCCTCGGCCGTCTTCAAGAGGAATCCTGCCGCGCCAGCACGGATCGCCGACAGGACGACCTCGTCCTCGTCGAAGGTCGTCAGGACCAGTACGGCGGCGGTGCCCTCGGAGACGATCTCCCGGGTGGCGGCCACGCCGTCCACCACCGGCATCCGGACATCCATCAGCACCACGTCCGGGCGCAGGGCCCGGACATTGACGACTGCCGCCGCACCATCGGAGGCCTCCCCCACCACCTCGATCCCCTCGGCCCGTTCGAGGAGGGCCTTCAGGCCGGAGCGCACAGTACCGTGGTCATCGGCCAGCACCACCCTGATGCTCATGCCGCGGGCTCCGAGGATTCCGCCGAATCCACGGGCACCTCGGCGCGGATCCGCCATCGGCCGTCGGCCCGCGTGATCTGCACCGTTCCGCCCACGGCCCCCAGCCGCTCACGCATGGAAGACAGGCCGATGCCGGGACCGGCATCACCGGTGGCCGATGGCTCGACGGGAAGAGCCGGCGTCGGGTTCTCGATGTCCAGGCGGACCATTGTGGGGAGGCCGGACAGGCGCAACCGGACGGCGCCGGTCCCATGTTTGGCGGCATTGGCGAGGCCTTCTTGGGCGAACCGCAGCAGCGCTTGGCCCACGTCGGGTCCGACCTCGACCGACTGCAGCTCGGCGGACACCTCCACCCCGGCGGCCTCGGTGCGTTCGAGCAAGCCGGGAAGGGCGTCCAGCCCGTCCCGCACCTGCAGGTCCAATGGTTCGCCGGGTTGGTGCAGCAATCCGATCATGGTGCGCATCTCGTCCAGGGCCGCCAGCGATGCACTCCGGGTGTGCTGCAGGGCGCGGCGGTCCAGCTCGGCATCCGGTGCACCGGACAGGGCTGCCGCCGAGTGCAGGGCGATGCCGGACAGGTGCGCGGACACGGTGTCGTGGAGTTCACGGGCCATGGCCGTGCGTTCGCGGAGGACCGCCTCGGCCCGGTCCCGTTCCGCCTCGCGCCGTGCGGCCTCGGCCCGTTCGCGTTCCCAGAGGGTGGCGGCACTGGCGCGGGCCGCCCGGTCGTCGCCATTGCGCACCTCGGCACCCCACCAGAACGGGATGGCGACGCCCGTGGTCAGGGTCAAGGCCACGGGCAGGGCATAGTCCTCGCTGTGCGGGAGGGCCGCCACCACGGCCCAGAGGGCGACGACTGCCATCCCGGTCAGCCCGATGGACCACCGGCGCTGGTGTGGTTCAGCGCGCCTGGCCAGGGTGTACGCGGTGTCCGCCCACGCGAGGAAGACCCCCACGTGCAGCCCCAGTGCCGCATCCGCGACGGCGGCCGCGGAGGCCAGGGCGAAGCCGGCCATCACGTGCCGGCGTTGGAGGACAATCGCCACGCAGGCCACCACCAGGGGCAGCATGTGCCACCCCTCGGATCCAGTCCAGGCCACGACGAGCGGCGGCGCCATGCCCCAGGTGGAACCGGATGCCAACAGGGCCAGCCCGACGGCGAGGTACACCAGAGGCGAGAGGGCGGCCAGTCGGGATCGGTTCACGGTCTCCATGCTAGACATCGCCGAGTGGGGACGAGTCATCCGAAAGGGGTACCTCCCCGATCAGTCCTTTGGCGGACGACAGCCCGGGCCGGCGCGGGAAGGCTGGACAGCATGGACTTCCTCGACGCACTCGCCGGCGGACCGCTGTTCGCCATCCTTGCCGTTCTCGCCCTGGTGGACAGCACCAGCTTCGGCACCCTGGCCATCCCCGTGTGGCTCCTGATGGCTCCGGGCAAGGTCAGGGTCGGACGGATGCTGCTCTACCTGGGGACGATCACCCTGTTCTACTTCGTCGTCGGACTCGCCGTGCTCCTGGGTGCGGGGTGGATCGTGGAGAACCTGGGACAACTGATGGAATCCAGGCTCGCCATGGCGTTCGGGATGATCCTGGGGGTGGGGCTGTTCCTCTGGAGTTTCCGCCTGGACTCCCCCGCCGCCAAGGAGCGGGCCCGGTCCGGCAACGGGCGTCTCGCGGCGTGGCGCCGGCGGGCCAGCGGGCAGGAACCGGGCGGGTTGGGCTCCCTGATGGGCCTCGCCCTCGGGGCTGGACTGGTAGAGGTCGTCTCCATGCTGCCGTACCTGGCCGCCATCGGGCTGATCGCAGCCCAGGGGCCGGGCTGGCCGGCGTCGCCGCTGTGGCTGGCCGGCTACTGCCTGGTGATGGTCCTGCCCGCGTTGGTGCTGCTCGCGGCGCGGTGCGGCGCCGGGCGGCTGGTCGAACGCCCACTGGCGCGGCTGGACGCCTGGTTCGCCCGCCATGGGGCAAGCACGGCCGCCTGGGTGGTGGGCGCCGTCGGCGTGGTGCTGGTGCTGAACACCGCACCTGCCGTGCTGTCAGCGCTGTAGGGTTTCTCCGGCCCTCCAGGGGTGGCAGCGTGTCAGTCGACGCCCTTCATGGCCTTGTGGATCGGCTTGGAGACCAACAGCATGAGAACGCCGATGCCGATGGTCACCGCACCGAGGACACCGAAGTAGGTGCCCTCGTTCTCAGCACTGTAGAACCCGGCCAGCGAACCAGCCAGAGCGGTGCCCAGCGCGACGGACAGGTTGTACAGGGCCACCATCATCACCGGGAAGTTCACCGGTGCGAGCTTGGTGGACAGGGACAGCCCCACTGGGGAGACCAGCAGTTCGCCCATGGTCGCGGCGAAGAGGATCAGCGCGATCCACAGCACCGGGACGGCCGCGGTGCTCACCATCGGCAGGAACAGCAGGAACGCCGAGCCCATCAGGGCGATGCCGAGGGCGAACTTCACCGGGGTGTTCGGCTGCCGCTTGCCCAGCCGGGTCCAGAGCCACGCGAACACGGGGGCGAAGAGGATGATGAAGACCGGGTTGATGGACTGCACCCACGGGATGGGCATCTCCCAGCCGAAGATATCGCGGTCGAGCCGGGTGTCGGAGTACAGGGTGATCACGGTGAACTGCTGCTGGAACAGCGCGAAGAAGGCGGCCGAGCCAATGAACAGCGGGATGAACGCGATCACGCGGGACCGCTCCACCCCGGTCACCTTTGAGGAGGCCAGAAGGTAGGCGAAGATGGCGACCGCGGCCGCGGCCGCGAGGATCACCACGACGTCGGCCAGGTTGCCGGCGTGGACCACACCGGTCCCGAGCAGCACGCCCACGACCACCAGGGCGACCGCGGCGATGACGATCCACTTGGGGTACTGGTTGCGCGGCAGCGGATCCGGTACGGCGTGCACGTCCTCGGGGAGGTCCTTCCGGCGGACCGAGTACTGGAGGAGGCCAATGCCCATGCCGAGCGCGGCGAGCCCGAAGCCGAGGTGGAAGCCCCAGCTCTGCTGGACCCAGCCGGTCACCAGCGGGCCGAAGAGCCCGCCGATGTTGACGCCCATGTAGAAGATCGAGAAGCCGGCGTCCCGGCGCGGGTCCTCGCGGGTGTAGAGGTGTCCCACGAGGTTGGCGACGTTGGCCTTGAGTCCGCCGGAGCCCACCGCCACCAGGAGCAGTCCGAGCACGAGTCCGGGGATGCCCGGCACGAGGGCGAGCACGATGTGGCCGGCCATGATGAGCAGCGCGCTGTAGAACATGGCGCGCTCGGAGCCGATCAACCGGTCCGCCACCCAGCCGCCGAGGATGCAGAAGACGTAGACCATGCCGCCGTAGGCGCCCACGATGCCTGTGGCGACGCCCTCGTCGATCCCCAGACCACCCTCGGTAGTCTGGAAGTACATGTAGATCAGCAGGATGCCCTGCATGCCGTAGAAGGAGAACCTCTCCCACATCTCGACGCTGAACAGGTTGGCCAGGGGGCCTGGCTGACCCAGGAAGGTCCGTCCCGAGGGGTTGCGGTCCACCGCGTTCGGCTCGGCGGTCCGGGTCTCGGTGACGTGCGTCAGGCCGGGGTCGCCGGTTTGGCCCAGCTCGTGGGGCTCATGGGAAGAGGGTTTTTTCACCCGTATACCGTGCTCCTGTTTGCCCGTCTTTGCAAATCCGGGCGCGTCCGGGCCGTTCCGGGCGTACGGTGGGGTCATCCTGCAGGTGCGCAAGGCGGGGCTTTTCGACCGGGCCGCCTGTCATGCTGACATTGCGAAAGGACCGTGATGACGCAGAACTTCTCCGTGGGCGACCACGTGAGCTGGAACTCCGAGGCCGGACAGGTCTCCGGGACGATCACCAAGGTGCATACTGCGGACTTCCAGTACAAGGGGCACACCCGCCGGGCCTCGAAGGACGATCCCCAGTACGAGATCCGTAGCGACAAGACCGACCATGTGGCCGCCCACAAGGGCGGGGCGCTGACACAGCTGACAAAGAACGACGGTTGAGCCGTTGGGCACGGCAGCCAGGCCCTTCTACACCGTCGGTCACTCCAATCGTCCCCTGGATGAGTTCCTGGACATCTTGGAGTCGGCCGGGATCGACCTCGTGGTGGACGTGCGCAAGCTGACGGGGTCCCGGCGGAATCCGCAGTTCAACGACGATGCCCTGGCAGACTCGCTGCCCGCAGCGGGCATCGGCTACCGGAAGCTGGAGGCCCTCGCAGGGAGACGGACGGTGTCCCACGAGACCCCCTTCGAGGTGAACGCCTTCTGGCAGAACCGCAGCTTCCACAATTACGCCGACCACGCGCTGACCGACGGCTTCCGTGACGGCCTGGACACGCTCCGCGCGTGGGGTACGGCGCAGACGGTCACCGTGATGTGTTCCGAAGCCGTGTGGTGGCGGTGTCACCGCCGCTTGATTGCGGACCACCTGCTCGCCCGCGGGGAACAAGTCCTGCACCTGATGGCACCGGAGAAGGTGACGCGGGCCGAGATGACGGCTGGCGCCGTCGTCGGCCCAGGAGAGGAGACCGTCACTTATCCGGCCCGGTGATCGGCGCCCTCACCGGACGCCGCCAGCGCGTATTCGACCGAGACGCGCCGGTAGACCGGCGTGAGAAACGCCAAGATGGCGGCCACCACCATGATGAGCCCGGCCAGGAGGAAGACCAGCGCGATACCGCGGGCTGTGCCCTCCCCGAGCAGTGGCGCCAGGACCGCGGCACCGGTCTCGCTGCGGGCATAGGGGATGATCCACACCTCGGCGAGCGGGGCCACCACCAGTGCCGTGACCGGGGCGGCGGACGCCTCGAATGCCAGGGCGAAACCGAACACCCGGCCCTGCCGCTCGAGCGGGACCACACGTTGGATGACGGTCTGCTCGGCTGCCTCCACCGCCGGGATCAGGCACATGTACAGCCAGATGCCCGCGACGTACAACCACCCCCATTCGCGCAGGGTGAAGGTCGCCCCGATCAGGCCCATGGCCATGACCACCACCAGCATGGTGCGCAGCGGATTGCGACCGAGGCCGAACCTTCCGATCACGGCACCACCGATGATGAATCCGGTGGAGGCCAGGGCGAAAAAGAGACCCCACGCCTCCACGCTGAACAGTTCGAGGCCGTAGGGGTCCATCAGGGCCATGTAGACGCCGCCGATGAAGTTGTTGAAGGTGCTGAACAGGATCAGGGCGAAGAGGCCGGACACGGCCATCACCGCACGCCAGGACCCGGCCAGGTCGAACCCGCCCTGGGCATCGGAGGCCACGGGGACGGCCTCCTCCGGAAGGCGCACCGTCAGCAGGTGCAGGTATGCCGCAGCCGTCAGCACCAGCGCGATGACCACGGTCGGCCCCATCCCGAGCATCCCGATGGACAATCCGGAGAGCACGGAGGTGACCATGAAGGCGATTCCCTGCACCATGCCGACCAGGCCGTTGGCGTTCGCCCGTCGGTCATCCTCGATCAGGATGGTGACCGTGGTGGACAGGGCGACATTGCGCAGGTTCTCCACCACGGCCCCGATGAGCACCAGCAGGGCGAAGCCCCAGAACCAGGGCCCGTCCAGCCGGGCGATCTCGTCGGCCGGAGCCAGCAGGAACACCGCGCCGGCAGCGAGGAACATCGCCAGGGTGAACAGGGCCGCCAGGCGCATCAGGTCGAGTTTGCGGTAGCGGTCCACCAACGTGCCGAAGCTGATGGAGGATCCGGCGAGCAGCAGCATGTAGACCCCGCCGGTCACGCCGGTGGCGATGACATTGCGGGTCTCAAGGTAGATCCAGAACGTCAGTCCGAACCACAGGTAGCTGGTGGTCAGGTTGGCCACTGCCGTGTTCGCGAGGATCAGGGCAAAGGTGCGCCAGCGTTCTCGGGCGGGGCGCGTGAGCTGATCCACCCGTAGAGCGTAGGCCCGGCCCGGACCGCAGCGGTAGGCGCGGGCGACGGCGGGCGTGGGGCTTTGGCGGGCGCCGGCACCCGCGACTGTGGATCAGGTCCGGGTGACGCGGACGACCACGTCCTGCAGGGTGACGGAGCGTTCCCCCGCCTCCACGGTGCGGGTGCTCTCGTAACCGCGCTCCACGGTCCAACCCGGCACCGAGAACAGCGTGGTGATGCCGGCCAGGGTGGCCGTGGACCCCTCCGGGTGCCCGGATCCGCCGTGACCGTCGTGACCGTCGTGACGGTCGTGCTGATTGTGCTCGTCGTGATCGTGGCGTCCGGAGTGTGGCGCGTGCAGGTGCCCCACGATCAGCAGGGTGCCGCCGGGCGCCACCCAGGAGGCGATGCGCTCGTAGAAGGCCAGCTGCCCGGAATCGGGGTGTGCGTAGTGGGTCACCACCAGGTCCCACGTCCGGCCCGGTTCCCACTGGGTCAGGTCCGCCTCCATCCAGGACACGCGACTGGCCATACCCTCGGCCTCGGCCCGGGCGGCCGCGGCGGTCAAGGCCGTCGCGGAGATGTCGGCGCCGGTCACCTGCCAGCCTCGGTGGGCGAGCCAGAGCGCCTCGGTCCCCGTCCCGCAGCCCGCGTCCAACGCGGTGGCCGGTGCCAGGTATCCGATCTCAGCCTCGAGATAGGGACTCACCGGCATCGGCTGACGGGCATCCTCCCCCGCCTCGGCGTCGGGCGTCCAATGCCGCTCCCAGTACTCCTGGTCGAAACGGTGCTGTTCTCGCGGATCGTCCTCTGTGTGCATGCCGCTACCCTTCGTGCCGTGGCGTGTTCGTGCCGTCGTCGTTGTCGTTGTCGTGTTCTCTCCAGACTCGCCGCCACCATCCCGAAATGCAAACTGTTGTGCCGGATGGCAAACTGGTGGGATGAACGAAACTCCTGAACAGACCCTGGACGCCGTCGGGCCACGCCTGAAGCAACTGCGACTGCGCCGCGACGTCACGCTCACCCAGTTGGCGGCCGAGACCCGGATCTCGGCCAGCACCCTCTCTCGGCTGGAGGCCGGACTGCGTCGGCCGACCCTGGAACAGCTGCTGCCCCTGGCCCGCTACTACGGCGTCACCATCGACTCCCTCGTGGACGCCCCGCGCACCGCGGACCCCCGGCTTGACCTTCGGCCGATGTCCTGCCCCGACGGGTCGGTGATCATCCCGCTCAGCCGCAGGCCCGGCGGAATCCAGGCGTACAAGTTCGTCCGCCCCACCGGCAGCGACGATCTCGTCCCCGATCCACGAACCCATGAAGGTCATGACTGGGTGTACATCCTCAATGGGACCCTGCGCCTGGTCCTCGGGGACCAAGACCTCCGCCTGAAGGCCGGGGAGGCTGCCGAATTCGACACCCGCACCCCGCACTGGTTCGGGGCCACCAGCTCCGGACCCGTCGAGTACCTCAGCCTCGTCGGCCGCCAGGGCGAACGCGCCCACATCCGGGCGGTCGTCCCGGCTGGAGACTGACGGCGCCTACCCGGCCCGCCGTGACCCAGTGGCCACCCTCACCACCTCCAGGCAAACTCACGCAAACCCAGCAAACCCAGGCAAGCGAAAAGCCCGGACCCCATCTGGGGTCCGGGCTTTCGCCGATCTCCTGAAAGATCACATGGTCGGGCTAGCGGGATTTGAACCCACGACCTCTTCACCCCCAGTGAAGCGCGCTACCAAGCTGCGCCATAGCCCGTGGAACTGATCCTCACCGGATCAATCCACCAGTCAACTGTACACCACCGTCAGCATGGTCCCGGACCAGCGGGACGGTGACGGCCGCGGCGATGCCGTCGGTCGTGACCGCAGCACGGATCAGCCGACCCTCACCACCATCTTGCCGGTGTTGCCCCCGCGCATCATGTCCACGAATGCGTCCACGGTGTGCTCGAGGCCTTCCACGACGGTCTCCTCAGCGGTGACGTCTCCGGCCGACAACCACCCCGTCATACGTTCCCGGAACTCCTCGGTGACCTCCGGATGCTCGGAGGCCACCTCGGCCACGATGAATCCCTGCATCCGCAGGCGCCGGGTGACCATGTTGCCCATGTTGTCCGGTCCGGCCGGGCGTTCAGTGGCGTTGTAGCTGGAGATCGCCCCGCACAGTGCCAGCCGGCCGAAGTCGTTCATGACCTCCAGGGCGGCCTCCAGATGGTCGCCGCCCACATTGTCGTAGAACACGTCCACACCCTCGTGCTCCAACGCCCGCACCAGTTGCTCGCGGATCGGCGCGTCCCGGTAGTTCAGCGCCACGTCAAAGCCGTACTTGTCCTTCAGCAGACTGACCTTCTCAGCGGACCCGGCGGACCCGATCAGGCGGGCGGCACCCAGTTGCCGGGCAATCTGGCCGACGGCGGTGCCCACCGCGCCCGCGGCGCCGGAGACGAACAGGCTGTCCCCCGGGCGCAGCTCGGCGACCCTCGTCAGCCCCACGTAGGCGGTCAGTCCGGGCATGCCCAGCAGGCCCAGGTACAACGAGAGGGGCAGGCCGTCGAGCTCCGGCACGGCTTGGAACGTGGAGGCGTCATCCTGAACCGCGTCGGTCCAGCCGTGCTGGTGCAGCACCGCGGTACCCTCGGGCAGGTCGTCCGCCGCGGACTGCACCACCCTGCCGACGGCACCACCGGTGATGGTCTCCCCCAGGCCGTAGGGCTTCACGTAGCTGCGGCCCGCATTCATCCGCCCACGCATGTAGGGATCAACCGAGATGAACTCGTTGGACACCCGCACCTGGCCGGGCTCCAGCTCGCCGTGGGCGACCTGGTCGATCGAGAAGTCCTCAGGCGTCGGCTTCCCCTCGGGGCGGGAGGTCAAGCGGATCTTGGAACTGGTGAACGGGGACATGCACACTCCTTCAGGTCGGTCGTCTCCTGGGACCGACCCTACGCCCCGTGCCTCAGCGCTTCCTGGTCCGCTTCTCGCGCACCCGCATGCCCAGCTCGATCGGGCTTCCCTCGAAACCGAACGTCTCACGCAGGCGCCGGATGATGAAGCGGCGGTAGCCGGGCTCCAGGAACCCAGTGGTGAACAGCACGATCCGCGGCGGCTGGGTGGAGGGCTGGGTGGCGAACAGGATGCGGGGCTGCTTGCCGCCACGCACGGGGTGCGGGTGAGCCGCCACGAGCTCACCGAGGAAGGCATTGAGCTTGCCCGTCGGGATACGGGTGTCCCAGGAGTCCAGCGCCGTGTCCAGGGCGGGCACGAGGCGGTCCTTGTGCCAGCCGGTCTTGGCCGACAGGTTGACGCGTGGCGCCCAGGCCACGTGGGCCAGGTCCCGGTCGATCTCCCGTTCCAGGTAGGTGCGGCGGTCCTCGTCCATGAGGTCCCACTTGTTGAACGCCAGGACCACGGCCCGGCCGGAGTCCAGCACGAGCTGCAGGATGCGCACGTCCTGTTCGGAGAGCACCTCCGAGGCCTCCAGCAGCACCACGGCCACCTCGGCCTTGTCGAGGGCAGACTGGGTCCGCAGCGAGGCGTAGTAGTCGGAGCCGTGGGCCATGTGCTGCCGGCGGCGGATGCCGGCGGTGTCCACGAAGCGCCACATGCGGCCGCCCAGCTCGACGAGCTCGTCCACCGGGTCACGCGTGGTCCCGGCGGTCTCGTCCACCACCACGCGGTCCGAACCGGCGAGCTGGTTCAGCAGCGAGGACTTGCCCACGTTCGGCCGGCCCAGCAGCGCCACTCGACGGGGGCCCCCGCGCGGGATGAGCCCACCGTAGGCGGTCACCTCGGGCAGGGCATCCATGGCAGCGTCCAGCAGGTCGCCGGTCCCCCGGCCGTGCACGGCGGAGACCGGGAACGGCTGGCCCAAGCCCAGGCCCCACAGCGAGGCCGCATCGGCCTCCTGGGAGATGTCGTCCACCTTGTTGGCCACGAGCAGCACGGGGCGGCCCTTGCGGCGCAACAGCTTGACAACGGCCTCGTCGGTGGAGGTGGCGCCCACCGTGGCGTCCACCACGAACAGGACGGCGTCGGCCACGTCCACAGCGCGTTCGGCCTGCTCGGCCACGCGCTGGTGGATGCCCTTGGCGTCATGCTCCCAACCGCCGGTGTCCACCACCGTGAAGGTCTTGCCGCCCCATTCGGACTCGTAGCTGACGCGGTCCCGGGTCACCCCGGGCACGTCCTCCACCACGGCCTCCCGGCGGCCGATGATGCGGTTGACGAGGGTGGACTTGCCCACGTTGGGGCGCCCGACGACGGCGAGCACCGGGGGTGCCGGCGCCTCCTCGGGCTCGGGGTCACCGTCCTCCCAGCCGCGCAGCAGTGCCGTGTCCTCCTCGTCGAGGTCGTAGTCCTCGAGCCCGGCTCGGAGGGCCTCGGCCCGCTGATGGGCCTCCTCGTCGGAGAGGGCGGCCAGCTTCTCCTCGATCTGGTCACTGCCGATCGGCTGGTACTCGGTGCCGTCGTCCGGCGTTGATGCTCCGGCGTCGCGTGACGCACTGTTCTCGGTGCTCATGCGCGGTCCCCTTCCGGGTTGGTCGTCTGTTGTGTTGTCCGGTTGGACTGTTGGCGGGTGATCTCGGCCAGCATGGCCTCGATGGTCGCCTCGAAATCGAGTTCGGTGGAGTCCACCAGGCCCACCCCGTCGGAGGGGGTCATGAAGTCCACCACGGTGGAGTCCTTGGCATCCCGGCCGGACACCTGCTCGGCCAGATCCTTCGCCTCCACGGTGCCTCCCAGCTGGGCGGCGCGGCGGGCCGTGCGTGCCTCGGCGGACGCGGTGAGCAGGATCCGCGCGTCGGCGTCGGGAGCCACCACGGTGGTGATGTCCCGCCCCTCGGCCACGATCTTGCGGTGCGCGTCGATCTCGGCGCGCTGACGGGCCACGAGCAGCTCGCGCACGGCACGGTTGGTGGCCACCACGGACACGACGGCGGAGATGCCGGGTTCGCGGATGGCCTCAGTGATGTCGTCGGTGCCCACCACCACTCGTTCGTGGTCCGGATCCACGGACAGGACCAGGTCCATGTCCTGGACCGCGGCGACGACCGCGTCAGGGTCGTCGAGGACGCCCTGATGGTGGCAGTGCCACGCGACGGCCCGGTACATGGCGCCGGTGTCAAGGTAGGCGGCATCGAGCCGGCGGGCGATGGCCCGGGAGACCGAGGACTTGCCGGAGCCGGAGGGCCCGTCCACGGCCACGACGAGGCGCTGGCTCGGGGGCCGGAGCCCGGTTGGGGTTGTCGTCTCGGTCATTCAGACCACCTTCCATCCCTGCGCAGTCAGCGCGTCCGTCAGATCCTGTTTGCGCCCGGGCAGCACGGAGATCTCCAGCATCCCCACCTCGTGGCCCGCGGAGTGGTCCATGCGCAGGTCCTCCACGTTGACGCCAGCCTCCCCCACATCCTGCAGGACGGCTGAGATCTGCCCCGGGGTGTCGTCCACAATCACGGTGACCACGGCGAAGGCCTGCGGCGGGGCGCCGTGCTTGCCCGGGATCCGGGCGTGGCCGGCGTTGCCCTCGGCGATCAGCTGGGCGATGTCCAGCCGGGCTCCAGGGGCCAGGGGCTCCTCCATGGTGGTGATCAGCCGGTCCAGGTCCTCGCGCACCCCGTAGAGGATCTGCAGGATGTCCGGCGCGTTGGCCGCCAGGATCTGAACCCACAGCTGCGGATCCGACGCCGCGATGCGGGTGGTGTCCCGCAGCCCGTTGCCGGATAGGGCCAGGGACTGGGCCGGGGTCTCCTGCAGCCGCGACGACACCAGTGAGGCGGCGATCTGCGGCAAGTGGGAGATCAGGGCCACCGAGGCGTCATGGTCCTCGGCGGACATCCGGTGCACGGTGGCCCCGAGCACCCGGGCGATCTCCTCCGCGGCGGACACGGCCTCCGGCGACGTGTCCCCCTTCGCGCAGACCACCCACGGGGCGGCGGTGAACAGGGCACCGCGGGCGGCCACCGGACCGGATCGCTCGCGCCCGGCCATGGGGTGGGTGCCGACGTACCGTGCGGCCTGCGCCGGCGTCAGAGTCCCGCCCACGACGGCGGCGTCCACCTCACGCCGGATCGCCCCCTTGACGGAGGCGATGTCCAGCACGACGGCACCCGGGAACCGCACGAGCGAATCGATGACGACCTGCCCGGCGACATCCGGTGGTGCAGCCACCACGACGACGCCAGGCGACGGGGCTGCCGTGAGGTCACCCGGGAAGGCCTGGCCGGCACCGATGTCCACGGCGACCGCCTGGGCCGACGGGGAGGGGTCGGAGAGGTAGGTGTCCGCTCCGGCGGACCGCAGGCCGAGGCCGATGGAGGTGCCCAGCAGCCCGGTTCCGCGGATCAGCACCGGTTCGGGGATACCCCGTGGCGCCATCACAGGTTCACGGCGGCCATGAGGTGGCCCTGTTCCTGGCGGCCCATCTGGCGGATGGTGCCCTGCTTCTGGTCGCCGAGGCTGATGGGGCCGAACTTCACCCGGACGAGGCGCTCGACCGGGTACCCGACCTCCTTGAACATGCGGCGCACGATCCGGTTCTTGCCGGAGTGCATGACGACCTCCACCAGCACGTGGCCCGGCGTGGAGTCCACCAGCTTGAACGAGTCCACCTGGGCGAAGCCGTCCTCGAGCTGCATGCCCTCCTTGAGCTGCGCGCCGACGCCCTTGGCCATCGGACCGTGGACCTGGACGAGGTAGGTCTTGGGGATCTCGAAGCTCGGGTGGGTCAGCCGGTTGGCCAGTTCACCGTCGTTGGTCAGCAACAGCAGGCCCTCGGTCTCGGTGTCCAGGCGGCCCACGTGGAAGAGGCGCGTGGAGTCGTACTTGCCCTTCTTGAGGTAGTCGGAGATGCACGGCCGGCCATCGGGGTCGTCCATGGTGGAGACGACGCCGCGGGGCTTGTTGAACGCGAAGTACCGCAGGGTGGTGTCCAGCTGCAGGCGGAGACCGTCCACGTGGATGACGGCCGTGTCCGGATCCACACGGATACCGGTCTCGGTGACGACCTTGCCGTCCACCTCCACACGTCCCTCGGCGATCAGGTCCTCACAGACCCGGCGGGAAGCCACACCGGCGGAGGCCATAACCTTCTGCAGGCGCACACCCTCGGGGGTGTGGACCGAGGAGAAGTTCTGCTCCCGCTGAGCACGGTTGGGGCGGGTGGGTTTCTTGGCCGCCCCGAGGTTGCGGTCGTACCCCTTCTTGGAGTCGTCGCGGAACGGTCCGCCCCTCTGCCCGGGTCCCGGGGTGCCCCAGGATTTGCGCGGCTGCCCCGGGGAGGACTGGCCCTTGCCGGGCTTGCCCTGCTGGGGCTTGCTCGGCTGAGGTTTGCTGCGGTAGCTGTTGTTCTTCTTTCCGGAGCCTCCCGGCTTGCGGTCATTCATCAGTGTTCTGTCCTCTTCGTTGTGTTCAATTGATCGGAGTGGTGTGCCGTCTTGCTGGACGGCGGTCAGGTGTTGAATTCAGTCTGGTCCATACCGGCCAGTTCCGACAGGCCGGGCAGGTGGTTCGAGAGCTTGGGCAGCTCCTGGAGGCTGCCCACCCCCAGCGTCTCCAGCAGGTAGCCCGTGGTCTCGTACAGCACCGCCCCGGAGTGCGGGTCGCTGCCGGCCTCCGCCACGAGGCCCCTGCTGACGAGGGTTCTCATGACCGAATCGGAGTTCACCCCGCGGATTCCCGCCACGCGGGATCGCGTGACCGGCTGCAGGTAGGCGACCACGGCCAGGGTCTCCAGGGCGGCCTGGGTCAACCGTGCCGTCTGGCCTTCGACGATGAACCGCTCCACCACCTCTGCATGGGCCGGACGGGAGTAGATGCGCCAGCCGCCGGCAAGTTCGCGCAACTCGAAGCCGCGCCGTGGGGAGCCAGACAGTCCATCATAGTCGCTGGCGAGGGCTGAGAGCACATCGGCCACCTGCCGGGCGTCTGCACCGGTCGCCTCGGCCAGTTGAGCCACGGTGACGGGCTCGTCCACGACCATCAGCACGGCCTCGAGTTGTCCGCGCACATCCTCGAGCTCGCTCATGACCACTCCTCGTCGTCATCGGGACCGGGTTCCGGCCTCTCGTCGGGGGCATCCGGGTCCCACCGGACCACCAGTTCCCCCAACGGGACCTCCTGGTCGAAGGTGATGGCGCGATCCCGGAACATCTCCAACAGCGCGAGGAAACGGGCGACGATCACGAGGGTGGAGCCGGCGTCGGACACCAACTCGCGGAAGGCGAGCCGGCCGGCCTCGCGTAACCGGGCGGCCAGCAGGCCTGTCTGTTCGCGGACCGAGACGGCTGGGGCGTGCAGGTGCTCCAGGCTCACCTGTTCCGCCGGCTTCGGGGTCCGGGCGAGGACGTCCTCGGCCAGCGCGCCGAATTGCTCGGGGCTCAGCGTCCACACCAACTCCGGCAGCAGGGACGCGAAACGTGGATCCAGCGTGGCCTGGCGCGGGAAGCGACGGGCCTCGGCCCGCATCTTCTCGCTCAGGAGCGTGGAGATGTCGCGGAAGGCCTTGTACTGCAGCAGTCGGGCGAACAGCAGGTCTCGGGCCTCGAGCAGGGCCACGTCCTCCTCCGCGTCCGTGGTGCCGGCAGGAAGCAGCCGAGCCGTCTTCAGGTCGAGCAGGGTGGCCGCGACCACGAGGAAGGCGCTGGAGGCATCCAAGGCGGCCAGGTCCGGCCGGCCTCGTTGCCCTTCGGCCCGGCCGGGATCCAGCTCGGGGTCCAGCCCGGCACCGGCGTCATGCCGGAGGGTCCTCACGTAGGCGATGAACTCGTCCGTCACCTCGGCCAGCGCCACCTCGGTGATGTCCATCTGCCGGCGGGCGATGAGGGAGAGCAGCAGGTCAAAGGGTCCGGCGAAGTTGGTCAGGGTGACGGAGAACCCGGAGGGGACACCGTCCTCGGCGTCCAGGTTCTCGGACAGGCCGCCGGCCAGGTTCCTGGCGACGTCCGGGGCGGCTGCCCCGGCGCCTGGGGTCACGGCGCCCCGCCGCGCCAGATCAGTTCGCGGGCCAGTGTGCGGTAGGCCTTGGCGCCCTCATGGTTCTGGGCGAACGTGGTCATGGGTTCGGCGGCCACGGTGGCATCGGCGAACTTGATGGAGCGTTTGATCACGGTCTCGAAGACCCGGTCACCGAAGGCCTCGACGAGGCGGCTGACGACCTCTTTCGAGTGGAGGGTCCGGGCATCGAACATGGTGGCCAGCACGCCGTCGATCTCGAGGTCCGGGTTGATGCGGTCCTGGATCTTCTCGATCGTCTCCACGAGCAGCGCCACGGCGCGCAGGGCGAAGAACTCGGCGGTCAGCGGGATGATCACGCCGTGGGAGGCGGTCAGGGCGTTGACGGTCAGCAGGCCCAGGGACGGCTGGCAGTCCACGAGGATGACGTCATAGTCGTCTCGGACCTGGCGCAGGGACCGTTCCAGGACCTGTTCCCGGGCCACCTCGTTCACGAGCTGGACCTCCGCCGCCGAGAGATCGATGTTGGCCGGCAGGAGGTCGATGCCCTCGAACTCGGTCTCCACGATGGCATCCCGGGCGGTGACGGACCGTTCCATCATGACGTTGTACACGGTGGTGTCGAGTTCATGAGGGCTGACCCCGAGGCCGGCGGAGAGGGCTCCCTGGGGGTCGAAGTCGACCATGAGCACTCGCCGGCCGTAGCTGGCCAAAGCGGCACCGAGGTTGATGGTGGAGGTCGTCTTGCCGACCCCGCCCTTCTGGTTGACCATGGAGATCACGCGCGCTGGACCGTGGGTTTCCAACTGCACCGGCTCCGGGAATTCATGCTTGGGCCGTCCCGTGGGTCCGATGACCGGGTCACCGGTGATCATGAGGACTGGCGTGGGCTCTTCCTGGTTCACGATGCTGCCGTCTCCTGCCGTAGGTCCATGTGTCCGCCGTGCTGTGAGGTCGCCCACGCTGAACAACGTAAGCTGCTGCGGCATGGATACACCCTAGTCCGGATCGGCGTCCGCCCGGAAAATTCCCCGTCCTTGACGGCGAGCCTTGACGTTCAACCGCAGCCTGAAGGTGATATGTCGCCGGGACCTCAACGCTGCGGGGCCGAGCCGACCACGTTGAGGCTGGACTCCGGGTGGCCCTCGAAGGCCTGCTCGGCAGCGGTCGGCGACTCGAGCGGGTCGAAGGGGCGCCCCTGGTTCCCGGACTCGGGTGCACCCTGACCGGCGCCTGGCTGCCCACGTTCCGCGGAGCGCTCGGCAGAACGATCGTCGGAGTAGTCGCCCAGGCCATGCCCGACCACCATCTCCTCGTCGAACTTGTCCCGCCCGGAAAGCACGTTGTCAGCCTTGACCGGGTCGAATTCTCCGACCCACTTGCCGATGAGCATGGTGGCCACGGCATTGCCGGTGAAGTTGGTCAGGGCGCGGGCCTCGGACATGAACTTGTCGATGCCCACGATCACGCCCATGCCGCCGAGCAGCTGCGGCTGGTGTGCCTGGAGACCTGCAGCCAGGGTGGCCAGGCCGGCGCCGGTGACACCGGCGGCGCCCTTGGAAGCGATGATCATGAACACCAGCAGGCCGATCTGCTCGCCGAGGCTCATCTCCAGGCCCATGGCGTTGGAGACGAACAGGGCCGCCATGGTGAGATAGATGGCCGTCCCGTCCAGGTTGAAGGAGTACCCGGTGGGCACGGTGACGCCCACCACGGACTTGTGCACGCCGGCGTGCTCCATCTTGGCGATCAGGCGCGGCAGGGCGGACTCAGAGGAGGAGGTCGCGAAGATGAGCAGGTACTCGCGGCCCAGGTACTTCATCAGCTTGAAGATGCTCACGCCGGTGACGAGGCGGAGCAGGGTGCCGAGCACCACCACGATGAACACGACGCAGGTGGCATAGAAGGCGCCCATCAGCAGGGCCATGGCACCGATGGCGGACCAACCGGTGGAGCCCACGACGGCGGCGATGGCACCGAAGGCGCCGACCGGCGCGATCCACATGATCATCATGAGGATGCGGAACACCACACCCTGGATCAGGGTGAGGCCCTTGAGCAGCGGCTTTCCGGACTCACCCATGCCCTGGAGGGCAAAGCCCACCAGCAGGGCGACGAACAGCACCGGCAGCACCGGCACCGACCCTGGGATGATGTCCAGCAGGAACGCGACGGTCGGATCCAGGTCCGCCTGGGCGGCGTCAGGATCGTAGGGGGTCAGGGCCAGGCCCTCACCCGGGTGGACGAGGTTGCCGACCACGAGTCCGAGGCCCAGGGCGAAGGTGGACATGGCCATGAAGTACAGCAGCGCCAGGCCGCCCACCTTGCCCACGGTGGCGGCCTTCGCGATGGACCCGATGCCGAGCACGATGGTGCAGAAGATGACCGGGCCGATCATCATCTTGATGAGCGAGACGAAGCCGTCGCCCAGCGGCTTGAGGGACTTGCCGAACTCCGGGAACATCAGCCCGACGGCGGCCCCCAGGATCACCGAGGCGATCACCAGGATGTACAGCCAGTGTGTGCGGTCCTTCTTCTTCGCCGGCTTGGCCGGCATCCGGTCTGCTGCGGGACCCGACGCCGGTGGGCCGACGGGGGCGTGCCGCGTCGCGGCCTGGTCAGATGGGTTCGTCATGGGGGTGTCCTCTACAGTGGTGGCCGGTGACGCACGGTCTCTTCGTTGGGACGATCATCACCGTGGGATGTGCGTCACATCACCCTTGCGGTCATAAAGTTCATGGCGAAGAGCGAGGAATCACGGTGGGCAGGACGGCGGGATCGACGACGGGAGGCGGAGTGGACGAGCGACGCCTGCGCTCCCGCCACGACACGTCCAGAGCCTCCCGGCGTCCGTGGAGCATCGCCCGTCGGCTGGCGGTGGCCCAGTTGCTCGGCCTCCTGGTGCTCACCGTCGCCCTGGTGGCCGTCAGCTACCAGCAGACCAAGCGGACCGTCTACGGGCTGGAGCGGGACAATGTGCTCTCCACGGCGCGCCTGATCGCGGACGAGGAGCGGATCCGTGACGGCTTCCTGTCTGCCGACCCCAGCACGGCACTCCAACCGCTCACCACCGAGTTGGCCGCACAGGCCCAGGTGGACTGGGTGACGTTCTTCGGCACCGACTACGCCCGGGTCGCCCACCGGGACCCGGCCCAGAACGGCACCCGGTACCCGGACGACCTCTCTGCCGTCCTGGTTGGCCGGGACCAGGTCGACACGGTGGCCACCGGGCCCGCCGGCCTCTCCCTCCGCGCCCTGGTCCCCGTCCTGTCCTCGGATACCCCCGGGGCCGAGGTGGTCGGCATTGTCGGCGTGGGCCACCGCGTCTCCGAACTGGACATCGCGGCGACCGCCCAGATCCCGCGCATCCTGCTGGGCATGGGACTCGTCGCCGCCCTCGGGCTGGCCGGCTCCATCGCCCTGGGCCGCTATATCCGCCGGACCACCCACGGGCTCGGCCCGGAGGAGCTGGCCCATCGGTTCACTGTGCTGGACACCGCCCTGCACAACATCAACGAGGGCATGGTGCTGGTCTCCGGCACCGGCGAGCTGAGCCTGTACAACGACCGCGCGGCCGTCCTGCTCGGCCTCCCGCCCTTCGGCCACCGGCCAGACCACACACCGGGGACCGTCTCGCTCACGGATCTCGACCTGCCACGCCCACTGGCCGGACTGCTGGAGTCCGGCCGGGATACCCAGGACGAGCTGTTCGCCGTCCCCGGCCGCATCCTGGTGGTCAACCAGCACCGCACCCGCCCGGCCGGCCCACCGGCGCGGCTCCGGACACCGGTTGCGTGGCGGCGTGGACGGAGACAGCCGGCCCCGGCCGGCACCGACGGGGGCACGGTGGTGACGTTGTACGACCGCACGGAGGTGCAGGAGATGAACCGAGAGCTGGAGAGCACCCGGTCCCTGACCGATGCCCTGCGTGCCCAGACACATGAGCACGGCAACCGGTTGCACACGGTGCTGTCCCTCGTGGAACTGGGCCGAATCGATCAGGCTCGCGACCTGTTGGCCTCCGGTGTGGCGGCCGGCACCGCCCAACCGGGCCCGCTGGATCCCACCGGCGAACCGGCGGTACAGGCCCTGCTGGCGGCCAAGGCCGCCCAGGCCCGCGAGCGCGGGGTGCGGATGGACTACCGGATCGAGGTGGACTCCCCCACCGGATTCTCCGCACAGGATCTGGTGACGATCCTCGGCAACCTGGTGGACAACGCGATCGACGCGGCAGCGGAGCCAGCACGGCCGGCGGAGGACCGCTGGGTGGAGGCGGAGGCCCACACCGACGCCGGCTGGCTGGTCCTGCAGGTGGCCGACGGCGGTTCCGGCCCCTCCCCGGAGGACCGCGGACACGTGTTCGACCTGGGTTTCTCCACCAAGCCCGCAGGTTCCGCCGGCCGGGGCATCGGCCTCGCCCTGGTCCGGCAGACGGCGCTCTCGCTGGGCGGGGACGTGGAGCTGGCCCTGGATTCCGGCACCGTGTTCACCGTGGAGCTGCCCCTGCCGGCGGACGTCGTCCACCCACCACGGCGGCCGGCGGACAACACGCCACCCACGAGGACGGAAGGAGACCATCATGACCGGTGAGCGCGTGCTGATCGTGGAGGACGAGGTCCTGGCGGCAGACACCTACGGGGAGTACCTGGCCCAGGCCGGCGGCTACCGGCAGGTGCATCTCTCCCCCACCCTGGCCGACGCGGTGCGGTTCCTGTCCACCCAGTGGCGCGAACACGGCTCTTTCGGCGTGGACCTGGTGCTGCTGGACATGAACCTTCCGGACGGACACGGCTTGGAGGTGCTCCGCCGGATGCGATCGGCGGGATTCGCCGGGGCAGTGGTGGCCATGACCGCGGCCACCGACGTACCCACCATCCGCCAGGCCATGGCCCTGGGCGTGGTCCAGTACCTGGTGAAGCCCTTCGGCTATCCCGAATTCGCCGAACGCCTGCGAGCGGCACGGGAGTTGTCCACCGGCCTCGCCGGAACCGGGTCGGTCCGCAGCCAGGCGGAAGTGGACCGGGCGTTCCGCCATCGCGGCAGCACCGGCCCGGCCGCCCTGCCCAAGGGGCTGACCGAGGGCACCCTCGACGCCATCGTGGATCTGCTCCGCTCCGCCCCGGCTGCGGTCACCGGGCCTGCCCCGGACTCCGGCAGCAGCTCCGGCAACAGCTCAGGCAGCGGGCCCTCCGAGGCCGGCCCGGCGGCCGGACGCAGCGCCGGTGAGGTGGGGGCCGCCGTCGGGACGTCCCGGGTGACGGCACGGCGCTACCTGGAGCACCTCTTCCGGCAGGGACTGGTGGACCGCTCGCCCCGCTACGGCACGCCGGGACGGCCGGAGAACGAGTACCGCTGGTCCGGTCGCGGCCCCACGCCCGGATAGCCTACGGGCCGGTGCGGAGGGTCGGCGCGAGGGCGTCGAGCACGGAACGGTCCTCGATGGTGGAGGGCACCACGTACTCCTCGCCATCGGCCATCTGCCGCATGGTCTTGCGCAGGATCTTCCCGGACCGGGTCTTCGGCAGCGCGTCCACCACAGCCACCTGCTTGAAGTCGGCCACGGCGCCCACCGAAGTGCGGACGGTGGCGCGCAGCTCGGCCAGCAGCTCCTCCATCCCGGCGGCACCCTCGACCTCCACCCCGGATTTGAGCACCACGTAGCCGGAGGCCCGCTGGCCCTTGAGCGGGTCCGCCAATCCGATCACCGCGCACTCGGCCACCGCCGGGTGGGCGGCGAGCGCCTGCTCGAGGGCGCCCGTGGAGAGCCGGTGGCCGGCCACGTTGATGACGTCGTCCGTCCGGCCCATCACGAAGAGGTAGCCCTCCTCGTCCACCAGCCCCGAGTCGCCCGTGGCGTAGTACCCCTCGAAGGCGCTGAGGTAGGAGTCGATGAAGCGCTGGTCGTTGCCCCACAACGTGGTCAGGGTCCCCGGCGGCAGGGGCAACCGGAGACAGATGTTGCCCTCGATCCCGGCCTCCACGGGTTGCCCGCTCCCGTCCAGGATCTCCACCGCGTAGCCCGGAGTGGGCCGGGTGCAGGAGCCGGTCTTGATGGGCAGGGCCTCCAGTCCCACTGGGTTGGCGCCGATCGGCCAGCCCGTCTCGGTCTGCCACCAGTTGTCCACGATCGGCACCCCCAGCAGGTCACCGATCCAGCCCTGGGTCTCCGGATCCAGACGTTCCCCCGCCGCGAACAGCGTCTGGAGGGCCGACAAATCATGGTCCCCGGCCAGGGCTCCTTCCGGGTCCACCTTGCGGATGGCCCGCAGGGCGGTCGGTGCCGTGAACAGTGAGCGCACCCCGTGCTGGGCGGCCACCCGCCAGAACGCCCCGGCGTCCGGGGTCCCTACGGGCTTGCCCTCGTAGAGCACGGTGGTGGCCCCGACCAGCAGCGGCGCGTAGACGATATAGGAGTGCCCCACCACCCAGCCGACGTCCGAGGCGGTGAACATCGTCTGCCCGGGACCGACGTCGTAGATGTTCGCCATGGTCCAGGCCAAGGCGACCGCATGCCCGCCATGGTCCCGGACCACGCCCTTGGGCGAGCCGGTGGTCCCTGACGTGTAGAGGATGTACAGCGGATCCGTGGCGGCCACGTCCACGGGCGCCGCCGGCTGGGCCTCGGCCGCGGCCTCGTCCCAGTCGATCCACCGGGTTCCAGCCTCGGATGCGTTCCCGGCCTCATTCCCGACGCCGTCCCGCACACTGGCCCGCGCCCACTCCAAGCTGGTCTCGAAACCCTCGCGGTGCTTGGCCACCACAGCCTCGACCCGATGCTGCGCCAGGGCCACGGCCTCGGCCACCGCGGGCAGGTACTCCACCCGCCGATTCGGCTCGATGCCCCCGGAGGAGGTCACGATCGCCGTCGGCTTTGCGTCATCGATGCGCGCCGCCAGCTCCCGGGCCGCGAATCCGCCGAACACCACGGAGTGCACCGCACCGATCCGGGCGCAGGCCAGCATGGCGACGTGCGCCTCCGGCGTCATCGGCAGGTAGATGACCACACGGTCCCCCCGGCCGACGCCCAGGGACACCAGTACCCCCGCGAAGCGGGACACCCGGTCAGTCAGGTCCGCGTAGGTGATGTGCTCCACGGTGCCGAGCACCGCCGAGTCATAGATGATCGCGGTGCGCTCGCCGTGGCCGGCCGCCACGTGCCGGTCCAGACAGTTCACCGCCGTGTTCAACCGGGCCCCGGGGAACCACCGGTAGATCGGGGCCTCCGCGTCGTCCAGAGCTCGGGTGGGCGGCTCGGTCCAATCGATGGCACCGGCGGCCTCCAGCCAGAATCCTTCCGGGTCCTCGATGGACCTGCGGTAGATGGACTCGTACGACTCTGAGGGTGCAGAGGGCTCGGAGGGCGGGGTGGGCTCACGCATTGAGGACGTTGAGGACATGGGGCCAATCTAGAACGTGAGTCACGCCACGTCCACCCTGTGTATACGCAAAAGAGGTTCAAGGCCGAAAATTGGGCCGCATTTGGTCAGATTCTCCCCGAATCGCCCATATTTAGATATTTGTGTATACGCTAGGCCTTGTGAGAGCCAGTGAACGTGCCTACCGGACGCTGCGGCAGGAGATCATCGAAGGTCAGCTGCCTCCCGGGTCGATCCTGGGCGAGGTCGAGCAGTCGGCCCGCCTGGGCCTGTCCCGCACGCCGTTGCGCGAGGCCATCGGACGCCTGGTCTCCGAAGGTCTGGCCGCCCCCTCCAGCGGGCGCGGGACCGTGGTCACGGAGGTCTCCCTGGACGAGGCCGACGACCTGTTCGACCTGCGCACGGTGCTCGAGGGGCTGGCCGCACGTCGGGCGGCCGTGCACGCCGACCCGGAGGTCTTCGCTCAACTGGCCGCACACTTCGAGTCCGCCGTGGAACCACTGCGCCGCGGAGAGGATCCGGAGTCCTACTACGAGTTGACCACGGAGCTGGACGCCGCAGTGGATGCCGCCTGTGCCAACGCCTACCTGGCCCAGCACCTGCGGTCCCTGCGCGTTCACCTCGCGCGGCTGCGCCGCTTCTCCCGGAACGACCCGGCGCGGCTGGCGGCCTCGGCCACGGAGCATGCCTCCATCGCCCGGGCCCTGGCCGATCGGAACCCCGAACTGGCCGCCGCGACCACCACCCTGCACCTGCACCACGCCCTGGCACACCTGCAGTCACACCAGCCCATCGGCACCCAGACCCACCAGGCCCACCAGAACCGCCAGACCGGACCGGCCGAACCGGCCGGAACCACCCCCGACCACCCCACATCCACCTTGGAGAGGACCCCATGATCAACCACGACGTCCGCGTCTACCGTTCCGAAGAAAACCTGCAGCGCCAGGACCAGCTCGCCTGGAAGATGGCCGAGGTCGCCACCGACACCGTGGCCATCGACCCCGAGGTGGAGGAGATGGTCATCAACCGGATCATCGACAACGCCTCGGTGGCCATCGCCTCCCTGAACCGCGGACCGATCGTCGCCGCCCGTGCACAGGCCCTGACCCACGCACCCACGTCCGGCGGACAGGGAGCCTCCGTCTTCGGCATCACCGAGAAGGTCTCTCCGGAATGGGCCGCCTGGGCCAACGGCGTGGCCGTGCGCGAGCTGGACTACCATGACACCTTCTTGGCCGCCGAGTACTCCCACCCCGGGGACAACATCCCGCCGATCCTGGCGGTCGCCCAGCACAGCGGTGCCAGCGGCGCCGACCTGATCCGGGGCATCGCCACCGGCTACGAGCTCCAGGTGGACCTGGTCAAGGCCATCTGCCTGCACGCCCACAAGATCGACCATGTGGCCCACCTCGGCCCCTCCGCCTCGGCCGGCATCGGGACCCTGCTGGGCCTGGACACCGAGACGATCTTCCAGGCCATTGGCCAGGGCCTGCACACGACGACGGCGACCCGCCAGTCCCGCAAGGGCGAGATCTCCACGTGGAAGGCCCACGCCCCGGCCTTCGCCGGCAAGATGGCCGTCGAATCCGCCGACCGTGCCATGCGCGGCCAGACCTCGCCCGTGCCGATCTATGAGGGCGAGGACGGGGTCATCGCCTGGATGCTGGACGGACCGGACGCGCAGTACACGGTGCCCCTGCCGGAGCCCGGAGAGGCCAAGCGCGCCATCCTGGACACCTACACCAAGGAGCACTCCGCGGAGTACCAAGCCCAGGCCTGGATCGACCTGGCTCGCAAGCTGTACGGCGAGCACCCCGAGCTGGCCGATCCCGCCAACGTCGCCTCGATCGTCATCCACACCTCGCACCACACGCACTACGTGATCGGCTCCGGCGCGAACGACCCGCAGAAGTACGACCCGAAGGCCTCCCGCGAGACCCTCGACCACTCCATCCCGTACATCTTCACGGTGGCCCTGCAGGACGGCGCGTGGCACCACGTGGACTCCTACTCCCCGGAGCGGGCCGGACGGCCGGACACTGTGGAGCTGTGGCACAAGGTCACCACCGAGGAGGACCAGGAGTGGACCCGTCGGTACCACTCCCTGGACATCTCGGAGAAGGCCTTCGGCGGCCGGGTCGTCATCACCACCGCCTCCGGCGAGACCATCACGGACGAGATCGCCGTGGCCGATGCCCACCCGCTGGGCGCCCGCCCGTTTGCCCGGGAGCAGTACATCCACAAATTCCGCACCCTCGCCGAGGGCCTCGTGTCCCCCGAGGAGATCGAGCGCTTCCTCGACGCCGCCCAGCGCACCGCGTCCCTCGGCGCCGGCGAGCTGGACCAGCTGAACATCACCGCGGCCCCCGGCGTCATCGACCTGGCCGATGCCCCGAAGGGACTCTTCTGATGCTGTATTCGTCACTGACTGCCGCCGAGAAGCGAGTTCGCCTGCGGCAACTGCTGCAGCCCGGTGCCGCCGTGCAGTTCCCCGGTGCCTATACGCCCCTCTCCGGCAAACTGGTGGAGGAGCAGGGGTTCCAGGGGCTGTACATCTCCGGTGCGGTGCTGGCCAACGAGTTGGCCCTGCCGGACATCGGCCTGACCACGCTGACGGAGGTGGCCCAGCGGGCCGGGCAAATCGCCCGCGTCACGGACCTGCCAGCCATCGTGGACGCGGACACCGGTTTCGGAGAGCCGATGAACGTGGCCCGGACCATCCAGGAACTGGAGAACGCCGGGCTCGCCGGATGTCACATCGAGGACCAGATCAACCCCAAGCGCTGCGGCCACCTGGACAACAAGGCCGTGGTGGACCTGGCCACGGCCACCCAGCGGGTGGCGGCGGCTGCGAGCGCCCGCCGGGACGAGAACTTCCTGATCATGGCCCGCACCGATATCCGCGGGGTGGACGGCGCCGGCGGGCTGAACGCCGCTATCGACCGGGCCAAGGCCCTGGCAGACGCCGGCGCGGACTCCATCTTCCCGGAGGCCATGAAGGACCTGTCCGAGTTCGAGGCCGTCTGCAACGCGGTGGACGTGCCCGTACTGGCCAACATGACCGAGTTCGGCAAGTCCGAGCTGTTCACCCGCGAACAGTTGGCCTCCGCCGGCGTGGCCCTGGTGATCTACCCGGTGACACTGTTGCGCTCGGCCCTCGGTGCCATGGAGCGCACCTTGTCCACCATCCGCTCCGAGGGTACCCAGCAGGGCGCCGTCGGTGAGATGCTGACCAGGGCACGCCTCTACGAGCTCGTGGACTACGAGGGCTACAACGGCTTCGATTCCTCCGTCTTCAATTTCCCGGTTCCGGGGTTGGAGACCCGGACGGACTCCGGCGCAGACGCCTGAACCCGACCCGAATCCCGTCCCGAAAGGACACTCCCATGACTGACACTGAGATCAAGAAGGGCCTCGCCGGAGTGGTGGCGGACTACACCGCCATCTCCAAGGTCAACCCGGACACCAACTCCCTGCTCTACCGTGGCTATCCCGTGCAGGAGCTCGCCGCGTCGCTGCCGTTCGAGGCCGTGGCCTACCTGCTGCTGAACGGTGAGCTGCCCACGGACGCCCAGCTGGCTGCCTTCACGGACCACGAGCGCTCCAACCGGGCCCTGTCCCCGGATGTCAAGGCCGCCCTGGACGTGTTGCCGGTGGACTGCCACCCGATGGACTCGGTCCGTACCGCAGTGTCCATCCTGGGCGCCCAGCACCCGAAGTCGGAGGACTCCTCCCCGGAGGCCGAGATGGAGAAGGCGACGACCCTGTTCGCCCAGCTGCCCGCCGTCGTCGCCTATGAGCAGCGCCGACGCACCGCCGGTGGCCCGACCGAGCCGGTGGCGCCCCGGGAGGACCTGGACTACTCCCGGAACTTCCTGTGGATGACCTTCGGAGAGGAGGCCGATCCCGCCGTCGTCGATGCGTTCCGCGTCTCGATGGTGCTCTACGCGGAGCATTCCTTCAACGCCTCCACCTTCACCGCACGCGTCATCACCTCCACCCTGTCCGATCTGCATTCGGCGGTGACCGGGGCCATCGGGGCGCTCAAGGGCTCCCTGCACGGCGGCGCCAACGAGGCCGTCATGCACACCTTCGACGAGATTGGCATCCGGCCGGACGAGTCCCAGGATGAGGCCAAGGACCGCGCCAAGGCCTGGATGGAGGACGCCCTGACCCAGAAGAAGAAGGTCATGGGCTTCGGCCACCGCGTCTACAAGCACGGCGACTCACGCGTGCCGACCATGAAGAAGGCGCTCGACGCGATGATCGAGCACTTCGGCCGCCACGAGATCCTCGGGCTGTACAACGGGCTCGAGCAGGCCATGGACGAGGCCAAGGCCATCAAGCCGAACCTCGACTATCCCGCCGGCCCCACGTATCACCTGATGGGTTTCGACACCGAGCTGTTCACCCCGTTGTTCATCGCCGCCCGCATCACCGGGTGGACCGCGCACATCATGGAGCAGCGCGCCAACAATTCGCTGATCCGGCCGCTGTCCGCCTACAACGGTCCGGACGAACGGCACGTGCCGGGCGCCTGAGTCGGGCTGAACCCCAGAGACGACCTGGGCGGGGAGAGAACACGAAGTCCTCTCCCCGCCCGGGTCGTCTCTCAGTGCCGGTACTGCGGCAGCCGGATCAGGGTGCGGTCACCTCCAGCGAGGTGGCCACGTCCCGCAGGTCCACGTAGTCGTCCTCGTCGGACGGGACTGTCAGGGGACATCGACCTCCATGGAGGACATCACAGCCCGAAGCCCGGCGTACTCCTCGGTGTCCAGAACGGCCCGCATCGCGTCCTCGCCCTCCAGTCCGGTCGTCTCCTCGGCGGCATCCTGGGTGACGGTGCCGGAGAGGAAGGTGGCCGCACCGTGCTCGAAGCCCTCAGCCGGGGGCTGCTCGTAGAACCAGGCGGACCAGAACGACTCATCGGTCCCCTCTGGGTCAACGTCCTCGGGCATGTTGACGACCTGCACGGAGAGGAGGAACTCCTGGCCGTCGAAGCGCCCGGAGTCCTGGATGTCCTCGTTGGCCTGCAGCAGCGCCGCCCGGTACCAGACGGGCCCGGAGCCGGTGGCGTTCTCGCCTTCATTCACCGGGATCTCCGGCAATTCCTCGGCCTCCAGGACCCCGACCACGTCCGGCTTCGGTCCGTCATTGTCGGTGGGACCGATTCCGGTGGTGGCCCGGAATTCCACGGCCTGCTCGGCATCCTGGAACAGAACCTCCTCGTAGGGCACGCCCAGATAGTCCAGGTTCTCCTCGTTGTAGTCCTCCTGGCTGGCGGTCCAGGTCTCCGGGAAGGTCCAGGTGAAGGTACCGGACTCGGTGGTGTAGGTCTGCGTTGGTCCGGCCAGCGGATCACGGTCGGTGTCCTCGGACGGCGAAGAGGGCGATGATGTCTCCGTCTCCATGGTGGTCTGGTCGGCGGTGGGACTCGGGCTCTCCGTGACGGTCTCGACCGGGCTCGAACTGGGATCGGTCGTGGCGGAGGGCGATTCCGCGGGCTCGTCAGCGGTGCCGCAGGCGCTCAGCACCAGGCCGGCACTGAGCCCGAGCCCCACGGCGGCCGACAGTCGGTGGCGGGCTACTGCTCGGGCGCGTCGCCCTACCTGGATGGTCCGGTCAGCGGTGCTGTTCATCGTGATCCCCTCGTCTGCCTCCGGGCGCTCCGTACAGCACCGCTTCGGCGGGTGGTAGCCCGGTGGTAGTCCGACCGTAGGTCGCCCCGAGGGACGTCGTCCGGCTCTCACCATCTGAGCATCAACCCGTGAGCGATGTCATCACCGTCCGGCCCGACGTTGTGGGATCGTGATGCCCTCTCCCCGGCCTAGTGGAGGGCGCGGGGGTGCGCCGCGGCGTAGACCTCGCGCAGCGTGTCCGCCGTGACCAGGGTGTAGACCTGCGTGGTGGTGACGGAGGCGTGCCCCAGCAACTCCTGCACCACGCGCACGTCCGCGCCGCCCTCCAGTAAATGGGTGGCGAACGAGTGCCGCAGCGTGTGCGGGGAGACCTCGGCATCGATGTGCGCCCGCTCCCCGGCCTTCTTGAGAATCGTCCACGCCGACTGTCGGGAGAGCCGTCCACCGCGCTGGTTGAGGAACAGCGCGGGGCCCCCGGTCCCGGGCTGACCGGCCAGCGTGGGACGTCCGCGGACCAGCCAGGCCTCCAGGGCGGTGGCCGCGTAGGAACCCAGCGGGACGATGCGCTCCTTGGAGCCCTTCCCGAACAGGCGGACGACGGCGGTGCCGAACTCCCCCGGTCCGGTCACCCCGGGCTCGGTTCGGTTACCTTGGAGGTTGGAATCGTCCAGGGGGCCGCGGACGGCTCCGACCACGTCGTCGACGTCCAGCCCGACCGCCTCGGAGATGCGGGCACCCGTGGCATAGAGGAACTCGAGCAGCGCCCGGTCCCGCAGGCCGGCCGGGGTGTCCGTGGGCACCGCCTCCAGCAGGGCGGTCACCTGGTCCACCCGGATTGCCTTGGGCAGTTCCTGGGCCGGCCGAGGAGGGGTGACGTCCTGGGCCGGGTCCGTCTCCGTGACCTGTTCCAGGGTCCAGAAGCGGTGCATGCCACGGACGGCGACGATGGTCCGGGCGGCGGACCGCGGTGAGAGCGGGTGCCCGCCATCGGCACCGGTGGCCAGGGCCTGGAGGAACCCGGTCACATGCCGGCGCTCGACCTGACGGGGCTCGTCCACTCCCTGGCCTTGCAGCCACGCCAGGTAACGGCTCATGTCCCGGCGGTAGGCGGCCAGGGTATGGGGGGACATGCCCCGCTCGACGGTCAGGTGGTCCAGGTACGCCTCGGCCGGACGGGCCAGGGTGCGCGGCGGACCGTCCGCGGGCTCGGCACTCACGATGGGTCACTCATGCCGGCCCGCTCACGTTGAAACCGGACGGCCGTGCCAGGGCGCGTCCGCAGGACGCAGGTCGGCGTAGCCGCCTTCTCGGTGGGCGACGAGGGCGAGGAGGCCCACCACGGAGGAGGGATTGCGGAGCCGACCGGCCAGCACGGCCTGAACGGCTTCTGTCACGGGCACCCAGGCCAGCGGCATACCGGCCTCCTCACCGGTGCGTTCGTGGCGTTCCCCCACCGGGACCGGGGACAGGTCCCGGGCCAGGAACACCCGGATTCCCTCCGAGGAGGACCCCGGGGTGGTGTAGAAGTCGGCGAGGACATCCCACCGGTCCGCGCGCAGGTCGGCTTCCTCGGCCAGTTCCCGCCGGGCAGCCTCGACCAGGTGCTCCCCCGGGACGTCGAGCAGTCCGGCGGGGATCTCCCAGAGCTCCTCGCCCACGGGGTGCCGGTACTGCCGGATCATCCGGACCCGGTCCTGATCATCCAGGGCCACCACGGCCACGGCCCCGGGGTGGCGGATGAACTCGCGGACCAACAGGTCCGGGTGATCGACGTCCGGGCCACCCGCGCCCTCCCCCGCTGCGTCGCTCGGCACCATCAGGAAGGCCTCGCGGGTGACGTCCCACACCGCACCCGCGAAGGCCGTCTCGGTGTGGACCGCGGGCCGCACGGCGGGCACGTCCGCGAGCGGGCCGCCGTCGTGCTCGGTGTACGGGGCGAGTGGAGGAGTCAGATGCGTCATGGGGTTACCGGGTGTCCTTGCTGATCAGCCCGCGGTGCGGGTGTTCCGGTGTTCCAGTCCGGCGGCCACGAGTCCGGCGAACAGTGGGTGCGGACGGGTCGGCCGGGACTTGAACTCCGGGTGGGCCTGGGTGGACACGTAGTACGGATGGACGTCCGCCGGCAGCTCCACGAACTCCACGAGGGTGCCGTCCGGGGAGGTTCCGGAGATGACCAGCCCTGCCTTCTCCAACCGGTCTCGGTACTCGTTGTTGACCTCGTAGCGATGGCGGTGCCGCTCGGTGACCTCGGTGGCCCCGTAGGCCCGGGCGACCGCGGAGCCCTCCCGCAGGGTGGCCGGATAGGAGCCCAGGCGCATGGTGCCGCCGAGGTCACCGCCACCGGAGACGAAGCGCTCTTGCTCCGCCATGGTGGCGATCACGGGGTGCTCGGTGTCCGGTTCGAACTCGGTCGAGGAGGCCTGGGAGAGTCCCAGCACGTTGCGGGCGTACTCCATGACCATGGTCTGCAACCCCAGGCACAAGCCGAGGGTCGGGATGCCGTTCTCACGGGCATGGCGCAGGGCGCCGATCTTGCCGTCGAGCCCGCGGACCCCGAAACCGCCCGGGACACAGATGGCGTCGACGCCGTCCAGGGCCTTCCGTGCGCCGGCCTCGGTCTCGCAGTCGTCTGAGGGAACCCAGCGGATGGAGACCGTCGCGTCATTACCGAAGCCACCGGCCCGCAGGGCCTCCGTGACGGAGAGATAGGAGTCCGGCAGGTCGATGTACTTGCCGACCAGGGCGATCTCCAGCGCATGCTTCGGGTGGTGGACCGCGCCGATCAGGCGGTCCCAGGTGGACCAGTCGACGTCCTTGAACTTCAGGTCCAGCGCCTGCACCACGTAGGCGTCGAGGCCTTGGGCATGGATGACCTTGGGGATGTCGTAGATGGAGGGGGCATCGGCGCAGTTGATGACCGCATCAGTGTCCACGTCGCACATGCGGGCGATCTTGTCCCGCACGTCGGCCGGCACCTCGCGGTCCGAGCGGATGACGATGGCGTCCGGCTGGATACCAATCGAGCGCAGCGCCGCCACCGAGTGCTGGGTGGGCTTGGTCTTCAGCTCGTGGGAGGGGCCGATGTAGGGCACCAGAGACACATGCACGAAGAACACGTTGTCCCGTCCGATGTCCTGGCGGACCTGGCGTGCGGCTTCCAGGAACGGCTGCGACTCGATGTCACCGACCGTTCCACCGATCTCCGTGATGATGACGTCCGGCGCCGGGCGGTCCGCGGCGGCCCGGTCCTGCTGGTCTCCGCCCACGGAGGCGTCCTCCGTGGCCGGCAGTCGCATCCGGCGCTTGATCTCGTCCGTGATGTGCGGGATGACCTGGACGGTGTCCCCGAGGTAGTCACCCCGGCGTTCCTTCTCGATGACGGTCGAGTACACCTGTCCGGTGGTGACGTTGTTGAGGCCGTCGAGGTCCTCGTCCAGGAACCGTTCATAGTGGCCGATGTCCAAGTCGGTCTCGGCCCCGTCCTCCGTGACGAAGACCTCGCCGTGCTGGAAGGGGTTCATGGTACCGGGATCGACGTTCAGGTACGGATCCAGCTTCTGCATGGTCACGGAGAGGCCCCGTGCCCTCAGGAGATGACCCAGGGAGGATGCCGTGAGCCCCTTTCCGAGGGAAGAGGCCACGCCGCCGGTCACGAAGATCTGGCGGGTCGCGTTGGGCGTTTTCTGGAATCGAGAAGATTTATGCACCACGGAGTTCGATCGTAGCACCCGTTCAGGCGTGCGAGGCCTCGAGGAGTTCTCGCGCGTGATCGCGAGCCGCCCCGGAGTCAGCGCGGCCGGCCAGCATCCTGGCCAGCTCCCCCACCCGCTCCTCGCCCTCGAGGCTCGCGACGTCCGAAGTAGTGAACCCGGCATCGCCGTCAGAGTTCTTCGTGACCTTCAGGTGCCGGTCCGCGAACGCCGCCACCTGCGGCAGGTGCGTGACCACGATGACCTGAACGTGCCCAGCCAACCGGGCCAGGCGCCGGCCGATCTGGACGGCGGCCTCTCCGCCGACGCCGGCATCCACCTCGTCGAATACGAAGGTGGGGACCGGGTCCGTGGCGGCCAGGACCACCTCCAGCGCCAGCATCACGCGGGAGAGCTCACCACCGGAGGCACCCTTGCCCAGGGGCCGCGGTTCGGCGCCGGCATGGGGCTGGAGGAGGAGTTGGACCTCGTCGGCACCGTGGGGCCCCGGCTGACCGCCGGCGGTGACGGTGGCGTGGAACGTGGCGTCCGGCATCGACAGGGCGTGCAGCTCCTCGCTGACCAGCCCGGAGAGGGTGGCTGCGCCTGCCGTCCTCAGCCGCGTCAGCTCACTCGCACCGGACAGTACGTGTTGTTCGAGGCGGGCGACCTCGGCGGTGAGTTCCTCGATGCGCCCGGTGTCCCCCTGCAGGGCCTCCAGCCGCGGCCGGTGGGTCTCGGCCCACCGGATCACGTCGGTGAGTTCGGGCCCGTAGAGGCGCATCAGCCGGGTCAGTTCGGCCAGCCGGGACTGGGCGCTGTCCAGGTCGGAGGCGGCGTCGTCATCCAGGCGAGCCGCGTAGCCGGCCAGATCTCCGGAGACATCGGCCAGAAGGATCCCCACCTCCGCCAGTCGCTGGGACAGTCCGGTGAGCTCGTCATCCTGTCCCGGGGCCTGCAGCAGGGACTGCCGGGCGGCCTCGATGAGGGCCTCGGCCGACGGGATCTCCACCGCGTCAGCGGCATCCCCGCCGGCGAGGTGGGTGTGGGCGCCTAGGGAGGCCGCGCGCAGCTCCTCGACGTTCTCCAGTCGCTGGATGAGGGCCCTGACCTCCTCGTCCTCCCCCGCCCGGACCGCGGCGTTGTCGATCTCCTCGAGGGAGCGCTGCAGGTTCTCGGCCTCGCGGGCCCGGTCCTGCTCGTTGCTGGTGATCTCCTCGAGTTCCGCGGCCGCCCGCCTCCAGGCCTCGAAGTCCCGCTGGTAGACGGACAGGGTCTCGGTCAGCTCCGAACCGGCGAAGGAGTCCAGGGCATGGCGCTGGGCGGCCGGGGACTTCAACCTCAGCTGGTCGGTCTGGCCATGGACGGCCACGAGGTGTTCGCCGAGCTCACCCAGCAGGGCCACGGGCACGCCGCGCCCTCCGGCCGAGGCCCGCGAGCGTCCCGAGGACCCGGCGGCCCCCACGGACCGGGTGACCACGAGTGCCACGTCCCCGCGGCTTCCTGCCGGTGCGCCGACGTCGGGCGAGGCCTCGGGCACGGCGTCCGTTTCCGGTCGGGCGCCCCGGTCCGGAGTCTCCTCGTCCAGCACCGCTCCGGCGTCCGTGGCGATCTCGACGGCGGCATGACCGGCGTTCAGCCGGAAGCCGGCCTCCACGGTGGCCCGGGAGGCCCCGTGCCGGACGGCGCCGGCATCCGCCCGGGCCCCCAGCAGGAGGTTGAGGGCCGTGACGACCATGGTCTTGCCGGCGCCGGTCTCGCCGGTCACCACAGTGAAGCCGGGATCCAGTTCGACGGCGGCGTCACCGATGACGCCCAGCCCGTTGATGGACAGGTATTCGATCATGCCTGGTCGGCTCCTCCGCTGGGCGTGTCCGGCTCGTCGCTGCCCTCGTCCGGGGTGATCCCCGAGCGCGCGATCCCCAGGCGCTCATCCTGCGCCGATACCACGGGCAGGGCGGCCGTGGCCGGCGGGACCACGCCGGGGCGGGGCGCCAGGTGATGGGGTTCCACGATTGAGACTCCGCGGGAGGAGGGGTCCCCCTCGGGTTGACGGGATGCGGTCCGGGCCTCCCGGGCGGCGGCCTCGGCCCGGTCCTGTTCGGTGACGGGACCGCGCCAGCCCTTGGTGGGCAGGTTGAACTTGCGCACGAGCCGCTCGGTGAAGGGCGTGCGGGACAACCGGGCGATCCGCACCGGTTGCGGTGAGCGGGTGACCTCGACGCGGGAGCCGAGGGGCAGGTCCACGGTGCGGCGGCCATCGCACCAGAGCACGCCCGGCTCGTTGGTGCGCGGCAGCACCTCGACGGTGAGCACCGAGTCCGGAGACACGACGAGGGGCTTGGCGAACAGGGCATGGGCGCTGATCGGCACCATGAGCATGGCCTGGACCTCCGGCCACACCACGGGGCCGCCGGCCGAGAAGGCGTAGGCCGTGGACCCCGTGGGCGTGGCCATCACCACGCCGTCGCAGCCGTACGTGGAGATGGGGCTGCCGTCCACGGCGGTGACGACCTCGAGCATGCGCTCACGGTTGGACTTCTCCACGCTGGCCTCGTTCAACGCCCAGGTGCGGGCCACGAGTTCCTCACCCTGGAAGACCCGGACGTCGATCGCCATACGCTCCTCGACGCTGTAGTCCTGCGCCACCACGGCCTCGACGGTGCGGGAGAGGTCGGTGCGCTCGGATTCGGCCAGGAAGCCCACGTGGCCCAGGTTGACGGCGAGCAGCGGCAGGCCGGAATCACGGACGAGCTCCGCGGCGCGCAGCACGGAGCCGTCCCCGCCGAGGACCACACCCAGGGAGACCTCACTCAGGGAACAGTCCACGTCCAGGGTCTGTGGGGCAGACTCCAGCGGGGGCACGACGCCGGCCCGTTCGGCCTCGCGGATCGCCGTCACGTCACGGGCCAGGAGCACCGGTGCCAGTCCGGCCTCCTGCAGTTTGGCGCAGGTGTGGACGGCTGCCCGGATGGCGTCCTCGCGGCCGGTATGGGCAAGGACCAGGATTGAGCGGGGCATGGCCCAAGGATACCCACGTCCAGGCCGGATCCGGCCGCACCTGCCGGGCTGTGGACGAGGGCCGTTCCTTCAGGCCCAGTCGACCGTCTGGTCGCCGAGCCACTCGGCACCGGTGTCGGTTGCCATCGCGTCGGCCTCCGTCTCGGGGCGGTCCAGCCACAGGAAGAACTCCACGTTGCCGTCCTGCCCCGGCAGCGGCGACCGGGCGATGCCGCGGGGGCTCAGCCCCGCGTCCAGGGCAGCGTCAAGCACAACGGTGACCGCCCGGCGTCGCTGATCCGGGTCCAGGACGACCCCGGTCTTGGGCAGGGCGCGGCGGCCGACTTCGAATTGCGGCTTGACCATGAGGACCAGGTCCGCGCCCGGCCGGCACACCCCCGCCAGCGGTGACATCACCAGACGTAGGGAGATGAAGGACAGGTCCGAGACCACCAGGTCCACCGCTCCGCCGAGGTGCTCCGGCGTGAGGTCACGGACGTTGCACCCCTCGTGGACGTCGACGCGCTGATCGGCGCGTAACGTCTCGACCAGCTGGTCATGCCCGACGTCCACCGCGACCACCTGCTGGGCCCCCGCCCGGAGCAGGACATCCGTGAACCCTCCCGTGGACGCCCCGGCGTCCAGGCACCGCCGGCCGGCCGTCACGACGTCGGCGAACAGCTCCAGCGCGCCGGCCAGCTTGTGCCCGGCCCGGGAGACGTACCGTGGCCCGCTGGAGCGCAGGGCCACCACATCGTCGGGGGCGCACTTCAGGGACGCCTTCGTGGCGATGACGCCGTTGACGATGACCTCGCCCGCGACGATGAGTCCGGCCGCCTCACTGCGGGAGCGGGCCAAGCCGCGAACGGCCAGGGCGATGTCGAGGCGGGTGCGGTCGCCGCTGCCGGCGGTCCTGGGACTGCTCATGACAGCCCGGGCAGCCGTGGTTGTTCCTCCAGCAGCTGCGCCAAGGCGTCCAGCGCCTCACGGTAGGCCGCGATCTCCTCGTCGGGGCTCAGCTCATCGGCGCCGGCGAGACCGGCCAGGATCTGGTCGGCGGCCGGGTCACCGGTGGTGGCCGGGATCCACTCGGTCGGCTGGGATGGCTGGGACGACTCGGTCATGGCTGCCGCTCCCGCCGGGGTGCGCGGGAGCGTGCTTCCACCGCGGTGTCAGCCAGGAGCATCGGCAGCGAGGGAATGATCCAGGTGGGCTGGTGATCCGCTGGGGCCGCCGCGGCGGTCATTTCGGTGTCCACGCCGGTCAGCACGAGAGCGGTGGCGAAACCGGCCCGATTGCCTCCGAGGATGTCCGTGTCTAGACGGTCACCGACGACCAGTGGGTTGCGGGATCCTACGGCCTCGGCAGCCAGATGGAACAAGACCGGTTCGGGTTTGCCGGCCGCCAGCGGCCGGGTCCCGGTCGCCCGGGACACCGCCTCGATCAGGGCACCGTTGCCGGGCGCGATCCCCTCGGCACGGGGAATGGTCAGGTCCGTATTGGTCGCGATCCATCGGGCACCCCCCTTGAGGGCATAGGAGGCCTGCGCCAGGTCGGCCCAGGAGACCGAGGGGTCGAATCCCTGGATCACAGCGTCGGGACGCTCGGCCGCCGTCGCCACCACCTGGTGACCCGCTTCCGACACCAGGCCACGCAAGTATTCCGAGCCGACCACCAGAACCTTCGCCGGGACGGGACACCCCCCGGAGGAAGCCCCGCCCGCCGTCGGGTGCGTTCCGGTCCGGGACAGCTCCTGGTTCAGCAGGGCCACCCCTGCCGCAGCTGAACCGAAGACCTGGTCCCCGGTCACCTCGAGACCGAAGCCGCGCAGGTGGTCGGCCACGGCATCCGGGGACCTCGACGCATTGTTGGTCACGTAGACGACAGGGATACCGCGCCGCCCTAACTCATGCAGGGTCGGCACGGCACCGTCGATGGCCTCCGTCCCGGCGTACACGACACCGTCCAGGTCACACAGGACAGCGTCATGGTCTCCGAAGAACACCGCTTCCGTCATGGATCAGCGGTCTCCGCGGTCCAGATCGTCTGCGGAGACCTCACCCTCGGTCTCCTGCGGGTCCTCCGCCTCGGGGGACGGCTCCTCGGCTTCCACCCGCTGAGAAGTCACCATGGAACCCAAGTCCTCCTCGTCCAGCCCGTCTCCGTCCGCCTGGCTGACCTCTTGGTCGTTCTCTTGGTCGTCTTGTTGGTCGTTCTGCTGGTCGTCCGAAGACACCCCCGGGGGCACCAGGTCACGGGCACGGGGCCGGTCCTCGGAGCCGTCATCGTCCAGTCCGAAGTCGATGATCTCGGGATCCTCGAAGGCACCGATGCCCAGGGCCCGATCAGCCACACTGGCCTGGCGCCGCCACGCCTTGGCTTCCTCGCCACGGCCGGCTTCAGTCAGGACGTCGGCATAGGCGCGGAACAGACGGGGACTGAACGAGAAACCGCGATGCCGATCGAGCTCGGGAACCCGCAGCGCTGCCAGGGCAGAGTCGATGTCTCCCTGGTCACGATGGATGCCGGAGAGCACCATGGCCAGCTCGGCCCGGATCGCCTTCTCCAGGGACGCATGGTCGACGTCGCCTGCAAGTTCCAGGGCCTTGTCAAGCCGACCGAGGGCACGTTCACTGTCCACCATCTCTGGCAGGTGGGTGTTGTCCCCAGTGATGCGGCGGTAGGTCCGGAATTCGCGTAGCGCCTCCGCGTACTGTCCAGCCCCATAGGCGGTCAGGCCGACGGCCTCACGGACGCAGCCGAGACGGCCGCCCCGCCGACTGGCGGCCAGGGCGTGTTCGAAGGCCAGCTGCGGATCGATGTCCAGCAGCCGGCCGGCCATCACCAGGTGACGTGCCACCCACGGACGGTTGCGTTCGTCCAAGGTGTCCAGCTCGCGGCTGGTCGCGCGGTCGAGCTCCTTGCCAGTCACATCCTCATCGATCTCAGGGGACTTGGCCCGGTCCGGGCGGTTGGAACTGCGCAGGTCCCCCGGGTTGTGGGCAGAACCCCGATTCTCGGCGCGCGGGCCACCGTCCCGTGAGCCACGGCGGTCATGCCGGGCTCCACCGCGTTCCGGCCCACCCTCCCGGCGGGGACCGCCACCACGGCCGTCATCCCGGCGGGGACCGCCGTAACCACCACGGGACCCGGAACCGGATCCCCGCTCGGGCCGTCCACCGCCGTGACGGCGCGGACGGTCAGACGAGCCGGAGCGCTCCTCGTTCTCGGACATCCTGATGATCCTCTCCTCGGTCTTGATGACGGCGGCAGCACGCATGGCGTACTCCGACCGACAGCTTCACAATCGTAGCCGACACGCTTAAACAAGAAGGGCCCCGCACTCGTGTGCGGGGCCCTTCCCTCAATGGTTGTCCGGCGGCGTCCTACTCTCCCACATCCTCCCGGATGCAGTACCATCGGCGCAGTGGGCCTTAGCTTCCGGGTTCGGAATGGGACCGGGCGTTTCCCCCACGCTATGACCGCCGTAACCCTGTTACCACCTCTGTCGACACTCACACCCCGTCACAGGGGGTGGGTGTTCGGTCGGGGGTAGTCTCTGGTTTCCCTGCCCCACACCGCCGTCCCCTGGTGTTGAGCCCGGGGTGGGGTGGTGTGGTTCGAGGGGGGTTACAACTTACCTTGTTGCACTGTTCAGTTTTTCCGCCCCGTCCGCACTGTCCCATCGATGATGGTCCCGTGCCGGGGTGGTGGTTCGGTTGGTTGTTGTTCCGCAACCGCATAGTGGACGCTACGCATCTGGCCCTCTCATACCCTTTGAAGCGTGTATGAGAGATGCTTGTGTGTATAAGTTATCGGCCTATTAGTACCGGTCGGCTTCACAAGTCGTTAGTCCTTGCTTCCACGTCCGGCCTATCAACCCAGTGATCTGCTGGGGGCCTCCCGACCCGAAGGTCGTGGAAATCTCATCTCGAAGCTGGCTTCCCGCTTAGATGCTTTCAGCGGTTATCCTTCCCGAACGTAGCTAATCAGCGGTGCACCTGGCGGTACAACTGACATACCAGAGGTTCGTCCGTCCCGGTCCTCTCGTACTAAGGACAGACCTTCTCAAATTTCCTGCGCGCGCAGAGGATAGGGACCGAACTGTCTCACGACGTTCTGAACCCAGCTCGCGTACCGCTTTAATGGGCGAACAGCCCAACCCTTGGGACCTACTCCAGCCCCAGGATGCGACGAGCCGACATCGAGGTGCCAAACCATGCCGTCGATATGGACTCTTGGGCAAGATCAGCCTGTTATCCCCGAGGTACCTTTTATCCGTTGAGCGACGGCCGTTCCACAACGGGCCGCCGGATCACTAGTCCCGACTTTCGTCCCTGCTCGAGCTGTCGCTCTCACAGTCAAGCCCCCTTGTGCACTTGCACTCGACACCTGATTGCCAACCAGGCTGAGGGGACCTTTGGGCGCCTCCGTTACATTTTGGGAGGCAACCGCCCCAGTTAAACTACCCATCAGGCACTGTCCCTGACCCGGATCACGGGCCGAAGTTAGATGTCCAGAGTGACCAGAGTGGTATTTCAACGATGACTCCACACGAACTAGCGTCCATGCTTCAACGTCTCCCACCTATCCTACACAAGCCACACCGAACACCAATACCAAACTATAGTAAAGGTCTCGGGGTCTTTCCGTCCTTCTGCGCGTAACGAGCATCTTTACTCGTAGTGCAATTTCGCCGAGTTCACAGTTGAGACAGCGGGGAAGTCGTTACTCCATTCGTGCAGGTCGGAACTTACCCGACAAGGAATTTCGCTACCTTAGGATGGTTATAGTTACCACCGCCGTTTACTGGGGCTTAAATTCTCAGCTTCGCTCGTGAGAGCTAACCGGTCCTCTTAACCTTCCAGCACCGGGCAGGAGTCAGTCCGTATACATCGTCTTGCGACTTCGCACGGACCTGTGTTTTTGATAAACAGTCGCTTCCCCCTGGTCTCTGCGGCCCATACACCCTCCACACAGCAAGTGTGCTTCAGGCTCAGGGCCCCCCTTCTCCCGAAGTTACGGGGGCATTTTGCCGAGTTCCTTAACCATGATTCTCTCGATCGCCTTAGTATTCTCTACCTGACCACCTGTGTCGGTTTGGGGTACGGGCGGCTAGAACCTCGCGTCGATGCTTTTCTTGGCAGCATAGGATCACCGGATCCCCCACCTAGTGGGGGCCTATCGGGTCTCAGGCACACGCCTGGCGGATTTGCCAACCAGACACCCTACACCCTTGGACCAGGTCAATTCCATTGCCTGGCCCGGCTACCTTCCTGCGTCACACCTGTTAATACGCTTGCCTTATCGGTTCAGGTCCCGCGCTCCCCTACCACGTCCCCCGAAGGGGATCCAGGCAGGTTCGGGCGGTTAGTATCACCGACTCAGCATGGGCGGTTCTTCGCCGGTACGGGAATATCAACCCGTTGTCCATCGACTACGCCTGTCGGCCTCGCCTTAGGTCCCGACTTACCCAGGGCAGATTAGCTTGACCCTGGAACCCTTGGTCATCCGGCGGACGGGTTTCTCACCCGTCTTTCGCTACTCATGCCTGCATTCTCACTCGTGCACAATCCACCGACGCTTACGCCCCGGCTTCACCTCGTACACGACGCTCCCCTACCCACCCAACTTACGTTGAATGCCACGGTTTCGGCGGTGTGCTTGAGCCCCGCTACATTGTCGGCGCGGAATCACTTGACCAGTGAGCTATTACGCACTCTTTCAAGGGTGGCTGCTTCTAAGCCAACCTCCTGGTTGTCACAGCAACTCCACATCCTTTCCCACTTAGCACACGCTTAGGGGCCTTAACCGGTGGTCTGGGCTGTTTCCCTCTCGACCATGAAGCTTATCCCCCACGGTCTCACTGCCACGCTCTCACTTCCCGGCATTCGGAGTTTGGCTGACGTCAGTAACCTTGTAGGGCCCATCTGCCATCCAGTAGCTCTACCTCCGGGAAGAAACACGTGACGCTGCACCTAAATGCATTTCGGGGAGAACCAGCTATCACGGAGTTTGATTGGCCTTTCACCCCTACCCACAGCTCATCCCCTCCATTTTCAACTGAAGTGGGTTCGGTCCTCCACGCGCTCTTACACGCGCTTCAACCTGGCCATGGGTAGATCACTCCGCTTCGGGTCTAGACCGTGCCACTCAAACGCCCTATTCAGACTCGCTTTCGCTACGGCTTCCCCACACGGGTTAACCTTGCGACACAGCACTAACTCGCAGGCTCATTCTTCAAAAGGCACGCCGTCACCCCTCAAGGCTCCGACGGATTGTAGGCACATGGTTTCAGGTACTATTTCACTCCCCTCCCGGGGTGCTTTTCACCATTCCCTCACGGTACTGATCCGCTATCGGTCAACAGGTAGTATTCAGGCTTACCAGGTGGTCCTGGCAGATTCACACGGGATTTCTCGGGCCCCGTGCTACTCGGGCACACTCTCTAAGCGGCGGTACGCATTCGCACTACGGGACTCTCACCCTCTACGGTCAGCCATCCAAAGCTGTTCGCATATACGCCCGCTCCTCACCACCCCAAGCCGGCAGACCTGGGACGAAAGGGCCCACAACCCCGACCACGCAACCCCTGCCGGGTATCACACGTGAACGGTTTAGCCCCATCCGCTTTCGCTCGCCACTACTCACGGAATCACTTTTGTTTTCTCTTCCTGCAGGTACTGAGATGTTTCACTTCCCTGCGTTCCCTCCAACCGGCCTATGTGTTCAACCGGCGGTCACACACTCGTAGGTGTGCGGGGTTCCCCCATTCGGAAATCCTGGAATCAACGTCCGGTTATCGACTCCTCCAGGCTTATCGCAGATTCCCACGTCCTTCATCGGCTCCTGTTGCCAAGGCATCCACCATGCGCCCTGAAAAACTTAGCCACACAAGGCCAAGCCCTCAATGAGCAACACCCACCACCAACCACCCACCAAAAGCAGGAGGTCAACAACGGGTGTATCAAAAGATGACTACATTCTCGGCGCCACCACACACCACCAGGGGGCGATATGCGGCAGCAATAAAAATAAGATGCTCGCGTCCACTATGCAGTTCCCAAACAACAACCCGCACCACACCTCCCACACCAACCCACAAAAGGAGTCAATGCTTCAGCATGGCCGGAACCAGACCACAGGCCCGGAACAACCACCCCACACCACACCACCACCCCCCAACAAAGGGAGACGATCATGCGCTGCACGAGCAGCCGGTCCTGTTGTCCCAGGACCCAACAGTGTGCCAACACCCCAACCCATCCAAACCAGCAGTCCTTCCACACGACGGCGCGACATCCCGGGCAACACCCAAGACGCCCATTCCAGACGCAGTACTACGACCACCAGCCGGTACGGCCAGGGCACTATTCGTTGATGTTCCACCCATGAGCAACTCGCCGACCCACGAACGGGGCCGCTACGAGCACTACACCTGAACCACACACCCACAAACACAAAGATCTGCAGGCCTGATAGCTAAGGGGCTCCTTAGAAAGGAGGTGATCCAGCCGCACCTTCCGGTACGGCTACCTTGTTACGACTTAGTCCCAATCGCCAGTCCCACCTTCGACGGCTCCCCCCACAAGGGTTGGGCCACCGGCTTCGGGTGTTACCGACTTTCGTGACTTGACGGGCGGTGTGTACAAGGCCCGGGAACGTATTCACCGCAGCGTTGCTGATCTGCGATTACTAGCGACTCCGACTTCATGGGGTCGAGTTGCAGACCCCAATCCGAACTGAGACCGGCTTTTTGGGATTAGCTCCACCTCACAGTATCGCAACCCATTGTACCGGCCATTGTAGCATGCGTGAAGCCCAAGACATAAGGGGCATGATGATTTGACGTCGTCCCCACCTTCCTCCGAGTTGACCCCGGCAGTCTCCCATGAGTCCCCGGCATAACCCGCTGGCAACATGGAACGAGGGTTGCGCTCGTTGCGGGACTTAACCCAACATCTCACGACACGAGCTGACGACAACCATGCACCACCTGTGAACCCGCCCCAAAGGGGAAAGACCATCTCTGGCCCGGTCGGGAACATGTCAAGCCTTGGTAAGGTTCTTCGCGTTGCATCGAATTAATCCGCATGCTCCGCCGCTTGTGCGGGCCCCCGTCAATTCCTTTGAGTTTTAGCCTTGCGGCCGTACTCCCCAGGCGGGGCACTTAATGCGTTAGCTGCGGCGCGGAAAACGTGGAATGTCCCCCACACCTAGTGCCCAACGTTTACGGCATGGACTACCAGGGTATCTAATCCTGTTCGCTCCCCATGCTTTCGCTCCTCAGCGTCAGTAACAGCCCAGAGACCTGCCTTCGCCATCGGTGTTCCTCCTGATATCTGCGCATTTCACCGCTACACCAGGAATTCCGGTCTCCCCTACTGCACTCTAGTCTGCCCGTACCCACCGCAGATCCGGGGTTAAGCCCCGGACTTTCACGGCAGACGCGACAAACCGCCTACGAGCTCTTTACGCCCAATAATTCCGGATAACGCTCGCGCCCTACGTATTACCGCGGCTGCTGGCACGTAGTTAGCCGGCGCTTCTTCTGCAGGTACCGTCACCCGAAAGCTTCTTCCCTACTGAAAGAGGTTTACAACCCGAAGGCCGTCATCCCTCACGCGGCGTCGCTGCATCAGGCTTGCGCCCATTGTGCAATATTCCCCACTGCTGCCTCCCGTAGGAGTCTGGGCCGTGTCTCAGTCCCAGTGTGGCCGGTCACCCTCTCAGGCCGGCTACCCGTCGTCGCCTTGGTGAGCCATTACCTCACCAACAAGCTGATAGGCCGCGAGTCCATCCAAAACCGATAAATCTTTCCACCCCCCACCATGCGATAGGAGGTCGTATCCGGTATTAGACCCAGTTTCCCGGGCTTATCCCAGAGTCAAGGGAAGGTTACTCACGTGTTACTCACCCGTTCGCCACTCATCCACCCCAGCAAGCTGGAGCTTCAGCGTTCGACTTGCATGTGTTAAGCACGCCGCCAGCGTTCATCCTGAGCCAGGATCAAACTCTCCGTAAAAAAACAAAAAGCGGACAACACACAGACCCGGCGGAAAACCAGACCCACATGCCACCCAAGAATCCATGGCAAAAAGTCACTGCAAACACACGGGGTGTGTCCCAGCAACCAATCAACCAATTCAAAAAATTGGCATCAACAAACTTGGCACACTATTGAGTTCTCAAACAACAGGTACGTAATAAGTACTGACCAGATAAACCCAATTCTTTGGGCCGCTTTCCGGCTTTTCTCATCCGCGGTTCTCAACCTTATCCCTTCGATTTCATCCCGTCAAATCGGCGTTTCCGGCGATTTCTTCGAATCAAATCTCAGTTCTTCGGTTATATCCATCCAGGCGATCCGCGACGGCCGCTCAGGGGCTCAATCACTTCTTCCTGCATGGCCCGTTCTTCATGCGGGACCTTGACGTTACACCTTGAAGGGCGCAGTAGTCTAGGCCTGCATTTCAGTTCGGGGTGGCCACCTGATTTTCCGCTTTCGCGGCTGGCGACTTGAAGAACTATACACACGGATTCGCGTGGCCGCAAAATCCGCCCCGGGCGCCCTTCCACGGCCTCGGATGCGCGAGATTCCGGGGTATTTCCAGGATCGCGACTCGAAGTGCCATCAGGGTGTGAGGCAGGTCTCCCCGGCGTCCCGGACTGTTCCGAGATGGATCTGGCCGCCCCCTCGGTGAGGGAGCGGCCAGTCGGTGGGGCACCGTCCTACTGTTCGGGAGGTGGCCCGTCGCGCGTTCGAGGCGCGGGTGATCAAGCAGGCTGGTGGGCTGGTGGTCAGGCGGTCAGATCCACCAGAGCCATGTTCTTCTTGCCCCGGCGCACCAGGAGGTACTTCCCGTGCAGGGCGTCGTCCGTCCCAAAGATGGCCTCCAGATCGGTGACCTTGACGTTGTTCACCGAGGCACCGCCGTCGTTGACCGTGCGACGTGCCTCCGAATTGGAGGCCGACAAGCCGGTGGAGACCAGCAGGTCCACGATGCCCACGGGACCCTGCGTTCCCAAGCCCGCGGCCGCCGTCGGAAGCTCGGCGGTGGCCGCCGCAAGGGTGGACTCGTCCACTGAGGCCAGATCCCCCTGGCCGAAGATCGCCGCCGAGGCGTCGATGACCTTACGGGTGGCCTCCTCCCCGTGAACGAGGGACGTGACCTCCCAGGCGAGGGTCTTCTGCGCCTCACGGCGGAAGGGCTCCTCACGAACCTTGGCCTCGAGCTCCTCGATCTGCTCGCGGGTGAGGAAGGTGAAGACCTTCAGGCGGTCGAGCACGTCCGCGTCCGCGGTGTTCAGCCAGAACTGGTAGAACGTGTACGGCGAGCACATCCGGGCGTCCAGCCAGATGGCGTTGCCCTCCGACTTTCCGAACTTGGTCCCGTCCGAATTGGTGATCAGCGGTGTGCCGATGGCATGGGCGGAGACGCCCTCGACCTTGCGGATCAGGTCCGTCCCCGAGGTCAGGTTGCCCCATTGGTCCGAACCGCCCGTCTGCAGCAGGCAGCCGTAGTCGCGGTACAGGTTCAAGAAGTCCATCCCCTGCAGGACCTGGTAGGAGAACTCCGTGTAGGAGATCCCCTCGTCCGAGTTCAGGCGCTTGGCCACGGTCTCCTTCTTGACCATGGTGCCCACCCGGAAGTGCTTGCCCACGTCCCGCAGGAAATCCAGGGCACTCAGCTGACCGGTCCAATCCAGGTTGTTGACCATGCGCGCGGCGTTGTCCCCCTCGAAGGACAGGAAGCGCTCGATCTGTCCGCGCAGGTACCCGACCCATTCGGTGACGGTGTCCCGGTCGTTCAGTACACGTTCGGCCGTCTGCCGCGGGTCACCGATCAGGCCGGTGGAGCCGCCCACCAGCCCCAGGGGCTTGTGGCCGGCCAGCTGGAGCCGGCGCAACAGCAGGATCTGCACCAGGTTGCCCAGGTGCAGCGACGGCGCCGTGGGGTCGAAACCGCAGTAGTAGGTGACCGGATCGCCGTCGAGCAACTCCTCCAAGGCGGCCTCGTCCGTGGAGACGTGGACGAGGCCGCGCCACTGCAGTTCCTGCCAGAGGGTGGGGAAGGACGGGTCATTGGTCTGTCCGGCCAGGGCCGGGTTCACGGTGGGGGCACCGGTGGTGGACGTGCTGGTCACGGGAAGGGCCTCTCGGGGAGTGTCGATGCGTCAGGGTCAGCGGGTACGTCGGTGGCGGTGAGGGCCCGACGCCGGCCCGGCGGCTACTCCAGCCCGGCCGGCAGTTCGCCGGTGGCCAGGATCCGCAGTGTCTGGGTGGACCGGGTCATGGCCACATAGAGGTCGCCGACGATACCGCCGGCCTCCGCCACGATCTGGGCTGGCTCGAGCAGTACGACCGCGTCGAATTCCAGCCCCTTGGCCTCGCCGGGGGTGGTGGCCACGATGTCCTGGCCCAGTCCCCCGCCGCCGGAGCCGACCCGATCGCCGTACTTCGCCCGCAGCATGGTGGTGATCTGGCCTTCGAGGGAGACGGGTGCGATCACGGCGAGCAGGCCGCCGTCGATCCGTTCCAGGTCTTCGGCGATGCCGGACAACAGGGCATCCTGCCGGTCCTCAGGGGCCACCCGGCTGACCGTCGGCTCCCAATCCCCCTCGCGCACGGCTTGCGGGTTGGACACCGGCAGGCCGGCCTCCTGGGCCACGCGTGCGGCCAGCCGGGTGATCTTGGCCGGGGTGCGGTAGTTCACCGTCAGTTCCTCCAGGTGCCAGCGGTCCAGGACGAACGGCTCGAGGGCTTCGGCCCAGGACGTCACGTTGGCCGCCGAGGAGGCCTGGGCGATATCCCCGACGATGGTGAACGACTTCAGCGGGCAGCGGCGCATGAGCAACCGCCACTGCATGGGCGAGAGTTCCTGAGACTCGTCGACCACCACGTGTCCGTAGGTCCAGGTGCGATCCGTGGCGGCCCGCTCGGCAGCGGAGACGTAGTGGTCCCCGGCCTGGTTGGCGTCAGCCAGGGCCTCGGCGGAGACCACGCCGTCCACCCCGAAGTCCTCGAGCATGGCGTGGACGTTCTCCAGGGTGGCCTCCGCGTTGGCCACGTCCCGTTTGCGGTCGGCCTGCTGGGTGGCCTGATGACGGCCGGCGCTGGCGTCCCACTCCCCCAACAACTCGGCTGCCTCGTCCAGCAGCGGGACGTCCGCCTCGGTCCAAGGAGCGTCGGCCGCACGCAGCAGGCGGCGCCGGTGTTTCGCCTTGAGGAACGGGGCGGCCATCTCCAGGTGTCCAGGATGAGAGAACAGGTCCGTGAGGAGCTTCTCCGGGGTCAGCGGCATCCAGCACAGGTTGAGGGCGATGCGCACGTCCCGAGACGTGCGGACGTCCTCGGAGAGGTAGGCGCGATCGATGTTGTTGCCCACTCCGGAGGACTTCTCCAGCTTGTCCTTCAACTGGTCGGCGAGCTCGCGCACCATGATCTTGACGAACGTGGTGCGGGCCTCATTGTGCGGCTTGCCCGTGGCCCGGGCCCGGTCGCGAGCACGGCGGACCTGCTTCGGGCGGATGGTCAGGGTGGTCCCGCCGACGTCCACCCGGCGCGGCCCGTCCGGGAGGCGCTGGCGATTGGCCACGGCGTTGGCCACCACCTCGGCCATGAACAGCCGGCCCTTCACCTTCGCGACGCGCCGGTCCGTCTCGGGGACGGCCTTGATTCCGGGCATCAGCCGGCCGAGGGAGGACATGACCACGCCGGTCTCGCCGAGGGAGGGCAGCACGCGGTCGATGTAGCGCATGAACGACTGGGATGGCCCCACGAGCAGCACGCCCGCCGTCTTCAACCGTTCGCGGTGGGTGTAGAGCAGGTAGGCGGCGCGGTGCAGGGCCACGGCCGTCTTGCCGGTGCCGGGACCGCCCTGTACCACCAGCACGCCCTTGAGGGGCGAGCGGATGATGGCGTCCTGTTCGGCCTGGATGGTGGCGACGATGTCACCCATCTGGCCGGTGCGCCGGGCCGTGACGGCCGCCAGGAGGGCACCGGCGCCGTGATGGGTCGATTCATCGTCCAGCAGCGTGGCGTCCAGGACGTCGTCCTCGAGATCGGCCACGGTGCGACCGCGCAGCATCAGGTGGCGGCGGCGGCGCACCCCCAGCCGTTGATGGGCGGTGGCCTGGTAGAAGGCTCCGGCCTCGGGGGCCCTCCAGTCGACCATGAGCCGGACCTGGTCCTCGTCCGTCAGGCCGATGCGCCCGATGTAGCGTTCATCGCCTTCGTCCATGTCCAGGCGGCCGAACACCAGCCGGTCGTCGACGGCGTAGAGCTGGGCGAGGCGGTCCTCGTAGAGGCTGGCGAACGCATCACGCTCGGAGACGTTCTGCACCGAGCCCTGCGGGCCGTCCTTGCGGACGCGGGCCAGTTGACGTTCCTTCTCAGCACGCAGTTCGTCCAGGCGCTCATAGAGCCCGGCGACGTATTCGCGCTCATGCTCCAGTTCGGTCTGGTGGATCGGAACCACATCAGTCATGCCTTGCACACCTTAGGGCTATCGATGGTGCCCGAAGGGTCCGACGAATCCGCCAGAACCCCTGGGCACTTCGGAACGAGTGACCATCCATGGTACAGCCGTTGGAGTGAACGCCGTATTAATCCCGTCTCTCTTCCCGGCTCTCCCGACGACGCCGGGGCTTGGCCGCCCGGTAGGGAGACACCGAGGGCTCATCCGGCAGCCAGAAACGCCACGGGTAGTCCGGTCCGCCACCCTCGCCGGAGACCCCGGTGCGTGGACCGCTCAGGGTCCCCGGCCGGCGTCGGGACCGCAGTCCGGACAACCAGATCCCGTCCGGCGCCGGCTGCCCCGGGGACGGGTCCAGCCCCTGGCCGGGTGCCGGACCGAGGAGCAGGGCTGAGCCGTCGTCGCCGGCCCCGATGCCCAGTGCCTGGGCCAGGCGGGCCGGGCCGGAGGCCAGTTGTCGGGCGGTCCTGGCCGGTCGGTGGCGGCCTGCAGGACCGGCCTCGGCACCGGCGCCGCGGCGCTCGAGGGCGGTGTCCATCCCCGAGACCACCTCGCCGGCGCGCAACAGCACACCCGAGCTGGTTCCCTCCGGACCGCACACGATGTTCACGCACCAGTGCATCCCGTAGGTGAAGTACACGTAGATGTGACCGACCGGCCCGAACATGGTGGCCGTGCGGGCGGTGCGCCCCCGGAAGCCGTGCGAACCGGGGTCGCGGGCGCCTTCGTAGGCCTCGACCTCCGTCAGGCGCACGCTGACCGGCGCCCCCTGACGGGCGACGGTCAGCGTGGAGCCCAGCAGCAGCGGTGCCGCGTGCAGGCTCCCGCGTTCCAGGGGCTCCAGTCCTCTCAGGGTCACGGAAGGACCGAGGAGTCCCCGAAGGCGCGCAGCGGTTCCAGCTGGGACTTGAGCTCGGACAGCTGCGCCGCGACGGCCACCGGGGCGGTGCCGCCCTGCGCGCTGCGGGAGTTGAGTGAGCCCTCGGTGGACAGGACCGTGCGGACCTCCGGGGTCAGCGCCGGGGAGATGGAGGCATAGTCCTCGTCCGTGAGGTCCCACAACTCCGCGCCACGGGACTCGGCCAGCTTGACCGCCTCGCCGGACAGCTCGTGGGCCTCGCGGAACGGCACGCCCTGGCGGACCAGCCATTCCGCGATGTCCGTGGCCAGGGCGAATCCCTGCGGCGCCAGCTCTGCCATCTTCTCCGTGTTGAAGGTCAGCGTCGCGATCATCCCGGAGACCGCGGGCAGCAACAGCTCCAGGGTGTCCGCGGCATCGAAGACCGGCTCCTTGTCCTCCTGCAGGTCACGGTTGTACGCCAGCGGCAGCCCCTTGAGGGTCGCCAGCAGCCCGGTCAGGTTGCCGATCAGGCGCCCGGACTTGCCGCGCGCCAGTTCGGCGACGTCCGGGTTCTTCTTCTGCGGCATGATCGAGGAGCCGGTGGAGTAGGCATCGTCCAGGGTGACGAAGCCGGCCTCCTTGGTGGCCCAGAAGATGATCTCCTCACTGATACGGGACAGGTCCACGCCGACCATGGCACTCACCCAGGCGAACTCCGCGAAGACGTCCCGGGCGGCGGTGCCGTCGATCGAGTTCCAGGCCGCGGAGTCGAATCCGAGCTCGGTGGCGACCGCGTTCGGATCCAGCCCGAGCGAGGACCCGGCCAGGGCACCCGAGCCGTAGGGCGACACGGCCGCACGGCGGTCCCAGTCCACGAAGCGTTCCACGTCCCGGGCCATCGCCCAGGCATGGGCCAGCAGATGATGGCTCAGCAGCACCGGTTGCGCGTGCTGCAGGTGCGTCCGGCCGGGCATCGGCGCGTACGGGTGCGCCTCGGCCTGGGCCACCAGGGCGTCGATCGTCTCCACCAGGCGGGCGGCGATGACCCGAGCGTGGTCGCGCAGGAACATCCGGCCCAGCGTGGCGATCTGGTCGTTGCGGGACCGGCCGGCGCGGAGCTTGCCGCCCAACTCCGGCCCGGCCCGCTCGATGAGTCCACGCTCCAGGGAGCCGTGCACGTCCTCATCCGCCTCGGAGGCGACATAGGCACCCGAGACGACATCGTCCTCCAGGCGGTCGAGGGCGGCCAGCATGCCCCGGAGCTCTCCGTCATCGAGCAGGCCGGCCTCCTGCAGCACCCGGGCGTGGGCCCGGGATCCGGCGATGTCATACCGGGCCAGCCGCCAGTCGAAGTCGGTGGACTTGCTCAACGCCGCAAGGGCATCGGCGGGACCGCCGGCGAACCGGCCGCCCCACAATGAGCCCTCGTTGGTGCCGTGGCGTTCCGCCGGCCCGGGCCGTCCTGCGGCCTCGGAGCCCGGGTGGTTCTCCGACACGTTCTCTGGCACGGCTCAGCTCTCGTTCGAGAGCTGGGCGACGTCGGACAGCGAGTCCACGTCCCCGGCCACGCGCTCGTCGCGTTCGGTGGCGACCTTCGAGGACAGGCCGTAGATGTCGATGAACCCGCGGGCTGAGGACTGGTCGAAGGCATCGCCCTCGTCGTAGGTGGCCAGGCTGAAGTCGTACAGGCCGGTGTCGGAGCGGCGTCCCTGCACGGTGGCGCGGCCGCCGTGCATCTCCATGCGGATGTCGCCGGAGACGTACTTCTGGGTCTCGTCCACGAAGGTGTCCAGGTTCTTCTTCAGCGGGGAGAACCACTGGCCGTCATAGACGATCTCGGTCCAGCGCTGGTCCACGGTCTTCTTGAAGCGGGCCTGCTCGCGCTCGAGCGTCACGTTCTCCAGTTCCCGGTGGGCGGTCATGAGCGCCATCGCGCCGGGGGCCTCGTAGATCTCACGGGACTTGATGCCGACCAGGCGATCCTCGACGATATCGATGCGACCGATGCCCTGGGCGCCGGCGCGGCGGTTCATCTCCTCGATGATCTGCAACGCGGAGAGAGAACGGCCGTCCAGGGCGGTGGGCACGCCCTGGTCGAAGGTCACGGTGACCACGTCCGGGGCCGGCGGGAAGGCCGGGTCGTCCGAGTAGTCGTAGACGTCCTTGGTCGGTCCGTTCCAGATGTCCTCGAGGAAGCCGGTCTCCACGGCACGGCCCCAGACGTTCTGGTCGATCGAGAAGGGGTTCTTCTTCGTGGTGACGATCGGCAGCTCATGACGCTCGGCATACTCGATGGCCTTGTCCCGGGTCAGGGCGAGGTCCCGGACCGGCGCGATGCACTTGAGGTCCGGGCCCAGGGTCTGGATGCCGACCTCGAAGCGCACCTGGTCATTGCCCTTGCCGGTGCAGCCGTGGGCCACGGTGGAGGCCCCGAACTGGCGGGCGGCGGCGACCAGGTGGCGCACGATGACCGGCCGAGAGATAGCCGAGACCAGCGGATAGGCATCCATGTACAGGCCGTTGGCCTTGAGTGTGGGCATGCAGTACTGCTCGGCGAACTCGTCCCGGGCATCCGCGACATAGGCCTCGACGGCACCGCAGTCGAGGGCGCGCTGGCGGATGGTCTCCAGATCCTCGCCGCCCTGACCCACGTCCACGGCCACGGCGATCACCTCGGCACCCGTGGCCTCGCTGATCCAACCGATGGCCACCGACGTATCCAGTCCGCCCGAATAGGCCAAGACGATGCGCTCTGTCATTGCGTACTCCTTCTATTGCCTGCGATAGTGCCGGCGTTGCCGCCTGCGATGGTGCCTGCCACGGGGCCGCGCACCGCGTACGGAACGGCCGGCCTGCTCTATGCAAGAGTCTACATATTTATGCAGCGCATGCCGAACCACCCTTCGATGGCGGGCAGACCGCGCCGATCCTCCCCCAGGAGTTCCTCCACGACGCCGTGCTCTCACCGTAATCTGGTGCCATGACGAGCGATACCCCACACGCCAACCAGTCCGACGACCAGCCGACAGCGAACAGCACGCCGGAACTGACCGACGAGGAGCTGGAATTCCTGAACTCCCTCTTCGACTTGGCCCGCGCCGGAGACGGCGACCGCCTGCTGCCCGTCCTCGACCAAGGCGTCCCTGTCGACCTCGCCAACCACAAGGGCGACACCCTGTTGATCCTCGCGACCTACAACAACCATCCGGGACTGGTGACGGCCCTGATCAGGCGGGGCGCCGACGTGCATCGGCTCAACGGCCGCGGACAGTCAGCCCTGTCCTGCGCAGTCTTCGTGCAGAACGAGGAGTCGGTGCGGGCGCTCCTGGCAGCCGGTGCGGACCCGGACGAAGGCCCCGTGAGTGCCCGCGCCGCCGTCGACATGTTCGGGCTCGATTCCATGCGGGCACTCCTGGACGATCCCGAGCTCCGCGCATGAGAGCAGGATGAGAATCACTCCGAACAGCGAGGATAATTTGACGTTATCGTTCTGATGCCTTTCACTGGACCTAGTCCTGCTTCGTGATCCTTTCGTGATCTGGCAGGAAGCCTGCGGAGTTCCCCCACCTGCACCGTCCCTTGGGAACCCCGTGCCGTGAAATCCATCGCGGACGGCGGACGGTGCTGCATGGACGGTCGGGGACGACCTGAGCAGTGGTGGGCCGAAACCCCAAAAAACCATGCAGAAGACTTCCACTGCCTCCCAGTCCACTCGCCGCACCATCATCCGCCGCTCGGCCGCAGGCCTCGCCGGCGTTGCTGTCGCCGGCGCCGGCCTGACCGCCCTCTCCGCACCCGCCACCGCCGCCCCGGCCTCCAGCTGGGACTCCCTGGCCCAGTGTGAGTCCGGCGGCAACTGGTCCATCAACACCGGCAACGGCTACTACGGCGGCCTGCAGTTCTCGCCGAGCTCCTGGAGCGCCGCCGGCGGCTCCGGCATGCCGCACCAGGCCTCCAAGGCCGAGCAGATCCGCGTGGCCGAGAACCTGCTCTCCATGCAGGGTTGGGGCGCCTGGCCTGCCTGCTCCGCCAAGCTGGGCCTCTACGGCAACGGCGGCAGCGCCGAGGTCACCACCCAGTCGGCCGAGACCTCTTCCCAGACCCAGGAGGCCGCTCCGAAGGTCGAGAAGAAGCAGAGCGCTCCGAAGGTCGAGAAGAAGCAGGCCGAGCCGAAGCAGCAGGCACCGCAGCAGCAGGCTCCGGTCCAGGAGGAGCGCGCCTCCGCCGTTTCCCCGGTCGAGCAGTCGGACGAGACCATCACCGTCCAGGCCGGCGACACCATGTACAAGCTGGCAGAGGCCCACGGGGTCGACGGCGGCTGGGAGGCCCTGTACGCGGCCAACGCCGACACCGTGTCTGATGCCAACCTGATCTTCGTCGGCCAGACCCTGCACCTGCCGGCCTGATCCTGACGGTTCAGATCTCTAGCACCGGCTGACGGCACCGGACGGACCAGTGGTCCACGCCGGCCGCCAGCAGCACAACGAACGCGTTGGATGGGGAGTACTCCCCATCCAACGCGTTCTGCGTTGGTGCCGGACGCCGATAGGCTGGCTTGACCCGTGATCGTTTCGCCCTGTCGCACCCTGCGGCCGGACATCACCGGATCAACAGTCTCGAGGGGGACCTCTATGCCGATGAGCATCACCACCACCCAGCGCCAGCCGCTCCGCGCCCTGGGCATCACCGCACTGGGCGCCACTGCAGCCCTGACCCTGGCCGGCTGCGCCGGCTCCGGCGTTCCGGCACTGGAGGACGTGTGGCCCGAGGCCCACGCCTCGATCCAGGACGCGACCTCCGTGGCCGTCGACGGCAGCGTGAGCCAGGGCGACCAGGACATGACCGTGTCCATCTCCGGTCAGATCGACGATTCGTCCTACTCCGGCAACGTGGCCATGGGGGACGTCTCGGTCGAGATCCTCGGCAATGACGAGTACACCTACATGAAGCCGAACACCGCCTTCTACGAGGAGAACGGGGGCGGCGCCCAGCTGCAGGAGATGGTGGGCGACAAGTGGCTGGAGATGCCCGCCGAACAGGGCGGTTTCACCATGTCCACCCTGTGGGATGCCTTCACCGAGGACATTCCCTCATCCGATGAGTTCAGTGACTCCGAGTACACGTCCGAAGCCGTCGACCTGAACGGCGAAGAGGTCTACAAGTACACCGGCAGCACCGAGGACTCCGACGATCCCGTGAGCCTCTACGTGTCCAAGGACAACAAGCTGGTCCGCCTCGAGGCCGAAGCGGCTTCCTCCGACGACGAGTCCGCCTCCCCCTCGGCGTCCTCCGACTCCTCGTCCGGCACCGGCACGATCGACTTCTCCGAGTGGGACGCCGTGGAGACGGTGGAGATGCCGGCCGAAGACACGATCTTCTCCGTCCCGGGCCTCTAGTCGCGACCGCTCGGCGGGACCGCGCGAGCTACCCCGCGTATTCGAGGAACCGCCCGGCGACGGCGACTCCCCCGTCCGGCGCACGCGTCACGATCATGATCGTGTCATCCCCGGCAATCGTGCCGAGGATGTCCGGCTGGCGTGACTGGTCGATGACGCTGGCGAGGAACTGCGCCGCGCCGGGCGGGGTCCGGAGAATGACCAGGTTGGCGCTGGATTCAGCCGCCACCAGCAGGTCCCGGCACAGGCTGGAGAGCCGGTGCTCCAGGGCCTCCGGAGCTCGCCGCGCGGCGAGATCGCCCGGCACCGGCCCCTCCGGCGGAACCGAGTAGACCAGCTGTCCGCTGTCAGCGCGCACCCGGTAGGCGCCCAGTTCGACGAGATCACGGGACAGCGTTCCCTGCGTCACCGACACACCGCGGGCGCTCAGCTCGGCCAGCAGCTCGGCCTGGCTGTGCACGTCGGTAGCGGCGAGGACGTCCTTGATGGCCGCCTGACGTGCGGTCTTCGTGGCCGGAGCGCTCATCGGACGTCAGCAGACCCGGCGGTGGAGACACTTCCGTCCCCGAGCGCCGCACCAGCCGACTCGGTGGCCGGCGCGGTGGCAAGGCCAGAACGGTAGAGCAGCCAGGCCATCAGGGCCTTCTGGGCATGCAGGCGGTTCTCGGCCTCGTCGAACACGACTGACTGCGGTCCGTCGATGACCTCCGCAGAGACCTCGAGGCCCCGGTAGGCCGGAAGGCAGTGCAGGAACACCGCATCCGGCGCGGCCTTCGCCATGGCGCGGGCGTCCACGGCGTAGTCACGGAACAGGGTCTGCCGGGCCTCCTTCTCCTCTTCCTGGCCCATGGAGATCCAGGTGTCGGTGACCACGACGTCGGCGCCGTCCAGGGCCTGCGCGGCATCGGTCGTGACCAGCACCGATCCCCCGGTCTCGGCGGCACGGGCCTCGGCGGCCGCTACCACGGCCGCGTCCGGCAGGTATCCCGAGGGGCCCGTGACCCGCACGTGCATCCCTGCGGTCACGCCGGCCAGCAGGTATGAGTTGGCCATGTTGTTCGCGGCGTCCCCGAGGTAGGTCATGACCAAGCCCTCCGTGCGCCCCTTGTGCTCGCGCACCGTCAACAGGTCGGCCAGCAATTGGCAGGGGTGGTAGTCGTCTGAGAGGGCGTTGATCACGGGCACGGTGGCGTGCTCGGCCATCTCCTCCAGACCCGCTTGGGCGTATGTGCGCCAGACGATGACGGACACCATCCGGGACAGCACCTGGGCGGTGTCCGCAATGGACTCCTTGTGGCCCAGCTGGGCTTCACCGGGATTGACGATCAGGGGCTGCCCGCCGAGGTCGGCGATGCCCGCGGCGAAGGACACCCGCGTCCGGGTCGAGGTCTTGTCGAAGAACACGATGCCGGTCTGCGGCCCGGCCAGGGGCCGGTGCAGGTAGCGGTCCGCCTTCATGGCCTGCGCCAGGTCCAGGACCTCTGACTGTTCGGCCGCGGTGAGGTCGGTGTCGACGAGGAAGTGCCGGAGTGGTGCCGCGGACGGCGTGGTGCTGGGGGTCATGCTCAGTTCTCCTGATCGTGCTGTTGCTGGTGTGCCTGCAGGACCGCGTCCAGGAGCGATGGGAGGTCGGCCACCAGGCGGTCGGCCTCCTCCTCCCCCAGGACGAGTGGCGGGGCCAGGCGGAGGGTGGAGGGCCCGGTGGCGTTGAGCAGGTACCCCGCCTCGAGACCGGCGCGGACCACGGCCGGTGCCAGACCGCCGTCGGGCACCGGGGTTTCCACACCGGAGGGCACGGTGATGTCCACGCCGATGAGCAGGCCGTACTGGCGCACCGCGGTGACCCCGTCCACGGCGCCGAGCCCGCGTGCCAGCCGGGCGCCGAGGTCATGGACGTGCTGCAGCAGACCGGTCTGGGCGATCGTGTCCAGCACCGCCAGCCCGGCGGCAGTGGCGACGGGGTTGCCGCCGAAGGTGGTGCCGTGCTGACCGGCCGTGAGCAAGGCGGAGACCTGCGGGCCGAAGCTGATCATGGCGCCGATCGGGACGCCGCCGCCCAGGCCCTTGGCCAGCGTCATCGCGTCCGGCACTACCGGCTCATCCTGTCCGGTGACAGCGGGGTTCTGGTGGGCGAACCAGGTCCCGGTGCGGCCGGTGCCGGACTGGACCTCGTCGAAGATCAACAGCGCGCCGTGACGGCGGGTGAGGTCCCGGGCGGCCTGCAGGTAGCCGGCCGGCCAGCCGTGCACGCCGGACTCGCCCTGCACGGGTTCGATGATGACGGCGGCCACGGTCTCATCGAGCGCGGCCTCCAGCGCGGCCGCGTCACCGGCGGGAATGAACTCGATGCCCCCGGGCAGGGGTTCGAACGGCTCACGGTACGTGGGCTTCCACGTCATGGCCAGGGCGCCGAGGGTGCGGCCGTGGAAGCTGTGCTCCAGGGCCAGGACCCGGGCGCGGCGCCCGGAGGGATCCTCGCGGCCGTGGCGGCGCGCCAGCTTCAGGGCGGCCTCATTGGCCTCGGATCCGGAGTTGGCGAAGAACACGGTGGACCCCTCAGGGGCCACGGCCAGCTCCAGCAGCCGCTCGGCGAGGGCGATCTGCGGGCCGGAGGTGAAGAGGTTGGAGATGTGGCCCAGCGTGCCGAGCTGCTCGGTCACCGCCGCGACGAGGGCCGGGTGGGCGTGGCCGAGCGCGTTGACGGCGATACCGCCGAGGAAGTCCGTGTACCTGCGGCCGTCGGCATCCCAGACATGCACGCCCTCGCCACGGACCAGGACCCGGCTGGGGGCACCGAAGACGCCGGTCAGCGAGGAGGCATAGCGCCCGAGCAGTCCCGCCTGGGAGGGGGCGCCGGTTACGGTGGCGGCAGGGGCTGCCGTGGAGCCTGCAGGTGCCGTGGCAGCGGTGGCAGCGGTGGCGCCAGCGGTCGATTCGTTCATCATGTTCCCTCAGTCGGTGTGGTCATCGGGCAGGACCTGGGTTCCCACCCCGGCCGTGGTGAAGACCTCGAGCAGCATCGAGTGCGGTGCCCGGCCGTCCACGATGTGGGCCTGGGGCACGCCGCCGTCGACGGCGTGGAGGCAGGCGGCCATCTTGGGGATCATCCCGGCATCGAGGGTGGGCAGCAGCTTGCGCAGTTCGCCGGCGGACAGGGACGAGATCAGCGATGTCCGGTCCGGCCAGTGGGAGTACAGGCCCTCCACGTCCGTGAGGACCACGAGCTTCGAGGCACCGAGCGCCACGGCCAGGGCCGCAGCGGCCGTGTCCGCGTTGACGTTCAGCACCTCCTCCGTGGCCTGGCCGTCGGCGTTGATCTCCGGGGCCACCGAGGACACGACGGGGATCCGCCCGTTCTCCACCAGGTCCCGGATGGCACCCGGGTTGACCTGGGTCACCTCGCCGACCAGCCCGAGGTCCACCGGCTTGCCGTCCACCACGGTTCCGGTCCGCTGGGCCTGGAACAGGGCGGCGTCCTCACCGGACATCCCGACGGCATAGGGCCCGTGCCCGTTGACCAGGCCCACGAGTTCCCGGCCGACCTGGCCCGTGAGGACCATCCGGACCACGTCCATGGCCTCGGCGGTGGTGACGCGCAGTCCCCCGGCGAACTCGGACTCGATTCCGAGCCGGTTCAGCATGGTGTTGATCTGCGGCCCGCCCCCGTGCACCACGACAGGATGGATGCCGCAGTGGTGGAGGAAGACGATGTCCTCGGCGAAAGCCCGGCGCAGCTCATCCGACACCATGGCGTTGCCGCCGTACTTGATCACCATGGTGGTACCGGCGAAGCGCTTGATCCAGGGCAGGGCCTCGACCAGCACGGCGGCCTTGGCGGCAGCACCGGTCGTGTCAGTCATCTCGCTCATGGTGGCCTTCAGCTCGAGTACGCGGAGTTCTCATGCACGTAGTCGTGCGTGAGGTCGTTGGTCCAGATGGTGGCGGTGGCTTCGCCCGCGTGCAGGTCGATCACCACGCTCACCTCGCGTGGGGAGAGGTCCACGAGCTCACGGTCCTCGCCCACCCCGGAGTCGCGGCAGACCTGGACGCCGTTGAAGTGCACGTCGAGACGACCGGCGTCGAACGGTGCCAGCTCCTCCGGAACCGTGCCGACGGCGGAGATGACACGCCCCCAGTTCGGGTCCTGGCCGAACACGGCGGCCTTGAACAGGTTGGACCGGGACACGGCGCGGGCCACCGCCTCGGCAGCGTCCTCGGTGCTCGCGTTGACCACCTGGATGGAGATCTCGTGGGCGGCGCCCTCGGCGTCGGCGATCAGCTGCCGCGCCAGGTCCGCGCAGACCGTGCGCAGACCCTCCTGGAACTCCGCTGCTTCCGGTCGGGTCCCGCTCGCGCCGGAGGCGAGCAGCGCCACGGTGTCGTTCGTGGACATGCAGCCATCGGAGTCCGTGCGGTTGAACGTGGTCCGGACCGCCTCAGTCAAGGCCACATCCAGCTCGGCGGGGTCCACTGCAGCGTCGGTGGTGATGACGCACAGCATGGTCGCCATTCCCGGTGCGAGCATGCCGGCTCCCTTGGCCATGCCCCCGATCACGTACCCGGGGCCACGGTGAACCGCGGTCTTGGGCACCGAGTCCGTGGTCATGATGGCCTCTGCCGCGTCGGCTCCACCCTCAGCGCCCAGTGCTTCCACGGCGGCGGTCACGCCCGGGACCAACCGGTCCATCGGCTGCGGCAGGCCGATCAGGCCGGTGGAGCACACGAGCACGTCCCCGGCGGAGATCCCGAGCTGTCCGGCGGCATGTTCCGCGGTGGCGTGCGTGTCCTGGAACCCCTGGTGGCCGGTGGCGGCATTGGCCCCGCCCGAGTTCAGCACCACGGCATCCACGCGCCTGTCCGCGACCACCTGGCGCGACCAGACCACGGGGGCGGCAGCCACCCGGTTGGTCGTGAAGACGGCGGCCGCGTGGTGGTCCGGTCCGTCGTTCACGACGACGGCCACGTCCGGTTTCCCGGTCGACTTCAGTCCGGCGGCCACACCGGAGGCGCGGAATCCCTGGGCTGTGGTGACGCTCATGGTGCGATCCCCTGCTGGGTCAGGCCCGTCTCCTCGGCCAGGCCGAGAGCGAGGTTCATGGATTGGATGGCGCCGCCGGCGGTCCCCTTCGTCAGGTTGTCCAGGGCGGCGGTAATGATGACGCGGCCGGCATGCTCGTCCACGGCCAGTTGCATGACCACGTGGTTGGAGCCCAGCACGGACTGGGTGGTGGGCCACTGGCCCTCGGGCAGCAGGTGGACGAACTGCTCTTCCCCGTAGGCCTGCTCCCAGGCGGCCCGGACCTCGGCGGCGTCCACTCCGGGCTTCAGGCGGGCCGTGGCGGTGGCCAGGATGCCACGGGGCATGGGCGCCAGCGTCGGGGTGAAGGACACCGTGACGGGTTCCCCCGCCGCCTGGGTGAGCCCCTGCTCGATCTCCGGGGTGTGGCGGTGCCCGCCCCCCACGCCGTAGGGGCTCATGGAGCCCATGGCCTCACTGCCCAGCAGGTGCGGCTTGAGGGACTTGCCCGCTCCGGAGGTTCCCGAGGCGGCCACGATCACCACGTCCTCCGGTGCGAGGACTCCGGCGGTGAAACCGGGGGCGAGGGCGAGCAGGCACGTGGTCGGATAGCAGCCCGGGACGGCGATTCGCGATGCCCCGGCGATCTCCGCCCGCTGTCCCGGCAGCTCGGGCAGACCGTAGGGCCAGGTCCCGGCGTGGTCGGAGCCATAGAACCGCTCCCAGGCCTGCGGTGACTGGAGGCGGTGGTCCGCGCCGGCGTCGATCACGAGGGTGCCGGGCGAGAGCAGCTCAAGTTCGGCGGCGATCGCACCACTGGCGCCGTGCGGCAGGGCCAGGAAGACGACGTCGTGGCCGGCCAACACCTCAGCAGTGGTCTCCTGCAGGATGCGATCGGCCAGGGCGTGCAAGTGCGGCTGGAGCGCACCCAATCGCTCCCCGGCGTTCGAGTGGGCCGTGATGGCCCCGATCTCCACCTCGGGGTGGGAGAGGAGAAGGCGCAGGACTTCTCCTCCGGCATATCCGCTGGCGCCGGAGACGGCAACTGTGAGACTCATGGGCCCATGCTAGGGGAAATATGCAGTGTTGCCAATATTTATGCAAGACCAGGCCACGTGAGCACCCTCGCTGGCCAGTCCGGCACCGGCGGGTTGTTCACCCGACGGTCACCGCGGGACCACGCACCGTCTACGCATCACCGCCCCACGGGCCGCCGGGCGCGACTACGGTAGGCACCATGACCGAGATTTCCCTCCCCAGCACCCAGCATGCCGTTCGTGTCCACGCCTCCGGAGGACCCGAGGCCCTGCAGTGGACGGAGGTCCCCGTCCCGTCACCGGGCCCCGGGGAGGTCCTGGTCAGGACAGCGGCCGCCGGCCTCAACTTCATCGAGACCTACCAGCGCTCGGGCGTATACCGGATGCCCCACCCCTTCATCCCCGGCTCGGAGGGGTCGGGGACGGTGGTGGCCCTCGGCCCCGAGGTCGATGGCGCGTCCGTGGCGGTCGGTGATGTGGTCGCCACCGCGGCCGGTTCCGGAACCTACGCCGAGTACTTCACCGCCCCGGTGGGCCAATTGCTGCCGGTGCCGAGCGGAGTGGACCCGGCGGAAGCCGCGGCCATCCCCCTGCAGGGCATGACCGCCCACTATCTGTGCCGGTCCACCGTGGAGGTCCAGCCGGGCCAAACGGTCCTCGTCCATGCCGGCGCTGGGGGCGTGGGCCTGCTGCTGACCCAATTATGCGTGTCCCACGGCGCCACCGTCATCACCACGGCCTCCACCGAGGAGAAGAAGGCGCTCTCCCGCGCGGCGGGCGCCAGCCACGTCCTCGACTACTCGGGGTTCGCCGATGCTGTGCGGGACGTCACCGGCGGACGCGGCGTGGACGCCGTGTTCGACGGGGTCGGCCGGGACACCTTCGACGAGTCCCTGGCCTCCCTGCGGATCCGTGGAACCCTGGCGCTCTTCGGGGGCGCCTCCGGACCGGTGCCACCGGTGGACCCCCAGCGCCTCAACTCCGCCGGCTCGGTGTTCCTCACCCGCCCCACTCTGGTGCACCACACGTTGACGGCCGAGGAGACCCGGTGGCGGGCCCGGGAACTGTTCTCCGCCCTCGACGCCGGCACCCTCGACTTCCGGATCGGCGCCACCTACCCCCTGGCCGAGGCAGGCCGGGCGCACGGGGACCTCGAGTCGCGCCGCACCACCGGAAAGTCCCTGCTGCTGCCGTAGGCCTGCCGGTGGCAGAAACACCGGCCGAGCACGTCGGCGGGTTTCCGTCAGGCGGCGACATCTCCCGGCCGATGGACGGGAATCACGATAAGATGACAGGCATTCTTTTTTCGATTCGCACTTTTATCCCGTTTCGATCCCGTTGACTCTGAGTTGGAAGTAGGCCGAACGCCGCCGTGTCCCCCCATGTGCCACAGTTGCCCGCCGCTGAGAAGGCCCCTCCGGTCCGGACCCTGGTCCAATTGCTGGAGGCCACTGCCCAGCAGCATCCCGAGGCGCCAGCCTTGGATGACGGGGAGACCGTCCTGTCCTATGCGGAGCTGCTGGACGAGGTGAAGGCGACAGGCCGAGCACTGCACGGTGCCGGCCTCGGCGCCGGGGACCGGATCGGCATTCGCGTCCCGTCCGGAACGGTGGAGCTCTACGTCTCCATCCTCGCCACCCTGTACATCGGTGCCGCCTACGTTCCGGTGGACGCGGACGACCCGGATGAGAGGGCCCGGTTGGTGTTCTCCGAGGCCAAGGTCGCCGCCATCCTCTCCGGTCAGGGCCGGGTGCAGACGTCCTCGAAGCGTCCCAAGCCATTCCCGAGTCCCCGTTCGCCCGGGCCGGAGGACGATGCCTGGATCATCTTCACGTCCGGGTCCACCGGCACGCCCAAGGGCGTGGCCGTCACACACCGCAACGCCGCCGCGTTCGTGGACGCCGAGGCGCGGATCTTCCTCCAGGACGACCCCCTCGCCCCGGGCGACCGGGTCCTGGCCGGGCTCTCCGTCGCGTTTGATGCCTCCTGCGAGGAGATGTGGCTGGCTTGGCGCCATGGCGCCTGCCTGGTCCCGGCCCCACGCTCGCTGGTCCGCTCCGGCATGGACCTCGGCCCCTGGCTCGTCTCCCGCTCCATCAACGTGGTCTCCACCGTGCCGACCCTGGCCGCCCTATGGCCTCCAGAGGCCCTGGAGAATGTGCGGCTGTTAATCTTCGGCGGTGAGGCCTGCCCGCCGGATCTGGCCGCCCGCCTGGCCGAGGACGACCGTGAACTCTGGAACACCTATGGGCCCACCGAGGCCACCGTGGTGGCCTGCGCTGCCCCCATGGACGGTCAGGGGCCGGTGCGGATCGGCCTGCCCCTGGACGGCTGGGACCTGGCCATCGTGGACCCGGCCACGGGGATCCCCGTCGCCGAGGGCGAGACGGGCGAGCTCATCATCGGCGGGGTGGGACTGGCCCGCTACCTCGACCCGGCCAAGGACGCCGAGAAGTATGCCCCGATGGAGTCCCTCGGGTGGGACCGCGCCTACCGTTCCGGGGACCTCGTGGTCTGGGACCCGGACGGGCTGCTGTTCGTCGGCCGCGCCGATGAGCAGGTCAAGCTCGGCGGCCGCCGCATCGAACTCGGAGAGATCGATGCGGCCCTCCAGGCCCTGCCGGGCGTCGCCGGCGGGGCGGCCGCGGTCCAGACGACCCCGGCTGGAACCCAACTGCTCATCGGGTACCTGGCGGTGCCGGCGTCGACGACGGGGCAGGACGAACCGGACCTGAAGGCCTTCCGCCGGCTCCTCGAACAGGAGCTGCCCGGAGCACTGGTCCCCCGCCTCGTCACGGTGGAGACCCTGCCCACCAAGACGTCCGGCAAGGTGGACCGCAACGCGCTGCCCTGGCCGCTGCCGGGTCAGGCGGGAGCGGGCGCCGGCCACGGCGGCTCCGGCCCGAGCACCGACCTCCCCGTGGATCCCGAGTCCCCCGGCGGCTGGGTGCTGACCCACTGGGCGGACGTGCTGGGCGCCGCCCCCGAGGACCTGGACACCGATTTCTTCGCCTCCGGCGGCGGGTCATTGGCCGCCGCCCAGCTCGTCTCCCGGCTGCGCACCCGCTACCCCTCCGTCACCGTGCGGGACGTCTACGCCCACCCCCGCGCCGGAGCCCTGCTGGAGGCCGTCACCGGCAACGATGGCAGGCCGGTGGAACCGGCCGAGCCCGTGGAACCGCGCCCGGTGGTCCGCACCGCCCGCCGGGCCCAGGTGTTCCAGACGCTGATGGGCATCCCCCTGGTCATCCTCGTGGCCATGCGCTGGGTCGTCTACCTGGCCGCCGGCGCCAATCTGGCCGAGGCCTGGGGTGTCCTGCCCGGCGCCCCGGCCGTCTCCTGGTGGTGGGTGCTGGCCGGCTGGCTCGTGTTCGTGTCCCCACCGGGCCGCATGGCCCTCTCCGTGGTGGCCGCCCGGTTGCTGCTGCGCGGGATCCAGCCCGGATCCTATCCGCGTTCCGGCAAGGTCCATCTGCGCCTGTGGCTAGCGCAGCACATCTCCGATCTCGTGGACCCGGTGTCCCTGGGCGGCGCCCTGTGGGTCCCCACCTATGCCCGCCTGCTCGGGGCCACCATCGGCCGGAACGTGGACCTGCACTCGGTCCCCCCGGTCACCGGCCTCCTCGACCTCGGCACGGGCAGCTCGATCGAACCCGAGGTGGACCTGTCCGGCTACTGGATCGACGGCGACGTGGTCCACATCGGTGCCGTCACCGTCGGGCAGGATGCTGTGATCGGCACTCGCTCCACCCTGATGCCCGGCGCCGCCGTCGGCACCGGCACCGTGGTCCAGCCCGGCTCCACGGTGATCGGCAAGGCCAAGGACGGCCTTGAGTACGCCGGCTCACCCGCGCATCGGCTCGGCAAGGCCCGGTACCACGGCCCCAACATCGACCCGCCGCGCGCCACAGGATGGCTCGTGTTGTCCACCATCGGCTCCGGCGTCCTGGCCCTGCTGCCCGTGGCCGCGGCCTTGGCAGCCTCCCTGGTGGGTCTGTGGTCCCTGACCTGGTGGCCGGACGCCCCGCAGGCCGGCCAGTCCGGGGAGCCCGGGTCGGCCGCCGCGCCCGAGACCGTCCTCGGTTCCGCGTGGCGACTGCTGGCGGCCACCCCGCTGATCGCCGCGGTGTGGTTCGGTGCGAACATGCTCTTCACCGTGGCCTCCGTGCGGCTCCTGTCCCTTGGAGTGACGGAGGGCTACCACGCCGTGCGTTCCCGTATCGGCTGGCAGCTGTGGGCCACGGAGCGGGTGCTGGACACGGCTCGTGACCTGCTGTTCCCGCTCTACGCCTCCCGCTTCACGCCGGTCTGGCTGCGGTGGCTCGGGGCGGAGGTCGGCACCAACGTGGAGGCCTCCACGGTCATCCTCCAACCGGCACTGACCCAGATCGGCGACGGCGCGTTCCTCGCCGACGACACGATGATCGGCTCCTACGAACTGCAGCGAGGCTGGATGCACGTGGGGCAGGCGAAGGTCGGCAAGAGGTCCTTCGTGGGCAACTCCGGCATGGTCGCGGCCGGGCGCAAGCTCTCGAAGAACTCCCTCGTGGCCGTCCTGTCCGCCACGCCGAAGAAGACCAAGTCCGGTTCCTCCTGGCTGGGGTCCCCGCCGGTGCGTCTGCGCCGGACGGAGGTCGAGGCAGCCGATGCCCTGACCTACGCTCCGCCGGCGAGGCTCAAGCTGGTGCGCAGCGCCTGGGAGTCCCTGCGCCTGCTGGCCGTCTGGTGCTCCGTGGTCATCGCCGTGGCCGTGGTGGTGGCCCTCGACGGGCTCGCCCAGCTGGGCGGCGGGGCCGCGGACGGGGCCGGACCCGGCGGCTGGTGGCTCTCCGCCGTGCTCGGCGGCGTGGTCCTGATGCTCGCCGGCGCCCTGGCCGCCGGCTCCTCCGTGCTGGCCAAGACGGTCCTGGTCGGGCGAATCAGCCCCGGCGAACATCCCTTGTGGAGTTCCTTCATCTGGCGCAACGAGGTGGTGGACAACTTCATCGAGGTGGTCTCCGCCCCCTGGTTCGGGCGCATCGCCTCCGGTACCCCCTCCCTCGTCTGGTGGCTGCGCGCCCTCGGCGCCCGGATCGGCCACGGCGTGTGGTGCGAGTCCTACTGGCTGCCCGAGGCAGACCTGGTGACCCTGGGCGACTCCTCGACCGTGAACAGGGGGTGCGTGGTCCAGACCCACCTGTTCCATGATCGCGTCATGTCCCTGGACACCGTGGCTCTGGGCGCGGGCTCGACCCTCGGTCCGAACTCCGTGATCCTGCCGGCGGCCTCCATCGACGACGGCGGCACGGTCGGCGCCGGATCGCTCATCATGCGCGGGGAGATGGTCCCCGGACACTCATGGTGGACCGGCAACCCGGTGGCGCCGTGGAAGGGACCCAAGATCAAGGGCCGCGCCGCGGCGATCACTAGACTGGAACGGCTCGAAGAGAAGGCCGACCGGGCAGCCGCGAGGGCCGCCAGCCGGGATGCCTCCGAGCAAGCCACCAAGACCGCCAAGACCGCCGATGAACCCGAGGAGCACAGCCGCCCGTGATTGAGGAAACCCCGGTCCTGCCCGATCCCTATATCCCAGGATCGGGAACCCCGGACTTCACGGTGGCCCACTACGACTTGCAGTTGGAGGTCAAGCTGGCCGCCAACCGGATCGCCGGGAAGGCCCGGCTCGAGGGGACCGTCCTGCGACCGGCGAAGCGGATCGAGCTGGATCTGCACGAGCTCTCGGTCAGCAAGGTCACCGCCGCCTCTCAGGGCCGCACCGTCAAGGTGGCCAAGACTGCCACGCGGAAGGGCCGGCTGGTCATCGACCTGGCCAACCCCCTCGAGGCCGGGGCGCCCCTCGAGCTCGAGGTCACCTACGCCGGCGTCCCGACGATGCTGACGGGGCCCTGGGGCGAGATCGGCTGGGAGGAACTGACCGACGGCGTGCTGGTCGCCGGCCAGCCCAACGGCGCCGCCACCTGGTTCCCCTGTGTGGACCACCCCTCGGTGAAGTCCACCTACCACTTCACCGTGGCCACGGACGCCGGCTACCTGCCGGTCTGCAACGGGCTGCCCACCGGGCACCGGCGCCGTTCCTCGCGCGAGGAGTGGACCTGGGAGCTGCGTGACCCGGCCCCCAGCTACCTCGTGACCCTGCAGATCGGCCGGTATCAGCTGGTGGCCGTGCCAGAGCACCCCACCGGACGGCACCGCGCCCCGGGATCCGTACGCCAGCGGGTCCAGGACCTGGTGCTGGATCTGTTGCCGGGTCCGGCTGCGGAGCATCCAGAGCAAGACCCGTGGCAGCCCCCGAAGGACGGCGGGGATGCCGCCGGTCACGGCTCGGCCCCGGTCTTCCTGGCCGTCTCCCCGGCCCTGCAGGCCCGCGCACAGGATGTCCTCGGGCGGCAGACCGAAATGATGGCGTGCTTCAGCTGGCACTTCGGCCCCTACCCCTTCGACCGGTACACGGCCGTGGTGACGGACGACGACCTGGAGATCCCGCTGGAGGCGGCGTCCCTGTCCATCTTCGGGGCCAACCACCTGACGGGTTCTTGGGCCGCCGAGCGGCTGGTGGCCCACGAACTGGCGCACCAGTGGTTCGGCAACGCGCTGACCCTGCGCCAATGGAGGGACATCTGGCTGCACGAGGGATTCGCCTGCTACAGCGAGTGGCTGTGGGGCGCGGAATCCGGGCACGGCTCGCTGGCTTCGCTGGCCCGCACCGCGTGGCAAGGACTGGCTCTGAAGGCGCAGGACCTGGTGGTGGCGGACCCGGGGCCCGAGTTGATGTTCGACGACCGCATCTACAAGCGCGGGGCCCTGACCCTGTTCGCCCTCAACCGGGCCCTGGGCGACGAGGTGTTCACCGACCTGATCCGCTCCTGGGTGGCCGAGCACCGGCACTCCTCCGTGGACACGGGGATGTTCCTGGACCATGCCGACCGCCATGCCGAGGCAGGCGGTCACCCGGCCGGCCATGCACGCGCGGTCATGCGCCCCTGGCTGTGCGAGCCCGGGCTGCCGGCCTTCCCCGCGTCACGCTGACGCCGCGGGAGATCCTTCGGATCCCGGCTCGGCCGGAGGCCGGTGCCCGGCGGGCGGCAGGAGCACGACGGCGCCGAGCAGGTGATCGGGGGCATGGCCCCCTGGCCAGTCGCGGTCCGGGACGATGACGGCCCCGGGCCGGTCCGGCACCGCCAGGTCCAGGGTCCCGGGCACCGTGACCGCCACGTCTGCCGGGTCGCCGACGAATCCGGTGCCGTGAGCCTTGGCGAGGGCTTCCTTGGCACACCACAGCAGGCCGCGGATTCCTGGGCGCACATGGTCATCCAGGGCACCGACCAGCCGCTCCTCCTCCGCGGAGAAGCCGACGCCGGTCAGTTCGGCGGGCTCGGCGAAGGCCGCGGACCCGGTCTGTTCGAGGTCGACCCCGATCCGCCAGCCCGCCGCCGTGTCCGATTCCCCGAGCCAGGCGGTGGCGAGCCACCCTCCAGCCCGGCTGAAGCTCACGGCCGGCAGTGGCGCGGCCAGGTCCCCCGCTGCGAGGGCATCCGGCCCCCGCCGGCGCCGGGCCAACCGGCTGTGACGCAGCTCCGGCCGGCCGTGGTTCTCGGACCCGCACTCTGTGCAGCGGTGGCTGACCTCGAAGGTCCCCGGCCGGCGTCCTAAGGACACGGCGAGGAAATCGAGGGCCTCACGGCGCTGGTCACCGGTCCGGGGACCGGTGACCACCACATGCCATCCCGGGCCCGACGCCGGCCCGTCACCTGTGCCCATGGCCCCTACTTTCTCTGCCTGCCCTGCTGGCGGTGTCCCCGACCTCGCAACCGAGTACACCCTAACGCTGGACGGCTCCGTGGCGCCGGGCAGCCAGTTCGGTAGCGGCCGCACGGGCGGCGGAGGCCTCGTCCGCGGTCAGGGTCCGGTCCGGAGCACGGAAGCGCAGCGAGAAGGCCAGCGACTGGTGGCCGTCCTCCACGCCCTGCCCGGAGTAGACGTCGAAGAGACTGACGTCCTCGAGCAGCTCGCCCGCCCCCTCACGCAAGGTCTCCAGGACATCTCCCGCCACCACGTCGTCCGCGACCACGAGGGCCACGTCCTGGCTGGTGAGCGGGAAGGCGGACATCGGCCGGGCCACCACCACGTCGGCCGCTGCGGCGATCAGGGCGTCCAGGTCGAGCTCCATGGCCACGGTGCGGGCGGGCAGGTCGGCATCCTCGAGCCAGGATGGCAGCAGTTCTCCGGCCACGCCGATGACGGTACCGGCAGAACCAGCAGAACCGGCCAACCGCAGTTCGGCCGTGCGGCCCGGATGGAAGGCCTGGTGGGTTCCCTGGGCGACCTGCAGGTCCACGCCGAGGATCGCCGCGGCGTCCAGGGCGGCACCGAGGGCATCCTGCCAGTCGTACGCGCGGGGCTGGTGGCCGGCGCCGGGTGCGGAGTCGTGCCCCGTGAGCACGGCGGCCAGGTGCCGGGGCTGGTCCGGGATACCCGCCTCCAGGTCCGCCAGCACCTCGTCCGCGGGGCGGGCGCCCAGCGGCGGGATCGTGGCCGAGCCCAACTGCTCACCGGGCAGGAAGACCAACCCGGACTCGTAGAGGGCCAGGTCCCGGAAACCGCGGGAGTGGTTGCGGCGGGCGATGTCCAGCAACCCGGGCAACAGGGAGGTACGCAGGTACCCGAACTCAGCGGAGATCGGGTTGGCCAGGTGCACCATCCTCTGTGCGGCGCCCTCGTCCTCCGTGGCGGAGCCGAAGAAGCGGTTCTGCGATTCGGCCACGAAGGGGTAGGCCAGCACCTCGGTCAGTCCGGCGTCGGCCAGGCCCTGGACCACCCGGCGTCGGGCCGCCTGTTCCCGGGTCAGCCCGCGCCCCGGAGGGGCCACCGGGAGGGTGGAAGGGATCTGGTCGTACCCGATCAGGCGGGCGATCTCCTCGACCAGGTCGTCCCGGATCTCCAGGTCCTGGCGCCAGGTCGGGGCGGTGACGGTGAAGACCGTCCTGGCCGGGCCGGCGTCGGGAAGTCCCGCATCCGTTGCCGTGCCGCGCTCGACCGTGGCTCCCAGGTCCCGCAGGGTCGTCTCGATCTGGTCCTCGGTGTATTCGATGCCCATGCGGGCCCCCGGGTAGGAGGCCGGTAGCTCGATGACGTTCGGCTCCGGGCGGGTGCCCGCGTCGGTGATCCCGGCGTCGGCGGTGCCGCCGGCCAACTGGATGAGCAGTTGGACGGCGCGTTCTGCCGCCTCGTCCGCGACCTCCCAGTCCACGCCGCGCTCGTTGCGCTTGGAGGCCTCAGAGGGCAGGCGGTGACGGCGGCGGGTGCGGCCCATGGAGACGGGGTCGAAGTGCGCCGACTCGATGACGATCGTGGTGGTCGACTCGGACACCTCGGTCTCGCCGCCGCCCATGACGCCGGCCAGGCCGATCGGTCCACGGTCGTCGGTGATGAGCAGGTCTTCGGCGGAGAGCGTCCGCGACTTGCCGTCCAGGGTGGTCAGCGTCTCGCCCTCGGCCGCACGGCGGACCACGATCGGTCCCCGCAGCTTCGCCGCGTCGTAGAAGTGCAACGGCTGACCGAGTTCCCACATGACGTAGTTGGAGATGTCCACGGCCAGGGAGATGGACCGCATTCCGGCCAGGCGCAGTCGCTGGGCCATCCACGGTGGGGTGGGACGGCTCGGATCGATGCCGGTGACGGTGCGGGTCACGAAGCGGTCGCAGCCGGGGACGCCGTAGATGGGGCGCTCGTCCTCCAGGCGCACGGGGTGGCCCTGGCCGTTCGGCTCGGGAGCCGTGACCAGGGACGCCGGGTCGGTGAAGGGCAGACCGGTGGCGTGCGCGTACTCACGGCCCACGCCACGGATGGAGAAGGCGTAGCTGCGGTCCGCGGTCACGTTGATCTCGGCTGCCTCGTCCCGCAGGTGCAGGAGGTCGTAGACGTCCGTGCCGGGCTCCGGATCGTTGCCGTTCTCAGGCGAGAAACCGAGGGAGGACAGCACGATGATGCCCTCGTGATCCTCCCCCAGGCCCAACTCGCGCGCCGAGGCGATCATCCCGGCGGAGAGGTGGCCGTAGGTCTGGCGCGGGGTGATGCGGAAGTCACCGGGGAGCACGGCGCCGGGCAGGGTGACCACGACCTTGTCCCCCACCTGGAAGTTGTGGGCGCCGCAGACGATGCCCTGCACACCGGAGGGGTCGATGCCCTCACCGAGTAAGGTCTGCTCCTGGCCCTCGGGCACCACGCGGACCTGGCACCAGTTGATGGTCTTGCCGTTTTTCTGCGGCTCGGGGACCATCTCCAGGACCTCGCCGACCACGAGGGGGCCGGAGAGTTCGTCCAGGGGACGGTGGACGTCCTCCTCCTCGAAGCCGACCCTCACCAGGTCGGCCATGACGTCCTCGGCGGTCGCGTCCGCCGGGACCGGGACATATTCACGTAGCCATGACAGCGGGATGCGCACGGGTGATCAGATCTCCATTCCGAAGTGCTGGGAGAAGCGGACGTCGCCCTCGATCATGTCTCGCATGTCGAGGACCTCATTGCGGAACATCAGGGTGCGTTCCACGCCCATGCCGAAGGCGAAACCGGAGTAGACCTCCGGGTCCAGTCCGGCGGCACGCAGCACATTCGGGTGCACCATGCCGCAGCCGCCCCATTCGATCCACTGCGGGCCGCCCTTGGCGCCGGGGTGCCAGATGTCCATCTCCGCGCTGGGCTCGGTGAACGGGAAGAAATTGGAGCGCAGCCGGATCGTGGCCTCGGGGCCGAACATCTGACGGGCGAAGTACTCGAGGGTGCCGCGCAGGTCCGCCATGGTCAGACCCTTGTCCACGGCCAGGCCCTCGAACTGGTGGAAGACCGGGGTGTGGGTGGCGTCCAGCTCATCGGTGCGGAAGGTCCGGCCGGGCGAGAGCACGTACACGGGGACGCCACGTTCGAGCATGGCACGCATCTGCACGGGCGAAGTCTGCGTCCGCAGCAGGAGGTGGGACTGGGCGGGGTCCACGAAGAAGGTGTCCTGCATCTCGCGGGCCGGGTGGTCCGGCTTGAAGTTCAGCGCATCGAAGTTGTACCACTCGGATTCGAGTTCGGGTCCCTCGGCAATCTCCCAGCCCATGCCGATGAAGATGTCCGAGACGCGCTCCTGCAGCACGGACAGCGGGTGCCGGGCACCCACGCGCCGGCGGCGCACCGCCGTGGTGACGTCCACGGTCTCCTCGACGAGCATGCGGGCGGCGTGCTCGGCCTCAAGGACCTCCGTGCGGGCTGCGAGCGCCCGCTCCATGGACTTGCGGGCCCCGCCCATGAGCTTGCCGGCCACGGCCTTCTGGTCCTTGGGCAGCTGACCGATCCCCCGGTTCGCCAGCGTCAGTGGCGCCTTCTCCCCCGTATGGGCCAGCCGGGCCGCCTTGAGCTCCTCGAGATCGGCGGCGGCGGCAAAGGCCGCCAGGGCCTGCTCGACGGCGGCGTGCACCGCGGCTTCGTCCGCCGGGGAGATCTCCGGCTGTTCGACCGTGTCGACCGGGGTTCCGGCCCGGTCCTGGGGGGTTTCCGTCATGGCGGGCAACGACCTTCATGTTCTGAGGTTCGGATCTGGCACTGAGGTGGGGCTGGTCCCTGACCACCCGCACCCGGCAGGAGGCCTCGGCCAGTCTAGTAGTCGTCCGAGGACCGCCGCACACCGGCGTCCTAGGCTTGCTGTCATGCCCACCGTTGCGTCCTCCCGGCCGAACACGCCGAGTTCGCCGTCTCCGTCCTCCCGTTTGTCCGCCCGGCTGCGACTGCGACAACTGTGCAACGCCGCCAACCTGACCACACCCCTGGGACTCGTACTGGCCCTGGCTTCCGGTTGCCGGATCCAGAGGGGCCCGGAAGGACTGGTCCTTGCGTTCGGCTATCGGTGGGCCTTTCCCGACGGCGGCGCCTTCACCGTGGGCAACATGGTCCTGTTCCGGCCCCACACCGCTCCGACGGCCCGGCTGCTGGAGCACGAGTCACGGCACGCCACCCAGTACGCGTGGTGCCTGGGCCTGCCGTTCCTGGTGCTGTACTTCACCGCAGCCGGCTGGTCCGTGCTGCGCACCGGCGATCCGGCTTCCCGCAATCCCTTCGAGCGCCATGCCGGCCTGGTGGCCGGCGGCTACTGCGAGCGCCCGGTCCGGTGGCCACGGAGGCCGTAGGTTGCGGGTCGGCCGGTGCCGGTCCGCCGTGTCCCGTGGGACTCAGAGCCAGGCTTCGGCCAGTAGTTCCAGAGAGCGGTCCCGCACGGCAGGGTCGAAGGCATAGGTGACGGTGATGAGCTCATCGGCACCGGTGCGCTCCACGAATTCCTCCAGCTGGGCCTTCACCGTCGAGGGGGCACCGACGGCCTTGATCTGCAGCATCGGGTTGCCCTCTCCGCCAGGACCGGCAATGGTATCCGGGTCCACGGGCGGTTGGATCTTGCGGCGCTGCCCGCGCTGGATGTCCAGGAACATCTGCTCGAGCACCGTGTGTTCCCGTGCTGCCTCCTGGTCGGTGGCGGCCACCATCACGTTGATGCCCGCCATCACGTAGGGCTCGTCGATCTGCGCGGTGGGGGCATCGGCCGTGAAGGCGTCCCGGTACACCTGGATGGCCTGATCGATCTGGTCGGGGGCGAAATGCGAGGCCAGGGAGAACGGCAGGCCCAGCTGGCCGGCGATGGACGCTCCATTGACGGTCGAGCCGAGGACCCAGATGGGCACCTCGGTCCCAGCGGATACGGCGGACTCGATCGGTACGCTGTGGGCGGTTCCGGCTTCGCTGAACCAGCCCTGCAGATCGTAGATGCTCTGGGCAAAGGCCTGCGGCTCGGCTGAGGAGCGGCTCAAGGCCTGGGCGGTCATCATGTCCGTTCCCGGTGCACGCCCCAGGCCCAAGTCGATCCGGTCCCCATGGATGTTCGCCAGGGTCCCATACTGTTCGGCCACCATCAACGGGGCATGGTTGGGCAGCATGACTCCGCCGGAGCCCAGACGAATCCGTTCGGTGACCGAGGCAGCCTGGGAGACCAGCAGTGCGGTGGCACTGGACGCCAGATTGGGGGTGTTGTGGTGCTCCGCGAACCAGATCCGGTGAAAGCCCAGTCGATCAGCGATGCGGGCCGATTCCATCGAGGCGGCGATACCGTCCCGGGCTGTGGATCCCTCGGAGATGGAGACCAGGTCGAGAATGCTCAAGGGCACAGACAATTGTCGAAGTTCCTCACGTTGGCGGAAGCACACCCTGGCAGAAGCAGGTGCATACGTCAGGGACAACCACCGCTGACGGTCTTTCTATTCCACGGGAGTCTCCCCTGACATGCTCCAAGTCATGATCGTGGTCAACGTCGCTCCCCCTTCCATCGGCACCGCTCGGAGCCGATTCACGCCAGCTGACGTAGGCCGCCGGGGGGGCCGGCGTCGCTGTCTGTTGACTAAGAGATTGCGCGGATAGGCGGGTGTGACCCGGATCCTGCGGGCGGGCGTGTCGCTACGGGCCGGCACGGGCGGGGGTTCGTTTCGATGGAAGTGCGACCTATCCATTCGAGGCGAAGGACCCCGACCCGTGCCAGCACTTCCATCCTCAATCATCGAACCCCTGTGGTGCCAGTTCGAAGCACTGCTACCACCCGCTGCAGCCTTCCACCCGCTCGGATGCCACCGACCCAAGATCGATGACCGGATCGTGTTCGACAAGCTCGTCACCCGGCTCGTCCTCGGCGGGGCCTACACCAAGCACGCCGACAAGAACGTCTCGGCCACCACCCTGCGCGAGCGACGCGACGAGTGGATCCGCCACGGCGTCTTCGCCGCCCTGGAACAGGCCGTCCTACAGACCTTCGACTGGCTCATCGGCCTGGACCTTGAGCATCTGAGCGTGGATGGGTGCTGCGTCAAAGCCCCCTGCGGCGGGGACAACACCGGCCGGAATCCGATCGACCGGGGCAAGTCCGGGCAGAAACGCTCCGTGCTCTGCGAGGGCCACGGCCTGCCGATCGGCGTCGTGCTCGCCGGGGCCAACCGACACGACTCGCCGTTGCTGCGCCCGACCCTGGAGCGGTTGTCCCGGTTCGGCTTCCACCTACCCGAGACGATCCGGGTCGATCTCGATGCCGGCTACGACTCGTACGTCACCCGGGACCTACTCACTGAGCTGGGGTGCCACTGGAAAATCTCCCCGAAGGGCACCTACATCAAAATCAACCACACCCGCCGTTGGATGATCGAGCGGACCAACTCCTGGCACACTCGGGGGTTCGGACTGCTCCAGGTCGTTCTCGACCGCGGCGAGAAAGCCCAGCAGGCCTGGGCCCACCTGGCCAACGCCATCATCGTGCTCCGTCGGCTACTCAAAGAATCCTGGATCCGCCTTCGATGGGACGACCGTCCTGTCAAGCAGTACCAGTGGCGGTGACCGCCTATCCGCGCAATCTCTAAGATCGACACGTTCCGGATTCGGTCCGGTTCTTGTTCTTGATTCCGGTCCTTGATTCCCGTTCTTCCCTGATCTTCCCCTCCACTCTCCGTTGGGAGTCACCACGCGCCGCCCACCCGTAGCCAGCCCGATCCTGCCGTGGATCATCGTCGGCATCGTCATCCTCGCTCTCAACCTCCGAGCCCCGATCATCGCTCCCACGGCCGTTCTCGGTGACATCCAGGCCGAAACCGGACTGGATGCCGTCGGGGCGGGGCTGCTGACCGGACTGCCGATCCTGCTCTTCGCCCTGGCGACCCCCTTGGCCACCCGGACCATCAGACGGTGGGGTTCCGAGGCCACGGTGTTCGCCTGTCTGGCGGGAGTGCTGGCCGGCACCCTGCTGCGCTCCGCCGGGCCGGCGTGGATGGTCCTGGCCGGCACCGCCGTCATCGGCCTCTCGCTGACCCTGGGAAACATCGTGGTGCCGGTCATCATCCGCCGGGAGGTTCCGTGGGACCGGGTCTCCCTGGCGACGGGACTGTATTCCGCCGGCATGAACGTGGGCTCCATGGCCACCCTGCTCGGCACCGGTCCCCTGGCCGCCGCCGTCGGCTGGCGCTGGGCCCTCGCGCTGTGGGGCGTGCTCGCCGTCGTCGGGATGACCTATTGGCTGGCCCTGGCCCGGCGGCGCCTGCGGGAGGCTCCGGACGGACAGTTGAGCTCCTCCGAGACTGTCCCGGCCTCCGAGCAGAAAGTTCCGACGGCTCGACGTGCCGGTGGTCGGCAGGCGCCGCAGTTCCGCCGCGTCATGTGGCTGCTGGTCATCGCCTTCAGCGGCCAGTCGGCCGGCTACTTCACGACCACCACCTGGTTGCCCTCGATCCTGGCGGACTCCCAGGGTCTGGACACGGCGGGGTCCGGTGCCACAGCGTCCCTGTTCCAGGTCGCCGCCATCGTGGGCGCCCTGGGCGTTCCGCTCCTGGCGGCCCGGACGAGGCCCTGGGTCCCCATGGCCGTGGTGGCGGTCCTGTGGCTGTCCCTGCCGCTCGGTCTGCTGCTGGCGCCCGACGCCTACGTGCTGTGGTCACTCACCGGTGGCGTGGCGCAGGGCGGCGGTTTCACGGCCATCTTCTCGATCATCGCCCGGATGGCCGGCAACGATTCCGAGGCCGCCTCCGGCTCAGCCTTCGTCCAGACGGGCGGCTACCTGGCCGCCACGATCGCCCCGCCGTTCGCCGGCTGGCTCCACACCGCCACCGACGGCTGGACGGCACCGGTCCTGCTGGTCCTTGCCGCCACCCTGGCCTTCACCACCGCGGGCTTGCTGGCCGCCCGGTCTTCGGCGCGGCCACCCGGAGCTCGACAGGCAGGTGCGGACCCGGCCTAGCCTGTGGCCCACGTCTGCGTCCCGGGGGTCCGAACCGCGCCGCTGCCGTCACGCGGCGCGTCCAACGAGGACGGACAGTACAGCGATGACGGCCGGACGGCCGTCAGTACAGCGAGCCATCTGGCTCGTCGAGGTCCGACGCCGGCCGCGCCGCTTCCAGCGCGGCGATCACGAGCGCCTCGGCCAGCCGGGTTCCCGGCACGGTCGGCCATGCTTCCGGACGGGCCCCATCACCGTCGTGCGCGCCCGCCCCTGCAGTTCTTGGCGGCGCGTTCTCGTCCCACGGCACGTGGATGAACCCGGCGGTTCGCACGGAACTGGTTTCGGCCCGGGCCATCAGCGCGTAGAAGACGTGGTTGCAGACGAAGCTGCCCGCGCTCAGGGACAGCTCGGCCGGGATCTCGGCCTCGCGCAGCGCGGCGACGATGCGCTTGACCGGCAGGGTGGAGAAATAGGCGGCGGGGCCGGCGTCGTCCACGGCCTGCCCTGCCGGCTGGGCACCGGCGTTGTCCGGGATCCGGGCATCCTGAAGGTTGACGGCCACCCTCTCCACGGCCACCCGCGTCCGGCCGCCGGCGAGGCCGCAGGCGATGACGGTCCCGGGGCGGTGCTCCGCCAGTGCCCGCTCCAGGGCCCCGGTGGATCCGGCGAAAGAACAGGGCAGCCTCACGGCGATCGCCTCGAATCCGCGGGCCCGGAGTCGCCGGGCCGCCTCTTGCGCCGCGGGCCAGGAGGGATTGTGCCCATCCCCCGCGAAGGGCTCAAAGCCGGTGAGCAGGAGGGGTGCGAGGCCAGGGACGTGGTGGGCTGCGGTGGCGGGGCCGGGACCGGTCATGGCTTCAGCGTATCGCCCCCTTGCACTACCGTTAGTACATGTGTTCTAATCGAAGCATGCGATGGGAAGCGCAGACTCTGCAGGCCGGGGACGGGATCGAGCAAGGCGACGGCGGCACTCCAGCCGCACCGGCCGCCCTGCTCCCGCTCTCCGGCCTGCAGCGTTCCATCACCACGCCGGAGTTCGCGGATACCACCTTCCACGAGGTCGTGGCCAAGTCGGCCCTGAACAAGGTCCCGGACTCCTCCCCCATGCCCTTCCGCTGGACCGTCAATCCCTACCGGGGCTGCACCCATGCGTGCCGGTACTGCTACGCACGCAACACCCACGAGTACCTGGACTTCAACGCGGGCACCGATTTCGATCAGCAGATCGTCGTCAAGGTGAACACCCCCGAGATCCTCCGGCGGGAGTTGGCACGCCCCAGCTGGAACCGCGAGCTGGTGGCCCTGGGCACCAACACGGACCCCTACCAACGGGCCGAGGGCCGGTACCGGCTCATGCCCGGCATCATCACGGCCCTGGCAGATGCGGGCACCCCCTTCTCCATCCTGACCAAGGGCACCCTCCTGGGGCGGGACCTGGACCTGCTGGCCTCGGCCTCACGCCAGGTGCCGGTGCAGGTCTCCGTCTCCCTGGCCATGCTGGACACAGACCTCGCCCACCGGGTCGAGCCGGGCACCCCCACACCGGCGGCACGGCTCAAGCTCATCGAGAAGTTGTCCTCGGCCGGCGCCCAGGTCACGGTCATGGCCATGCCCCTGCTGCCCTGGCTCACGGATTCCGACCGCCAGTTGGAGGACCTCATGACCGCGCTGGCCGGCGCCGGCGCCCAGTCCGTACTGGCCGGGGCCCTGCACCTGCGGCCCGGGGCGCGGCAGTGGTACCTGCAGTGGATCGAGGAGGACCACCCGGACCTGCTGGACGGATACCGCCAGCTCTACGGCCGCAGTTCCTATGCCCCAGCTTCCTACCGCAAGGCACTCGGACGCCGGGCCTCCGATGCAGCCCGGCGTCACGGCCTGTTGCACGAGGGCGCCCACCGCCTCACCCGTCCGGACGGGGACGGACCGAGTCCGGCGGCCCATCGCCCTGGCCCAGGTGACCACCGGGCTCCGGCCGGGACCACGGGCCCTGCCCAACCGGTCCCCGCACCACAGCCGGCGCTGTTCTAGGGCCTCAGCTCTCGGGGCGCACGAGCTCCACCAGTGCATCCACGATGGGCCGGTCCGCCGGAATCCAGTCCAACTCCTGCAGCACGGCCCGGTCGAGGGCACGCCACTCAAGCAGATCGTGATCCTCCAGTGGCTGAGGATCGCCCTCGATGATCACCGCGGTGAACACCCGCATCCTGGCGCCGTTGCCCAGCAGCCAACCCTCCGGATGGTCGGCGGCCACCTCGCGGTCCAGCCGGATGTGGACCCCGAGCTCCTCGTGCACCTCCCGGACCAGCGCGGAGCGGGAGTCCTCCCCCGGCTCCACCTTGCCGCCCGGAAACTCCCACAGGCCCGCCAGGGCCTCCGGTGCGCTTCGCCGGGCGGCCAGCAGTACCGTCGGGGCAGCCACCTCGTCCAGCACAGCAGCCCCCACCACCGGCCGGGGCGTTCGGGAGACGGGGCGGGAGGCCGGACGGGACACCGCGTTCGGACCCTTCACGTGGTAGGGCACGGCCGGGGTCTCCGAGGTGACGTCACTCATCCCCCGAGCCTACCCACCCTCCCCCTGCGTTGTGCGGGCGATCCCCACCGGTGGGAATCGCCCGTCAAGCACGCCATGGGAACGTGGGGACCGTAGTCTGGATCAGTGCCGAACAACGCTGCCGACGAACCCTCCTCCACCTCACCATCCACGTCTTCCTCCGCCCCGCCTTCCGCGTCATCTGCCTCATCTTCCGCTTCGCGTTCCGGCCCGCTTGGACATCGCGCCATCCTCCCGGGCATCCTCGCACTGGCCCTCGGCGGCTTCGCGATCGGCACCACCGAGTTCGCCATCATGGGCCTGCTCCCCGAGGCGGTGGCAGACCTGGGCGTCGACCTGCCCGCAGGCGGCATCCTCATCTCGGCCTATGCCCTCGGCGTGGTCATCGGGGCGCCGCTGCTGGCCGCCGGCATGGCCCGTATCGATCGGCGCACCTCCGCCCTGTGGCTGATGGCACTGTTCGTCATCGGCCACGCCGCCAGCCTGTTCGCCCCGGACTTCACCACCATGCTCGTGGCCCGGTTCATCTCCGGTCTGCCGCACGGCGCGTACTTCTCGGCCGCTGCCCTGGCCGCCGCCCACCTGGCCGGGCCGGCCCGCCGCGGCCAGGCCATCGCCTGGGTCATGGCGGGGCTGTCCGTCGCGAACCTCATCGGGGTTCCGTTGGCCACCTGGTTGGGCCAGAACTCTGGATGGCGGTGGATGTTCATCGTCACGGGCCTCTTCGGCGCCGCCACCATGGCCGCCGTGGCCTGGTTGGTACCCCGCGTCCCGGCTCCCCCCGGGGCCTCCGTGCGCGGTGAGCTCACGGCCCTGAGATCTCCGGCGCTCTGGCGGGCGATCGTGGTCGGCATCATCGGCTTCGCGGGAATGTTCGCGCTCTACACCTACATCGCCCCCGTCTTCACGGACGTCGGTGGAATGGCCCCTCAGCTGGTGCCGGTCATCATGGCCCTCTACGGGGTCGGCATGGTGGTGGGCACCCTGGTCGGTGGCGCCCTGTCCGACCGCTCAGCACGGCGGACCCTGCAGTGGATGCTTGCCATCGTTGCCGTGGCCCTGGCCTGCTTCAGCTTGACCGCGCAGTGGTGGATCCTCTCGCTGGTGCCGTTGCTGGCCGCCGCGATGGCTGCCTCAGCCCTGGTCCCGTCCCTGCAGGTCCTGCTCGTCGACGCCGCCCCGCAGGCACCCCAACTGTCCGGGGCACTGAACCACTCAGCCCTCAACCTGGCCAATGCCATGGGTGCCTGGGTGGGAGCCGCCGTGATCCAGGCCGGCCTCGGCCTGCAGGTGCCGGCGGGCGCCGGAGCGGCCCTCGCCGGCGTCGGCCTCCTGTTGTCCCTGATCCTGCTTCGGTCCCGCAAATCCTGAATTTCCGGCCCGGCTTGCTATGTTGTGCTCAGGCGCAGTTCCTGACCGTCCATCAACCGTGGACTGGGGGCGCGCCGCGGACGGACACTTTCCGTATCCGTACTGCTTCACGAGCACGAAGGGGTAGACAACATGGGCTTCATCAGCTGGATCATCCTCGGACTCATCGCCGGCGTCATCGCCCGGCTCATTCTTCCCGGCAAGCAGGGTGGCGGCTGGCTCACCGCCCTGATCACCGGTCTTATCGGTGCCGTCCTGGGCGGCTGGATCGCCAGCCTGCTCGGTATGGGCGCCATGGACGAGTTCTGGAGCTTCGGAACGTGGATCTTCGCCATCATCGGCGGCGTGATCGTTGCGTTCGCGTGGCAGGCCATCACCCGGCGGACCAGCCACAAGGAGGCCTGACCTGCCCTCATCACCACGAGAACACGAAGGGCGCCCCCTCAGGAGGGGGGCGCCCTTCGTGTTCTCCTGGTTGTACCTGCGGCCGTGGTTCCGGCCCGGATCACCTCAGGTCGAGGCGCCGTCGGGCGCGTGCTGCGCCATGGCCGAGGCGTAGAGGCAGACAGTTGCGGCCGTGGCCACGTTGAGTGATTCGGCCCGCCCGTACAACGGGACCGCCACCCTCTCGTCAGCCAACGCCAGCTCATCGGCGGACAAGCCTTGGGCCTCGTTGCCGAACAACCAGGCCGTCGGCCCGGACAGCAGGCCCGACGGCGGCCGGTCCAGCACCACGGACCCGTAGCCGTCCGCTGCGAGCACCGCCAGACCACGGTCGCGGAGCGTTGTCACGGCGATGGCGGCCTCCACCGAAGTCACGACCGGTACGTGGAACAGTGACCCGGCCGTGGAGCGCACCACCTTGGGATTGAACACGTCCACGGAACCGGACGTCAGCACCACAACACCGGCGCCCGAGGCATCCGCCGCCCGCAGGATGGTCCCCGCGTTGCCGGGGTCCTGGACTCGGCACAGGACAGCGGCCAGACGTGGTTCCGGCAGGGCGGCGAGGACGGTAGCGGCGTCGGTGTCCGGGATGTGACAGACGGTGATGATGCCCTGCCCGGTGACGGCATCGGCCATGGCGTCCAGGACCTCGTCGCTCACCCACCGCACCATCACGCCCCGGTCGGCGGCACGGCCGACCAGGCCCGCCAGCTCCGGGTCACGGTCTGCCACCCGGGCGGAGAGGTAGACGGACTCCACGACCCTCCCCGGAATCCACTGGGTGTAGCCCTCCGGACGAGGGGACTGACGGTCGGCGGCCTGGGCGGGGCCGGCGTCATGCTCGGGACGAGGACCCAGCATGCCCAGGTGCGCCCGCAGCGCTTCCCGGGAGGACTGCGGTCCTTCGGCGAGGAACAGGCCCTCCCGGGAACGCGACGAGCGCCCCGCCAGGCGTGCGACCTTCTTGACCCGGTCTGCCCGGGGGTTGGTCATCACGTCCTGATCGGGGCGCTCTTTCATGGTGTTCCGAGTTCGGTGGCGGCCCAGGGGCCGCCACCGTCATCGGGTCCGCGTACTTACTTCGCGACTGCCGGGGCGTTGACGTCAGCCGGCAGGGCCGCGCGGGAGGCCGTCACCAGGGCGGCGAACGCGGCAGAGTCGGACACGGCCAGCTCGGCGAGCATGCGGCGGTCCACCTCGATGCCGGCCAGCTTGAGGCCCTGCATGAAGCGGTTGTAGGTCATGCCGTTGGCGCGGGAAGCCGCGTTGATACGGGTGATCCACAGGCGGCGGAAGTCGCCCTTGCGCTTCTTGCGGTGCTGGTAGTTGTAGACATACGAGTGCAGCAGCTGTTCCTTGGCCTTGCGGTAAAGGCGGGAACGCTGTCCGCGGTAACCGGCCGCGCGGTCCAAGACCACCCGGCGCTTCTTGTGGGCGTTGACTGCCCGCTTCACACGTGCCACGTGCGTACTCCTTAGAATCGATGCCGACCGCGTTCTTCGACTGTCGCGGCGGCTAGCTGTATGCGGCCGAGGTGGCCACGGGAAATGTCAGATGCCCAGCATCCGCTTGATGACCTTGACGTTGGCCTTGGACACCAACTGGTCGGAGGCCAGACGGCGGGTCAGCGTGGAGGGCTTGTGCTCCAAGTAATGGCGGCGGTTGGCCTGCTGACGCATCAGCTTGCCGGAACCGGTCACGCGGAAGCGCTTCTTGGCTCCGCTGTGGGTCTTCATCTTCGGCATGGCTGCCGTTCTCCTTCATGTTGGCTGTCCGCCCATCGGACGGACAGTGCTACGTGGACCCTCCCGGAGGTGGGGCCGATCTGGTCCGTACCAGCCTGAAGCCGGTGACGAAAGGGTGGTGCTGGTCTACTTGCTTCCGCCCGGCTTGGGGCCGGGCCTCGGCGCTGCACCGGGCTTGGGTGCCGCAGACGGCTTCGGCATGGCCGGCTTGGGAGCCGGTGCCGGCTTCGCGGCGGGCTTGGCCGCCGCAGGCTTGGGTGCCGCGGCAGGCTTCGCCGCAGCGGGCTTCGGTGCTGCAGCAGGCTTGGCGGCGGCAGGCCTCACGGTCGCCGGCTTGGCGGCCGGAGCTGCCTTGGCCGGCTTGTCTGCCGGAGCAGCCTGGGCCGGGGCCTGCTGGTCGGCAGGCTTCTCGGCCGGCTTGTCTGCCGGAGCAGCCTGGGCCGGAGCGGCAGCCTGCTGGTCGGCAGGCTTCTCCACCGGAGCCTCCGGAGCTTCCGCGACCGGAGCCTCGCTACCGGCCTGAGCCAGCTTCTTCAGCTCTTCCGGCATGGCATCCGACATCGTGCTGGACAGCGGCGCCGAGGAGGTGTCCCCGGCGACCTTTTCCTTCGCCTCGCGAGCCGCCACGTCACGGCGGGAACCAACGCGATCCTGCTTCGGCTCCTGGTGCTTGCGGGCCTCGGCACGGGCCTCCGACTTGTTCTTCAGCGGACCGATCACCATGACCATGTTGCGGCCGTCCTGGCGGGGGCTCGATTCGACCATGCCGACATCGGCCACGTCCTCAGCGAACTTCTGGAGCAGGCGGATGCCCAGCTCAGGGCGCTGCTGCTCACGTCCACGGAACTGGATCATGGCCTTGACCTTGTCCCCAGCGGTGAGGAACTTGCGGGCATGACCGGTCTTGGTCTCATAGTCGTGCTTGTCGATCTTCAGACGGAAGCGGACTTCCTTGAGGATCGTGTTGGTCTGGTTCTTCCGGGCCTCACGGGCCTTGACAGCGGCCTCGTACTTCCACTTACCGAAGTCCATGAGCTTGCAGACCGGCGGCTTGGCCGTGGGGGCCACTTCAACGAGATCCAGATCGGACTCGGCGGCTAGACGCAGCGCATCCTCGATGCGCACAATTCCCACCTGTTCGCCCTGAGGGCCGACCAGGCGCACCTCGGGCACGCGGATCCGTTCGTTGATTCTTGGCTCGCTAATCTTGCAACTCCTGTTTCTGGACGCTGTGGATGCGGGGCCGCCATCCCGGTGCGGCTCCCTGCGCCGATCCGGAGACAACTAAGGCCTCCGTGCTCAACGCAGACGGAGGCCTGGCCGACGAACGTATCCGACGACCCATCGGCCGACTGGTCCCCTTCCGGGGCCGTCCGACCGGTGACCCGGCAACTCGGTCCGCCGAGGCGGACGTTCTGCTGACGCGGGTGGGAGGTGGCCTCCACTTCGATGGCTGGTCTCGTCACCCATCTCACACACGTACTGCAGTGAAATGGGGCACGGGACCAGCTGGTCTGTGACAAGCTTACCAGCATGAATGACGAACAGCAGAATCCCTCCCCCTCGGACGATCCCGTCAACGATCGGGTGCGGGAGATCCATGAGGTCCCGGCCGTGGAACTCATCAACACCGCGGCCGTGCACCTCATGACCGCCTCTGCGGTGAAGGTCGGCCTGGCTGACACACCGAACGCCGAGGAACTGATCGACCTGGACGAGGCGCGCAAGCTGATCACCGCGCTGGCCGGCCTGGTCACCTCCGCTGCCCCGGAGATCGGCAGCCAGCACGCTGGGCCCTTGCGCGACGGACTGCGTTCGCTGCAGCTGGCGTTCCGCGAGGCCTCGTCCTTCCCGGACGCACCGGGCAAGGGTCCGGGCGAGAAGTACACCGGCGCCGTGAACTGACATGCACCCCGGCCGCACCCACGGCCACCTTTTCAACAGACCCCGGGCCCTGCCCCGTCCTCGGACGGTGCCGGGCCCGTATGTTTCGTCCCGGAGCCGCCCTTCAGCGGTGGAGGCCCGCCAGATGCTCGGCGACCTGCCGGCTGAACATCAAGACCAGGATCCCGGCGGCCGGCACCAGGAATAGCAGCCCGGTCGTCACATTCCCGGCGGAGAAGAAGCTGACGGACAGGATCACAGCGAACAGCTCGATCACCACGACCGCCGCCCGGACCCAGGCCCTGCCGGCCCACAGGCTCAGGCCGGCAGCACCGATCCATACTCCCGCGGCCGCGACCAGGACGACCAGGAAGATCTGTGCGCCCAGGTTCAACACGCCGCTGCCGATCTCGAGGGCGAACACCACGGCCACACCGAGGACCGCGAGGGCCTGGAGGAGCAACAGCACGGTCAGCGTCACCACCGTCGGCGGCCGGTGCCCACGTTCGCGAGGGGTCGATGACCGGGGGGTGGCCTGGGGTTCTGACGTGGGCACGGCATTCGGCTTTCTGTTGCGCTGCGGGCTGGTGGCCTCACCCTTGACAGTGGCGACGGCGGGCCGGAATAGTCTACGGCACCCGTTCAGCGCTGTGATCAACATCGCATGATAACCGCAAGTTAACCTGCTGGGCCTCTTGTTTACTCGTATTCGACATGAAAAGATATTTCACGAAGTTCAGCGGGGGTCGTCGCCACGGCCCTTTTTTGTTGCCATCGGCAGGATGCTACAGATCAGCCCCCGCTTGAGGACTACCGTCCGATGACCCGAGACAGTATTGCCGGGGCCACCCGTGTGCCCGGCAGCGAAGGAGTGAACGATCAGCATGGATTGGCGTAGCCGGGCAGCATGCCTGGACAAGGACCCGGAACTTTTCTTCCCGGTGGGGAACACGGGTCCGGCCCTGCTCCAGATCGAAGAGGCCAAGGCTGTCTGCCGCACCTGTGAAGTGGTCGACACGTGCCTGCAGTGGGCCATCGAGTCCGGACAGGACTCCGGCGTCTGGGGCGGTATGAGCGAGGATGAGCGCCGCGCGCTCAAGCGCCGGGCCGCCCGCGCCCGCCGCGCCTCCTAGTCCGGAAGCCAGACCGGGAACCCCTCAAACACCGCAGCCAGGCCACAGGCCCTGACCCCGTGGGGTCAGGGCCTGTGGCCTGTTCTGTCACAACGCTCGGCATTCCATCAGTGATCAGTGCTCCGGGACCGGTGCCTGGATGACCACCTCGGTGCCACCGGACTCCAGCACCATCCAGTCGATGGTGCCACGCAGGTCCCCCGCCACCAGCGTGCGGACGATGTGCAGGCCGAGTCCGGGGCTCTGCCCCGGTGCCGGAACGACGCCGGCCTCCTCGCCTTGGCGTCCCGCGCCCGCCTCCGTCCCGCTGTCCCAGAGGCGGACCTCCAGTCGCTCGCCGGAGGGCGTCTGCGTTCGCCGAGCCGAGAGCCCCACGTGGCCGCCCTCCGGCCCGATCCCGTGCTCCACCGCGTTCATGGCGAGTTCATTGATCACCAGGGCCAAGGGAGTCGCCAGCTCGGAGGGCAACTGGCCGAAACCGCCGTGGAACTCCGTGCTGATCTCCCGGCCGTCACCGGCCACCTCCACGGCGAGCCGGAACTGGCGCCCCAGCAGGGAGTCCATATCCACCTGTTGATCCAGGCCCCGGGACAGCGTCTCGTGGACCAGCGCGATGGTGTCCACCCTGCGCATGGCCTGCTCCAGGCCCTTCTTCGCCTCCTCTGAGTGCATCCGCCGCGACTGCATTCGCAGCAGGGACCCCACGGTCTGGAGATTGTTCTTCACCCGGTGGTGGATCTCCCGGATGGTGGCGTCCTTGCCGATGAGCTGCTGCTCCCGCCGGCGCAGCTCCGTGACGTCCCGCAGGAGCACCAGCGCCCCGAAACGCCCCGCGTCATCGCGCAGCGGCACCGTATGCAGGGTGAGATTGACCGAGCGGACGTCCAGCTCAGCGCGAGCCGCGGCCTTGCCCGTCAGGACCAGCGGCAGGGACTCGTCCACGGGCCGGCGCTCATCCTGCAGGTCCGTGACGATCCTCGCCAGGGACCGTCCCTCCAGAGGCTCGGTCTCCCCCAGCCGACGGAAGGCCGAGACGGCGTTCGGCGTGGCGAAGTCCACCAGCCCCTCAGCCGTCAGGCGCAGTACACCATCCCCGACCCGGGGCGAACCCCGGTGAGAGCCACTGACGGCGTCGTCCGTCTCCGGCCACTGGCCGCGGGACAGCATGGTCAGCAGGTGCGTGGCGCTCTCCCGGTAGACCAGCTCGAGCCGGGACGGCGTGCGCTGGCCCGTCAGGTTCTGGTGGACCGTGACCACCCCGATGCTCCGGTGGTGGCGGACCACGGGCCACACCGCCACCCGCATGGAGCTGTCCGGACCGTGCACCGAGGGCGCCGTGGCCGTCGGCTCCCTGGTGGTCCAGGCCTGGTCCACCAGGGACTTCAGGTCGGTCCGGACCCGACTGCCCACGATGTCCCGGTGCAGGGAGGTCTGTGAGGTGAAGGGCCGGGCCTGGGCCAGGGCCACAAAGCCACGGCCGGTGACCTCCGAGCCCGCGACCGGGTACCACAGCACCAGGTCAGCGAAGTCCAGATCCGCGATGAGTTGCCACTCACCGACCACCATGTGCAGCCAGTCGACATCGCCCTCCACCAGATCGGGGTCGTCGTGGAGAGGGTCGGTGAACAAGGCCATGGAACAGTTCTACTGGGCCGTCACCGATCGCAGTTGGCGCAACGCCACGGAGAGCGAGGCCAGATCCTCCGTACCCGATTCACGGATCTCTCCCAGGAAGCGCTCGGCCCGCTCCAGCCGGGTGGCGTTCTCCGCTTCCCATGCCTCGACCAGCTTTGCCCCGTCGCCCGCCCCCACGTTGCTCCTCCCGGCCAGCACGTCCGTGGTGACGTTGACGATCAGGGCGTACAGGTCATCCCTCATGGCGGCCCGTGCCAGGGCCTCCCAGCGTCCACTGCGCGGAAGGTCCGTGATCAGGTTCAACATCCATTCGACATCGAACCGATCGTAGAGCCGGAAGAAGATGTCCGCCACGGGCCCCGGTTCCCGTCCGGTCTGCCGCGCCAGGCGGACCACGTCCAGGAGGCCGAAGGACTCGAACAGAACGGAACGTCGTCTGGCGAGGCCCTCGGGCAGGCCTGCCTCCAGGGAGGCGTCCCTCCATTCGGCGTAGCGTTCAGCGTCCTGGCCGCGCATCAGGTCGGGCAAGTCCTCGACGAGGGACTGGAGCGGCTCGGCATAGTACTCGACCACATCGCCGATGCCCTCACCCTCGGCACGGTGATTGACGAGCCACCGCACGGCCCGGTCGAGCAACCTGCGCGCATCAAGGTAGACCCGGGCCTTGACCTCGCCGTCCACGCTGGCGGGTAGCGCGCGGATCGACTCGAAGTAGTCGCCGTAGCCGTAGATCTCCTTCATCGCCGAGTAGGCGGCGACCACGGTCGCGGCATCAGCCCCCGTCTCCTCCATCGCTCGGAACACGAAGGTGGTGCCGCCGGTATTGACCACGTCGTTGGCCACGACGGTGGCGATGATCTCCCGGCGCAGGGGATGCTGCTGGATCTGCTCCGCATACCGATCCCGCAGTGCGGAGGGAAAATAGGCGTCCAGAGCTCGGTCGTACCAGGGATCGTCCGGCAGGGCCGAGTCCAGCAACTGGTCAGAGAGGTTCGTCTTCGCGTAGGCCACCAGCACCGCCAACTCGGGCGTCGCCAGGGTCTGGCCCTGCTCGAGGCGATCGCTCAGCTCGCCGTCACTGGGCAGGTCCTCCAGGTCACGGTCCAGGTCCGCATGCTCGACCAGCCACTGGATGTGCCGTTCGAAGCTCGGCAGCCATTCGGAGACCTTCTGCGAGTCGTTGCGTAGCAGGGTGTTCTGATCGACGTTCGTTGTCAGGACCAGTTCAGCCACCTCGTCCGTCATGGATTCCAGGAGGCCTGACCGGTCTGCTGCGTCCAACGCGCCGGTCGACACCAGCTGGTCCACCATGATCTTGATGTTGACCTCGTGGTCGGAACAGTCCACGCCGGCCGAATTGTCGATCGCGTCCGTGTTGATCAGCACTCCGGACAGGCTGGCCTCGATCCTGCCCCGCTGGGTGAATCCGAGGTTTCCTCCCTCCCCCACCACGGCCGCACGCAGCTCACTGCCATTGATGCGGATCGCATTGTTGGCCCGGTCCCCGACCTCAGCGTGGACCTCCGTCTCACCCTTGACATAGGTGCCGATGCCGCCGTTGTACAGCAGGTCCACGGGCGCCTTCAGGATGGCCTGGAGCAACTCGTTGGGTCTCATCTCGGTGGTGTTCGATGGCAGGTCGAGCAACTCCCGCACCTGGGCACTCACCGGGATCGACTTGGCATTGCGGTCGTACACGCCCCCGCCCTCGCTGATCAGCGACGCGTCATAGTCGGACCACGAGGACCGGGGCAGGTCGAACAGCCGCTGGCGCTCGGCGAAGGATACGGCCGGGTCCGGAGTCGGATCCAGGAAGATGTGCAGATGGTTGAAGGCGGCCACCAGCCGGATGTGCTCGGACAGCAGCATGCCGTTGCCGAACACGTCGCCGGACATGTCCCCGATCCCGACGACGGTGAAGTCCTCGGTCTGGGTGTCTCGGCCGAGGGACGCGAAGTGGCTCTTGACCGATTCCCATGCGCCCCGGGCGGTGATACCCATCGCCTTGTGGTCATAGCCCACTGAACCACCGGAGGCGAACGCGTCACCCAGCCAGTGGCCATACTCGGCGGAGAGGGCGTTGGCGGTGTCGGAGAAGGATGCCGTGCCCTTGTCCGCCGCTACCACGAGGTAGGCGTCGTCCTCGTCATAGCGAACAATCCGTTCCCGGGTGGAGAAGACCGTCCGGTCGGCGCCGCGCGACTGCCGGTCGGTGATGTCGAGCAGACCACGGATGAAGGTCCGGTAGGCCTCCCGGCCCGCCTCCATCCAGGCACCGCGGTCCACCGCCGGGTCCGGCAGCCGCTTGGCGAAGAATCCGCCCTTGGCCCCGGTGGGGACGATGACGGCGTTCTTGACCTGCTGGGCCTTGACGAGTCCAAGGACCTCGGTGCGGAAGTCCTCCCGGCGGTCCGACCAGCGCAGCCCGCCGCGTGCGATGGGGCCGAACCGCAGGTGTACGCCCTCGACCTCCGGGTCGTACACCCAGATCTCCCGGGCCGGACGGGGTTGCGGGGCGAAGTCGATCTCCGAGGTCGCGATCTTGAAGCTGAGGCGCCGATGCCCTTGGAAGAAGTTGGTGCGCTGGGTGGCCTGCATGACGGTCAGGAAGCCCCGCAGCACGCGTTCGGCATCCAGGGTGGCGACGTCCTCCAGCGCCTCGTCGGCCTGTTCACGGACCTGCTCCAGGCTCTGGCGACGGGTCTCTCCGGCGTTCGGGCCGTCGTCGTCCGTGGCCGAGGGGGTCGTGGGATCGAAACGGGTGAAGAAGTAGTCGACCAGGGCACGCGTCACGGCCTCGTGGGCTAAGAGCGCGTCCGCCATGAAGTCGAAGGAGTTCTGCATCCCGAGCAGTCGCAGGTACTTCGCGTAGGCGCGCAGCACGCTCACGGTCCGGGAGTCCAAGCCGTGGGCGAGGACGAGGCGATCCAGGGCGTCGGACTCGGAGACGCCGGTGGTGGCGGCGACGACCGCGTCCTCAAGCAGCCCGGCTGTGGCCTCGGATTCGGTGCCCACCGGGTAGCCCAGCCCGAAGTCGTAGAGGTAGAACTTCCGTCCGTCTGCGGGTTCCACCTCGAAGGGCCGCTCATCCAGCACGGACAGGCCGAGGTTATGCAGTACGGGCAAGATCTCGGTGAGCGTGCGTGGCCGGTCCGAATAGACCTTCATCCGCCCGATCGTGAGGTCCGTGACCCGTTCCTCGGCGATCCGTGATCGCTCGTCCTGGTGCTCGGGGACGATGTGCACCACGGGCGCACCCTCGCCCGGAAGCCCGTTGAACCGTCCGATGTCCTCGAGGGCGTTGTCGATCTCGTAGGCCACCCGATAGGCGGGCGGAAAAGCCTCGTCCCACAATCGGGCGGCGTCCACGCCGGAATCGGCGCCGAACGCCTCGACCGCCTGTTCGTCCACCCCCTCCTTCCAGGATCGGACGGCCCGGACGAGCCGGTCCTCCAGGTCCTTGGCGTCCACCGGTGCGGCGCGTTCGCGCTCGCGCGGCAGCCGGATGCGGAAGTACAGGCGTGCCAGCACGGATTCGGTGAGTCTGACCTGGAAGTCCAGGGATTCCCCGCCCAGGGCTTCGAGGAGCACGTTCTGGATACGGCCGCGCACATCCGTGTTGTAGCGGTCGCGGGGCAGGAAGACGAGGGCGTTCATGAAGCGGCCGTAGGTGTCCGGCCTCAGGAACAGCCTGGTGCGGCGGCGTTCCTGCAGTTGCAGGATCTGCCGGCAGGTCTCCCACAGTTCATCCACGCCCACCTGGAACAGTTCATCACGCGGGTAGGTCTCGAGGATCTGCTGGAGTTCGGCGCCGGAGTGGGAGTCCCGAGGGAAACCGGACCGGTGCAGCACCTCTGCTGCCTTCTCCCGCACCAGCGGGATGTCCTCGAGTGACACCGAGTACGCCTTGGGGTCCCACAACCCCACGAACCGGCGTTCACCCGTGACTTTGCCGTCACGGTCGTAGGTCTTCACGGCCACGTAGTCCATATAGGCGGATCGCTGCACCCGGGAGCGCGAGTTCGCCTTGGTGATGATCAGCGGGATGGGACGTTCGATCTGGTTGCGACCGGCGATGGACAGGGGCGCCGGCGGCGTGGTGGGCCGTCGGCGCAGGATGCCCAGGCCCGTGTCCTCCACCGGGACCAGCACTTGGCCGTTGTCCCCACTGTGCAGCACGTACTCGCGGTAGCCGGTGAACGTGAAGTGGCCGTCCTCCATCCAGTTCAGCAGCTCACTGCTCTCGCGCACGCCCTGCACGTTCGCCGGGGCATCGTGCGTCAGGGTGCGGGCGGCGGTGAAGGCGGCCGCGCGCATGCGGTCAGCATCGGCGATGGCGGCGCGCACGTCCGCCAGGGCGTGGCCGAGTCCCTTCTCTAGCCGGGCGGCCTCCTCATCGTCCAGCGGACCGACGGTCTGCACGCCGATCCAGGACTCGACCCCGGTGCGTGCGCCATCACCGGCGACCAAGGGGCCGAGGTCGGCGAGCGCTGCCGTGGTGTCACCGCTGGCGGTGCCCTGCTGGAGGGGGACTCGGTGAACGGCGGTCAGCTGCCCGGTGTCCTTGGCCCGATGGGTGATCACGGTCGGATGGGCGACCATGCGGATGGCGTGTCCCTGGCGGGTCAGCTCACTCGTGACGGAGTCCACGAGGTAGGGCATGTCCGCATGCACGATCTGGACGAAGCCGTGTGGCCGGCTGGGGGTTACCCTCACGACCGCTTCGCTGGTGCCACGGCTGGCGGCCATCTCCACGTGCGTGGCGACGAGCCTCTCACGCGTTGGTGGGTCCAGCTCGGCCAAATCCGCCTCCGAGACATGCTCGAAGTACGCGCGGGCCAGGTGCTCGAGACCGATGGGGGCGTCCGGGGTGCCGGCGGCCTGCTGATCGGTCCACAAAGGGGTTGACGACGACATCTGGGGGTGTCCTCTTCCATCGCTGCAGCTGTACCGGAGGCACCGGGCCTGGGCCGGGTGCAACCGGATGAGTGGAACGTCCTTGGTCCACTAGGGCGAGCCTAACGGCCCGCAGGTCAAAGCGTGAACGACGGGTGCCCGCTGCGGAGCGGCGCGGGATTCAGCTGCGCCACAGCAACGTCCGCAGACCCTGTCCGACGGCGGCCGTGGCGGGTCCCGTCTGAAGGCTTCCGGCAGCCGTACCGGCCAGCCGGGCCACAGCACGGCGCAAGGCCGATTTCGGCGCGGCCTCGGCCAACACCTGCCCGCCGAGCAGCGCTCGGTCCAAGGCCCGGCGATCCCAGGGCAGAAACCCTCCGACGGTCCAAGAACCGCCGAACCGCTCGAGGACGCCGGTGATCTGCGATTGCGGGGCCACCCCCGATGCATCCGGCCGGACGTGATTGACGACCACCTCGACCCGGCTTCGCTCCACGATGTCCACGTGCTGGCCCAACTCGTCCAGGCCGTGGATGAGCCGGGGCAGCCCCACCGGGTCGCCGGTGCCGACGGCCAGGATGCGGTCGGCGGCGGCCAACCCGGCCAACGTGGCCGCGTTGCGCTGTGGAGCGGGGATGTCGAAGCTCAGTTCCTCGTCCTCCTCCAGGCAGAACCCACAGTCCAGCACGACTTCGTCCCAGCCGGCGGCGGCCGCCGCCAGCACGTCGTCCAAGGCGGCGCGGCGCAGTTCCGGCCACCGGTCCGCACGGGTCAGGCCCGTGAGCACCTGCAGAGACGCCCCGGCCACACGCGCCCGGAGCGCTGCTCGTCCCACCCCCTCCGGGGAGATCCCTCCCTGGTCAGCCGTCCGGCAGGCTTGGGCGATGCCCGCGGATTCGTCCAGCAGGCCCAGGTGAATGGCCGCAGAAGCGGCATAGGTGTCCAGATCGATCAGCAGGGTCCTGCGCCCGGAGAGGGCCAGCTCCACCGCCAGGTTGACCGCCACCGTGGTGCGGCCCGGGCTCCCGGCGGGGCCCCAGACGGCGGTCACCCGGGGCGGTGCCGCGGGTTCAGTAACAACTCCCCCGGGGGCCAGCGGCTCAGGCTCGCCGTCCCGATCGGACGGAACGTTCGTATCCGACTCGTCGCCGGGGTCCGGCGCCGGGACGCCCTGCACGACCGGGCCAGCCGGGCCGGCGTCGCCCCGGTCTGTTTCATCGCGCCCTGCTCCATCCCGTCCTGCGCTCTCCGCTGCCACGCCGGCCCGGACGGCTTCAGCCCCGGTGACGGAGAAGGACAGAGACTGGGCATGATCGGTTCCCGTGCCGGGGGCGAGCAGCTCGTCGTCGGCCGGGCGGGCCGGCGTCGTCAGGTGCTCGGGCTCGGTCAAGTCGTCAGCGCCGTCCTGGGCGGCCCGGCGCCCACGGCCGCGTGCCCCGGTCCCGGGCGTAACGCGCTGGCGTTGCTGATCCTGGAAAGCAGTCTCGGCCAGCAGCGTGGCCAGTTCCTCCGGGTCCAGATCCGGGGAGGCCACCGGGATACCGAGTCCCGTGAGGCGGTCGCGTTCAGCGGCCACCTCGCTGAGCGCCACCACCGCAGCGGTCCGGGAACTCGCACCTCCGGCACTCAGGGATTCCATGAACGTCAAGGTGAGTTGATCGGTGTCACCGGCCACGAGCACAACGTCGGCCAGACCAGTGCGGGCCATCGAGATCAGTTCAGCGAGGCTCTCGCAGCGGCGGATCACCGTGACGGGCCCGCGCAGTCGCTCGAGTCCGGAGACGTGGTCGAAGCCGGGCATGATGGTGGTGGCCACGGAGACCTTACGCACGTGCACTCCTACTGTCCGGCAAGCGACGGGACCACGCTGATGCGCGCGCCGTTGCCCTTGGCGTCCAGGACCTGCGGCAGTTGCTCCGGACCCACGAGGATCTGCACGTTCATCCCGCCCGTGGAACCGAATGATCCGGTGGCCTCCGTGATCTCGGCCAGTTCGGCCGAGGGGGCGACCAGCTCCGGTTCGCTGAAGCCCTGGTTGCCGTCCTTGGCAGCGATCCACACATCCACCCGGGCTCCGGAGGCCGTTCCCTCGGGGAGCGGGTCAGCCACCGTCAGGGACACCGCCTGCCGGGACTGCGGGTCCACCAAGGCCACGGCACCGGCCGGGAGCAGTTCGCCCTGGCGCACCGTGCCCACCACTGCGCGGTCCTCGGGGAACGGTTCGTCTGCACGGAGGTAGTCGTCGGATGCATCGCCCAACCTGGCCTGCACCACCGTCAACTGGTCGGTCTCGACCACGTTGCCCGGAACCAGGTCCTGCCCGGCGGCCCAATAACCTTCCGAGCGATCCAGAGACTGCACTAGTGCCACGATGCCGGCCACCGACAACAGCACCAGTAGGAGCCCGGCCAGCAGCCGGGGATCCTTCCACCCCGGCCGCGTGAGCCGCGGAGCCTCCGCCGTGTTCGTCCCCTCCACGGGCGTCCTCCCTCTCCGGTCCGGCAGCCCCATTCGCCGCCGACATCCCCGACCACCTTATCCAAGGCCGGCGCCGCCCATGTCAGGGTGTGGACAACATGGGCTGAGCCGAAGGCACGAGGCCGCCGCTGTGAACTACACGGGGTGAACCGAGCGCACGGGACCGTCGCTGTGGACAACCCCTGCACAAAAGGTGAGCGTGGAAGAATGGAGGCGACCGATGCCCGCTTTCGACCCGGAGGACCCATGCCGCGCTTCCTGACCCTGACCGATGTCGCCGAGGAGCTCCAGGTCTCCATGGCGCAGGCCCGTGCGCTGGTGCGCAGTGGGGAGCTGCCGGCCATCCAGATCGGCGGCCGTGGCCAGTGGCGGGTGGAGCAGGTCAAGCTCGACGAGTACATCGAGGACCTCTACGCGCAGCAGGCCGCCAAGGCCGAGGCCCGGAAGGCCGGTGCACCTCAGACCGAGGACGCCTGAGCCGAACGCACCAGGTGGACGGCGTCGAAGGGGATCACCCTGAGCCCGCGGACATTGCGCCCGCGCCGCTGTTCATCCCGCGGGTGGACCGCCAGGTCAAGGTGGTCCAGCCCCACCCGGTCGATCGTCCCCTCCCCGAGCAATTGCCCGTCCCGGCCGGTGACCACCAGAGCCACGCGGGCACGGGACAACGACCGATACAGGGAACCGATGCCCAGCCGCCGCCGCCCGGGGGACGGTTCCCTGGCCACCACGGCCAGAGGGCTGTCGATGGCCGACACGGCGGCGAGGTTCACCACCAGGCTCCCGCTCCGGTCCGTCCCGCCGATCCAGGTGGACCCCACGGTGGAGAGGGTCAGCTCCAGCCGTTGACCGTCCGCCAGCACGAGCGCCAGCGGCGTCCCCACCGCACCGCGCAATCGATCGATCAGGGCGATCGCGGACCGCTCGCCGCGCGTCATCTCGGCCGCCTCTGCCTCTGTGTCCTGCCAGTGCCCCTGGGCCAGTTGGGCCTCCAGATCGGCAAACAGCCCGTCCCATCTCATCTCCTCAGCCTAGACGGGTAAACCGGCCTCACCAGGCTCAGAGGATGAACGGGCCGTCCCTCAACGGTCCAGAATCCGACGGGACCCAAACACCATGAGACATCAAACTGCATCAAACGCACACAGCCGCCATCAATATCCGCCTATTGACATCGTTCGCCATTTATTGTTGCCTTAGTCCATCGAGGAAGAACGACGGGCGTCCGGCGCCCGCGTGGCTGAAGGGGCACAACGTGAGTGCATCGTCTGAGAACCGCCGCCCGGCACTCCGGGGCGAGGACCTGGTCCTGACCCTGCTGTGCTCCATGGCCGGACCGTTGCTGTGGTGGTTCGGCACCACCGGGCTGGGAGGGGCTGCGCCCAGCGCGGGCCTGCCTCTCGTCGAGCGGCTGGTGGCCTCCCTGTGTGCCGGAGCGGGCGCCGTCGTCGCCGCATGGTGGTTCCTGGCCGTGCTGGGCACCACCTTGGTGGCTCTGGGTCATCGGACCAGATCGCTCCGTCTCATCCGCTGCGGCAGCACACTCTCCCCCGCCTTCCTCCGCCGGGTGGCGGCGTCAGTCCTGGGAATCAACCTGCTACTGGCGCCAGGGGCCTGGGCCACGCCGGGTTCCGCCGTCGAGCCACTCCCGGCGGCCCAGGATTCCACAGCGCGGGCGGCCTCGGTGTACACGCCCACCAGCCTCCCTCAGCCCGGTTGGCTCTCGGCTGCCTCGGCCGCCCTGCCGGACGAGCAGCACCTGCCGACACCCACGTGGAAACCCTCGGCCCCGGTACCGTCCGCGCCCGGTGCACCCCGCTCGGGCCAGGCCACCACGGATGACGCCAAGACCGTCACGGTGCGCCGCGGTGATTGCCTGTGGGACATCGCAGCCCATGAACTGGGCCCCACTGCCACCAACCTGGAAGTGGACGGCCGATGGCGCCAGTGGCATGACCACAACCGCACCGTCATCGGCGGCGACGCCGACATGCTCATCCCCGGCACCGTCCTCACGGCACCGCCCCTGAGCTAGGCCGCATCCCGTGCCGCACGCCGGACCGAAACCCCGCTGAACCCCGAACACGCTCGATGCCAGTACAACCAACAACCGGAGGAACCATGACGACCTTGACCACGGCAGCAGAGCAGGCCCCGGAGCGGACTCCGGCCTTGACCGTCACCGCCGTTCCCGCCACCCTGCCGCCACTGGATTCCGCGGCCGGCTCCATCCTGGGGCTGGCCTCGCGGGAATCGCGGAGTCAGCAGCACCCGGCGTGGGCGCCCCGGCAGCGGCCACTCGACGAGACCACGACGACCGAGCGTGCCCAGGCAGAGCGCCGGCGCGAGGAGGAACGACATGTCCGTTCCCTGGCGCGGATCGTGGCCTTGGCCTGCGTGGAGGCCGAACTCGGGCTTCGACCGGCACGCCAGCTGTCCGCGTGGCTCGACCTGGCCACGTACCAGAAGATGATCCGCCGGGCCGACCTGGCCCAACGCATCAGGGCCACTCGGACCGATGGCCCCGCCGCGGCGCCTAAGGCTCTCGGGGCCCGAGCTTGCCGCCTGGGCCCCGAGGCCTACGAGGCCAGCGCCACGGTCCAATTGCCCGACCGCGCCCGGGCCATGGCCCTGCGCATCGAGAAGCACCGCAACGGGTGGAAGGTCACGGCGCTGGAACTCGGCTAGCGGCGGCTCTTCTTGGACTTCTTGGCACCGCGCGGAGCGCCCTTCGCCCCGCCGGCCCCGTTGCTGCCGGCCTCATCGGCGGCCCCTGCAGAGGTCTGACCGTTGGTCGCCCCGTCGGTGCGGCGCACCTGCGTGGTGACCTCACCGGAGTCCGACGGCGCCGAGAACCGGAGGGTGGACGGCTGGCGAGGCGCGTCAAGGCCCTTGACGTTCAGGACCGGCGTCATCGTCGCGGACCGGGCGTCCTGGACACCCGGCAACGAGGTCGCGGCCGGAGCGGTCTGCACTTCGAGGTTGAACAGGTAGCCAATCGATTCCTCTCGGATGGCCTCCATCATGGCCTCGAACAGGATGAAACCCTCGCGCTGGTATTCCACCAGGGGATCACGCTGGGCCATGGAGCGCAGGCCGATGCCCTCCTTGAGGTAGTCCATCTCGTAGAGGTGCTCCTGCCACTTCCGGCCGATCACCGAGAGCACCACGCGGCGCTCCAGTTCGCGCAGCGTGTCCGGCCCGATCGCCTTCTCGCGGTCCTCATAGGCCAGCCGGGCGTCGGAGACCAACTCGCGCTTCAGGTCCTCGGCCTTGAGCTTCGTCAGGCCGCCGGACTCCTCCACCACCTCGTCCACGGTGACGCCCACCGGGTACATCTGCTTCAGGTCCGTCCAGAGCTGATCCAGGTCCCAGTCGCCGGCGTGCCCGGCACCCGTGGCCTCATCCACCATGGTGGAGACGGCATCTTCGAGGAAGTTCTGGATCTTGGACCGAAGGTCCTCACCCTCCAGGATGTGGCGGCGGTCCGTGTAGATGGCCTCACGTTGGCGGTTCATCACGTCGTCATACTTCAGCACGTTCTTACGCTGCTCGGTGTTGCGCGATTCGACTTGTTGCTGGGCGTTCTGGATGGCCCCGGACACCATCTTCGATTCCAGCGCCATGTCGTCCGGAACGGAGGCGGAGTTCATGATGCGGGACGCGGCACCCGGGTTGAACAGGCGCATCAGGTCGTCGGTCAACGAGAGGTAGAAACGGGATTCGCCCGGATCACCCTGACGGCCGGAACGGCCGCGCAGCTGGTTGTCGATCCGCCGGGACTCGTGACGCTCCGTGCCGAGCACGTAGAGTCCGCCGAGGGCGAGGACGTCCTCGTGTTCCTTCTTGACGCCCTCCTGCGCAGTAGCCAGGACCTCGTCCCAGAGCTCCTCGTACTTCTCCGCGTCCTCCACCGGGTCCAGGCCACGCTTCTGCATCTCGGCCACAGCATTGTGCTCGGCGTTGCCGCCCAACATGATGTCGGTGCCGCGGCCGGCCATGTTGGTGGCCACGGTGACGGCCCCCTTGCGACCGGCCTGGGCCACGATCGACGCCTCACGAGCGTGATTCTTGGCGTTGAGCACCTCGTGCCGCACACCGCTCTTGGCCAGCAGCTTGGAGAGGTACTCCGACTTCTCCACGGAGGTGGTGCCCACCAGCACGGGCTGGCCCTTCTCGTGCCGCTCGGCGATGTCCTTGACCACGGCGTCGAACTTCGCGACCTCGTTCTTGTAGATCAAGTCGGTCTGGTCCGCGCGCTGGATGGACCTGTTGGAGGGGATGACCACCACGCCAAGCTTGTAGGTGGACATGAACTCGCCGGCCTCGGTCTCGGCGGTACCGGTCATGCCGGACAGCTTCTCGTAGAGGCGGAAGTAGTTCTGCAGGGTGACGGTGGCCAGGGTCTGGTTCTCCGCCTTGATCTGCACGCCCTCCTTGGCCTCGATGGCCTGATGCATGCCCTCGTTGTAGCGGCGGCCCGCCAGGACACGGCCGGTGTGCTCGTCCACGATGTTGACCTCGCCGCCCAGCACGACGTAGTCCTTGTCCTTCTTGAACAGCTCCTTGGCCTTGATGGCGTTGTTCAGGTACTGGATCAGCGGGGTGTTGGCGGACTCGTAGAGGTTGGTGATGCCCAGCCAGTCCTCCGTCTTCTCGATGCCCGGCTCGAGCACGCCGACGGTCTTCTTCTTCTCGTCGACCTCGTAGTCCTCGTCCAGGGTCAGCTTGCGCACCAGCTTGGAGAACTCGGTGTACCAGCGGGACGCGTCGCCCTGGGCCGGACCGGAGATGATCAGCGGAGTACGGGCCTCGTCGATGAGGATGGAGTCGACCTCGTCGACGATGGCGAAGTGGTGGCCGCGCTGGACGAGTTCGTCCTTGGACCAGGCCATGTTGTCCCGCAGGTAGTCGAAGCCGAACTCGTTGTTCGTGCCGTAGGTGATGTCAGCGGCGTACTGGGCACGTCGGGTGGCGGGATCCTGGTTGGCGACGATCACGCCGGTCTCCAGGCCGAGGAACCGGAAGACGCGGCCCATGAGCTCGGACTGGTAGCTGGCGAGGTAGTCGTTGACCGTGATGACGTGGACGCCCTGGCCGGAGAGGGCGTTGAGGTAGGCCGGGGCTGTGGCCACCAGGGTCTTGCCCTCACCGGTCTTCATCTCGGCGATGTTCCCGAGGTGCAGGGCCGCCCCGCCCATCAGCTGGACGTCGTAGTGGCGCTGTCCCAGGGTGCGGCCGGCCGCCTCGCGGACGGCCGCGAAGGCCTCCGGCAGCAGTGAATCGAGGGATTCCCCGCCGGCGATCCGCTCACGGAACGCGTCGGTCTCGCCGCGCAGCTCGGCGTCGGACATCTCGCGGAACTCGTCCTCGAGGACATTGATGGCGTCGGCGAATCCCCTCAGGCGCTTGAGGACCTTCTTGTCCCCGGTCTTCAGGATTCGTTCGATGAATGATGCCACGTGCCTAGACTCCCTGTTCCCCGGTGCACCGGGTGCGTCGGTATGCGTTGCGCTCGGGTACCCCGGTTCGGCCAGCGGCCACGGGGATACCCGCATAGTCTACGGTCAAATCTCTGGGAGCTTCCTCCACGCCCGCCGCAGTTCCACTGGCAGGTCCCCATCGGCATTCTCCTCCACCACCACGTCCTCCAGACCCAGCCATCCAGCCAACGCGCCCAGCTCAGCGGCCAGCTCCACCACCACGTGCCCGACGCCGGCCGCCCGGCCCCCGGCACCGCTCGCCTTCCCGGGGCCGCCGGGAACCGCGGCCGGATCCTCGGACCAGGCACCGCGCACCAACAGCACCTTGCCGGCACGGTCCGCCTTGAGGTCGACCTGGGCGACCAGCCGCTCCCCGAGCAGGAACAACAGGGAGTAGTAACCACGGGTCCGTTTCGGAGCGGGGGTGTAGATCCCCAGTCGGTACCGCACGCCGAACAGTGCCTCGACCCGAGGCCGGTGGAACACCAGTGGATCGAAGGGGCTGACCAGGGCCCGGCCCGCTGCGGTCCTGGGTGTCACCGCCTCGGCATGGCGCCATGCCCCCACGGTTGCCCCGCGGAGACCCGGCAGCCGGACGGGCTCCAGGACGCCCTCGTGGTGCAGTTGCACCGCTGCGGCGCGGGCGGCAGTGACGGTGATCCGGTAGTAGTCGGCGAGGCTGGCCTCGGTGGCCACCCCCAGGGCCCGGGCGGCGGTGTCGACCAGTTCCAGGGCCGCCGCCTGCCGGTCCGGCACCTCGGCCGCCGGATCGATGGCCGAGGCCGGCACGAAGCGGCGTTCGAATTGGGGATTGCGTCCGGCGCTCGCGATCCGCCCGGACGCGAAGAGGTCCTCGAGAACCCGCTTGACCACGGACCAGTTCCAGCCCCAGTGTCCCTGGTGGCCGCCGTGGTGTCCCAGCCGGTCCTCGACCTGCCGCGCCGTCAGCGGGCGGGAGGCGGAGAGCAACGCGAGGATCTGGTGCGACAGCTCATCCCTGATCTGCGCGTCCAGGTCCGTGGCGGTCATCCAGGTGCGACGTTGGACTGCCACGAGCGCCGGCCGCAGCCGGACCGGGATCAGCGAGGCCTCGTGAGCCCAGTACTCGGTCCACGAGGGGTGCCTCTGGTGGGACACCTGATGGAACAACCGGTCCAGCAGAACCGGGTCGTAGGGGCCCAGCCGGCTGAAGAGGGGCACGTAGTGGGCCCGCGCCAGGATGTTGACGGAGTCCACCTGGAGTACTCCGAGCCGTTCCAGGGTCGTCCTGATCTTTTGGGCACCCGGCGGGGCCGGCCGGCGTCGTTGGTGGATCAGCTGGGCGGCCAACGCTGTGCGGCGGGCCTCGGAGTAGCCGAGCACCGGACCGCCCGGCCCCGAAGGGCCGGGCGGGCGGCGGCCACGGCGTGATGCCAGGGACTCAGACGGTTGCGGCTCGATAGTCAACGTCCTCTTCCTGGACCTCCGCTTCAGGATGGTCGGCATCGAGGGTGATGACGCCGTAGCTCCAGCCCTTACGGCGGTAGACAGCGGAGGGCCGGCCGGTGGACTCGTCGATGAAGAGGTAGAAATCGTGACCCACCAGCTCCATGGCATCGACTGCGTCATCAACACTGACGGGCGTGGCGGGGAAGACCTTCTTGCGGATCCGCACGGGGACCTCGCCGTTCTCCTCCGGTGCGGTGTGGTTCTCCGCGGCCTGGTCCGCCATGACCTGCTCGACCAGTGATTGCCCCGGTTGGACCAGGGGCAACGCCGCCGTCGCATCCGCTACCGAAACACGCTTCTGGTGACGGTCCTTCTGCCGGTCACGGAGGCGCCGCAACCGCTCCAGGAGCTTGCCGAAGGCAAGATCGAAGGCGGCGAACTTGTCGTCAGCCTGGGCCTCCGCGCGAATGACCTTGCCTTTGCCGTGGACGGTCAACTCCACGGTGAGCTTCTCATCCGAATGACGGTGGTTGGTCTGCTTGGTGACCTTGATCTCCAGCCCCTGAGCGCGTGTGGATAGCTGCTCGATCTTGCTGAACTTCTCCTGGGCGTAGTCCCGGAATCGGTCCGGAAGGGAGACGTTGCGGGCAACGTAGCTGACGTCCATGGTCATGATGTCCTCCTAGGAGCCTGACGGCTATTCGAACATGTGCGTGCACCGTGCGGCCGGCCCTGCGCCGGCCCCTTAATGCACCTCGGCGGCGGGAAGAACTCCTCCTTCCAGCCGCCGAAGACGATCCCCGTGGGGTCCGTTGCCATCACCCTAGTACTTTCTTCACGCCGAGTTAAGACCTTCGTCAGGTGCCGTTCCCGGTGCGGTCACCGCTGCCACCACCACCGCGCCCACCGGCCGGACTCCATCCTGCTCGAGGGCATGCCACGTGGCCGCGAGGGTGGATCCCGTGGTCATGACGTCGTCGAACACCACCACGTTGCGTCCTGGACCGCGTTGGGCATTCGCGGCATAACGCCGGCTGGTCCGGAACCGGTCCCGTCCGCGATGGCGCCGCTGCCGCGATCCGGTGCCCGCGTGACTGCTGCGGGGACGGAAGGCGGCCACGAGGGGCCTCCTCCGGTGCGCCAGCCATCCGGGGGCCACCTGCCAACCGGGTGGCAGTGCGCCGGTCAGCAGTTCCTCCACCGGGTCATAGCCCCGGGCGCGGAATCCGGCTGCGCTGGACGGGACCGGCACCAGGGTGAACGGGCCCTGCGCCTCCAGCAACCGTGGAGCGGCAGCCAATGCCCGGTGGACGGCCGGACGAAGGTACCCGGCAACGGCCGTCCGGCCGTGGTCTTTGAAGGCCAGGAGAGCCCGCGAGGCCTCTGCCCCGTAGCGTGCGGCCGCCACCACGGGCACCGGGTGCAGGGACGGTTCCGGCCCGCCCAGGGGCACGGGGTAGAGCGGCAGGGCGGCCGCGTCCTGTTCCGCCCGGAAGGGGTGGAGCAGTTCAGCCACCAGTCCCGGGGCGCACTCCGGACACACCGTGCCGTCCTGCCGTCCGCAGAGGACGCAGAGGCTGGGCATCAGCAGCCCCGCCAGCTCGCGTCCCGACCGGCCCAGTGCACGCGCCGCCGGGGCGAGGACCAGCCGGTCCAGGCCAACGGCACATCCAGAAGGGAGCCTCATGATCCCACTCTGCTCCTCGCGTCCGATGCCGGGGACATCAGCCGGGGCCCGCTGTGGATGACACGCCCGGGTGGGCCCGAGTCAGCCGGGGAAGGCCATGTCGTGGGCCACGGCGCCGGCCTGGGACCGCCACGTGGATCCGGCCAGGGTGTGCACCGCTTCGGCCGTCTCCGCATAGATCGGATTGTCACCGGGACCGGTGGAGAAACCGGTCATGCCCAACAGCGGCCGCAGCGTGTCAAGCGAACCGTCGAGTCCGACGAGCTGCGCCTCCACCGAGGACGTGCTGCTGGTGGCGGCCACCAGCAGCTTCTGGTCGGAGACCCAGTTGACGTCGCTGACGGGCACCGTGGGCTCCAGCCGGACCGGTGAGCCGAGTCCACGGGGGACGCCCGCTGAATCGCGGATGACGCCGGAGAGGTACAGGTGGGACGATTCCCCCTCCCCGGCCACGATGGCCGCCCGCGTGCCATCGCGGGAGATGCGCAGAGCCTGGACAGTGCGGTCGCCGAGCCATTCGGCGCTGATCTCCAGGGGTGCCTCATCCTGGCCGGAGGTCTGCAGGGCCATGATGCGGGTGCCGTTGGCGTGGTCCACGGTCCAGGTCCAGCCGGACGAGTCGAAGCTCGGCCGTGTCAGGTTCTCTCCCTCCAGCTCGAGTGCCTGGGATCCATCCGTACCGGCGGAGACCAGCTGCGTCCCCTCGGCGTTCAGGAACGCGAAACGGGTGCCGTCCAGGCTCATGGCCGGATCCACCGGCCCGCCGTCGATATCCAACTGCAGGCCACCCACCGGGACCGTGGCATCACCCTCGAAATAGACGAGTTCTCCGTTGGCGACGGCGACCTGGGTGGAGCCGACCCCGGGGTTGATCTGGGCTGGTTCGAAGTTGTCCGCCACCGATCCCAGGTCGAGCTGGTTCAGATCCACGGACATCTCCACGCTGGAGACGTTGTTCAGCCCGTCCAGTGTCAGCTCAAGCTGTTGCTGCATCCGCTGCCGCATCAACGGGTCGGCGCTCTCGACCGTCTGCTGCGTGAGATCGACCTTGGCCGAGCCGGCGTCGACCGGAACGGAGGGACGCGACAACTCCGAACCGGCCTGGAAGGCCGTCCGCACGGCGCCGTCCAGGTACGGAGCGGGCCCGTCCAGCAGGGCGCCGACGATGTCCGCAGCCGAACCCGACCGGTTGAGGAACCACCGCAGGTCCGGAACGGCATAGGAATAGGACTGGTCGTAGAAGTACAACTCATGTGAGGCGAAGAGGGCACGGAACTGGGCGGACTCCAGCATCGTGCCGCCTGGCGCCTCCGCGATCCTCCATTGGCCGTCCTCCTGGGTCAGGGCAAAGCCCACTGCCTCGGAGGTGTTGGCCGGCATCCGGTTCATGATGCCGCGCTCATCCACCACCGAGTCCACCTCGATCTGGACCTCATACTGGTTGTCCTGGGCCGACGGGACCACGGTGGGTGTCTCGTTGTAGACCAGGGTCCGGGCCTCGGGATTCCACGCCTCAGCGGCCTCCTCCGTCAGGAACTCGCGGGCCGTGGCGTAGTCGTCCTGGGTGCCGGTCCCGGCGGTCAGGAAGCCGCGGATGACGTCCTCCGGGCTGGCACCCTCCGCCGGGCCCGCCGGGGTGAAGGAGTAGTTCACCTGGTTCTCAGCGCCCGGCAGGGGGTCCGAGGTGCCGACCGGGCCGCTCTGGGGCAGGTGGGCACAGCCGCTCAGCAAGAGTAGACCGGCGACGAGTGCGGCACAGAGCGCGGCCATCGGGCCTCTGTGGCGGGCCGGACGACCGCTGTCCACGGTGTGCTGGGGATCCGTCATCAGGATTCGTCCTCCCGCTGCGTGGTCTCCGGGCGTGGCTGGTACAACGACTGCTCATGGATCCGGTCAGGCATCGCCTCGCCATTGAGCTGCGCGGGTTCCGGGTTCTCCAGCTCCAATGGCAGCCGGCGTTGGGACTCGGTGTAGACGGGCGGCAGGTCCAGCGGCGCGCCGTCTCCGACCGTGCCGCCACTGCGACGCGGGATGGTCAGGCGGAAGGCCGAACCGTCCCCCGGCGCACCCCAGGCGTCCAGACGCCCGTTGTGCAACCGGGTGTCCTCCGTGGCGATGGACAGGCCCAGCCCGGAGCCACCCGTGGTGCGTGCCCGTGCGGGATCCGCTCGCCAGAACCGGTCGAAGACGCGGGAGGCCTGTTCCTCGGACATGCCGATCCCGTGATCACGGACCACTACCGCCACCGTGTCCTCCCCGGCCCCGACGATCACGTCGACGGGACGGCCCTCGCCGTGCTCGATCGCGTTGTTGACGAGGTTGCGGATGATGCGCTCGATGCGGCGGGGATCGACGTCAGCCGTCACCTCCATGTCCATCGGGACGACGAAGACAGCCGTGTTGGCCTTGTGGGCCAGCGGCTGTGCCGTGAGGACGACGTCGGTCGCCACGTGCAGAATGTCCGTCTCCTCCGGGGCCATCGTGGCCGCTCCGGCGTCGAAACGGGTGATCTCCAGCAAGTCGGCGAGCAGGGCTTGGAAGCGTTCGACCTGGTGGTAGAGCAGCTCGGTCGAGCGGCGGTTGATGGCGTCGAACTCCTCTCGGGAGTCATAGAGCACCTCCGCCGCCATGCGCACCGTGGTCAGGGGCGTCCGCAGCTCGTGGGAGACGTCCGAGACGAACCGCTGCTGCATCTGCGAGAGTTCCGCCAACTGCGTGATCTGGTCCTGGATGTTGTCCGCCATCCGGTTGAAGGACGAGCCGAGCCGGGCCATCTCGTCCTCGCCGTGGACGGGCATGCGCACGGTCAGGTCCCCGGAGGACAGAGACTCCGCGGCGGAGGCCGCCTGGCCCACTGGGCGGACCACGGAGCGGGTGACGTAGACGGCGATGAGGGAGTTCATCATCACCAGCATGGCCCCGGCGACCACGAGGACCCGCATGAGGTAGTCCAGGGTGTCCTGCACGCTGGTGAGGTCGTACACCATGTAGAGCGCGTAGATGTTGCCCGGTGGCAGGGTCACCTGGGTGCCGAAGGCCAGTCCGGGGCTCGTCCCACCGTCCTCGGCCGGAAGGCTGATGGACTGCCAATAGGTGCCGTTGTCCTCTTGGACCGCCTGGGACAGCTCGTCAGGGATGACCTCCGTGGACAGCCCGGAACTGGACTTGGGTCCCACGAAGAGGTTCTGGGCCTCCTCCAGCGGGACCAGGAGCATATCCCGCACCACCGTGGCACCGGTGTCCCCGGCCAGCTGGTTCAGCGTGTTGGTGACCAGCAGGTCGGTCGACTCGGAGTCGTTGGTGACGGCGTTGTCGAAGATGGACCGGGCCTGGTTCAGGCCGCGGTTCGATTCGGCCTCGACCTGGTCGAACCGGGACTGGAACAGGCCGGAGGTGATTTGTTGGCTCAGGAAGAGTGCCAGCACCCCGGCCGCCACGAGGGTCAGCACGGCGGTGATCGCCACGGTGCGCAACTGCAGCGACGCGGTCCAGCGGCGTCGCAGGGCGCTCAGCCACCGGCCGATCACTGCACGGATCCCGGTCCCCGCACTCGAGTCTGAGCCGACGGTGTCCGCCTGCTCGGGAGCGGTGACGGTGCCCGTGGTCAACTCAGCTCTGACCGGCCCTGTAGCCGACGCCACGGACGGTCAGGACGACTTCCGGGTTCTCCGGGTCCTTCTCGACCTTGGAGCGCAGGCGCTGGACGTGCACGTTCACCAGCCGGGTGTCCGCCTGGTGACGATAGCCCCAGACCTCCTCGAGTAGCATCTCCCGCGTGAAGACCTGCCACGGCTTGCGGGCCAGGGCCACGAGGAGATCGAACTCCAGGGGCGTGAGCTGGATGGCGCCGTCGCCACGGGTGACCTGGTGCCCGGCCACGTCGATCGTGAGGTCGGCGATCTTCAGGGTCTCCGGGGCACGGGTCTCACCCTCACGCAGCCGGGCGCGGACGCGGGCCACCAGCTCGGCGGGCTTGAAGGGCTTGGGCACGTAGTCATCGGCGCCGGCCTCCAGGCCGCGCACCACGTCCGAGGTGTCCGACTTGGCGGTGAGCATCACGATCGGGGTGTCCGACTCGGCCCGGATGACCTGGCAGACCTCGATTCCGTCCATGCCGGGCAGCATCAGGTCCAGAAGCACCAGGTCGGGCCGGGTGGAACGGAACATCTCCAAGGCCTGGGATCCGTCCGCACAGAACGTGGGTTCGAAGCCGTCGTTGCGCAGCACGATGCCGATCATCTCCGACAGTGCCTCGTCATCATCGACTACGAGAATTCTGGCCTTCACCGGATTCGTCCTCCCCTGACTGAAATTCCCGCCGGATGGGTCCCGCCCACCGACGCCGCCGCCCGGTGGCCCCGTGCGGGCCGGACCGAACGGCCATCCGTTCCACCTTATCCGACAAGGAGGGATGCGGCCGATATAGTCAGCCCTGCAGGTGGGCGCGCCGCACTGACTTCGGTGGATCCACCCGCCGACGGCCCGCGACCGCAAGACCATCAGGGGGACCCTCCAATGAACGAGAACGAGGTCCCGGGCCAGGGCCCGGACCAGCAATCAGCCCAGCAGCCTCAGGAGCCGGGCCAGCAGCCTCAGCAGCCGGCCCCGCCGGCGCACCAGCCCTGGGGACAGTCGCCCTACGGTCCTGCGGTCAGCCAGTCCCCCTATGGACAGCCGTCCTACGGCCAGTCCCCCTACGGGGCCTACGGCCAGCCCGCGAGCCAGCAGAACCCCTACGGCCAACAGCCCGGATACGGGACGCCGTCACGGCGGCCGGGCATCATTCCGCTGACGCCCCTCACGCTCGGTGACCTGCTCAGCGGTTCCTTCGCCGCGATTCGCCGCAACGCGGCGGCGGTCCTGGGCACGGCGCTGATCGTGGCCCTGATCGAGATCGTCGTGTCCGTCTTCGCCACCAACGTGCTCTTCGACGCCACCTACAGCATCATCCTCATGGAAGAGGGGGGCCAGGACCCCTTCATGGGTGACCCCCTCACCAACCCGGTCTTCGGCCAGTTGTTCGGATCGATCGCCCTGCTCTTCCTGGGCGCCCTGCTCGCGGCGCTGGCCGGCATCATCGCCAACGGTGTCCTGGCCGTGGTGGTCCTCCGCTCGGCCGCAGGGCTCAAGACCTCACTGGGCCAGGCCTGGAAGCTGACCGGCCGTCAGATCTGGTCGCTCATGGGTCTCGCGTTGATCTACCTGGTCGCCGGGGCCATCATCTTCATCCTGTTCATCGGTGTCATCGTGGGACTCGTCATCGCTGCGGTCAGCGAGGACGGGGGCATGGCCGCCCTGATGGGGATCCTGCTGTTCGTCCTGACCGTCGCGTCCGTCGTCGTCTCCGTATGGCTCTACATCAAGCTGGTGCTCGCCGCTGCGGCCTCCGCCGTGGAGCTCAAGGGTCCCTTCAAGGCCATGGGCCGGTCCTGGTCCCTGACCCGCGGCCACTGGTGGCGGACCCTGGGCATCATCCTGCTGGTAGCCGTCATCGTCGGCATCATCGCCTCCATCATCACCACGCCGTTGTCCATGATCGGTGGCGTGTTCGCTCCCTTGGACCCGACGACCGCGATGGAGGAGATGATGGACTCCACGCGGTGGTGGACCCTCCTCAGCGTGGCTGTCTCATCCCTGGTCAACGCCCTCGCCCTCGTCTACAGCTCCTGCCTGATCGCTCTGCTGTACATCGACTACCGGATCCGGCACGAGAGTTTCGACCTGGACCTGGCCGCGGCCGCCGAGGCTGCCGGGGCGGGCGACGATGAGCGCTTCAGCACTGTGCGGGATGTCCAGGCCGCTGCTGGAACCGACCAGCTGGTCCCCGGACGCCATCCCTCTGGTCCGTCCGCTCCGCGCGGCCCGTCCGGCCCGTCCGGCCCGTCCGGACTCTGATCCTCGCTGCGCTGGCCTGAGATGACGGTGATGACCGCACCGGTGCCCCCCGATGGCTGGGAGCCGGACCGGGACGAGGCTCGACGCCTGGTCCAGGAGGAGCTCGCCCGGCCGGAGTATGCCCAGGCCGAGCCGAATCCACTCCTGGAATGGCTGGGCGGGGTCCTCTCCGCCGCCCTGGAGTGGCTCGGCACCCTCGGTGGTGCCGCTCCCTCCCTGCCCGGCTGGGTCCTGCCGCTCATCCTGGTGGCCGTGGCCGTCGTCGTCCTGGTGCTGCTGCGCCCCCGCGCCAACGCCGCCGCCCGGGCCCGGCGCACCGCCGCCGTGCTCTCGGACCGGACGGTCACGCCGGAGCAGCACCGCCGGATGGCCGAGGCGGCCTTCGCGGCCGGCGACCACGGGGCGGCGCTCGTCGCCTGGTTCCGCGCCCTGGTGCGGCACGCCGAGGAACGCACCGTTCTGGACCCGCGCCCCGGACGCACGGCCACCGAGGCCGCCCATGGCCTCGGAACAGCCTTCCCCACGGAACGCCCGGCCCTGGAAGCCGCCGCGGACGCCTTCAATGCCGTGGTCTACGGGGATCGCCCGACGACGGCCACCCGGGCCGCGGACGTCCGTGACCTCGACGCCCGGTTGGCCGCTATGCCGCTGGACACCACGCCGCCCGGGTCTCTGCATCATGCCGGAACGGCCGGGAGGATGGTGGCTCCACGATGACGACGAGCGCCACGCCGGCCAGCGCCAGGCCAACCGCCGCCACCCAGCGATCCGATCGGACCGGCTCCCACTCTCAGGTCTCCACCTCGCTGGCCCCCACCCCTCCGGGTCCCGCCGTTCCGGGCACCGGACAGGCCCTGTCCCGGTGGCTGCGGAAGGCCTGGATCTGGTTCGTCCTGGGCGCGCTGCTGCTGCTCGTGGCCCTGCCCTCGATGCTGCGCCAGAACCCGGACACGCGCCAACTCTCACCGTCCTCTCCCGCGCCGAACGGCGGCCAGGCGGTGGTCCGCGTTCTTCAGGCCCAGGGCATCACGGTGCACCCCGCAGAGTCCCTCGAGGAGGCCTTGACTCTGGCGGACGAGCATCCCCAGGCCTCGGTGCTGTTCCACGACGCCGCCGACCATCTTCCCGAGACCGGTCTGGACCGGCTCGCCGAGGAGGTCGCCCCGGAGCGGCGGGTGCTCGTCGAGCCGGGCTTCCAGGCTCTCGGCGCCCTCGCCCCCGCGGTCTCACAGGCGGGTCAGGTGCCCGACGGCGACCCCTTGGCCTCCGGACAGGGCTGCGGTCTGCCGATGGGCCGGGAGGCGCAGTCGATCGAGGCGTCGGGCCGCGCCTACCGGAGCGCCGGGGCGCAGGCCTGCTTCCCCATCCCCGGAACGGACTCCGGTTCCACCACCGACCCGGCCCACGCAGTCCTGGAGACGGCCGACGGCACCGTGGTGATCGGTCAGATCGGCGTGTTCGCCAATGAGTCCGCGGACATCGAAGGCCATCCCGTGCTCGCCCTGTGGTCCCTGGGCCAGTCCTCGGACGTGGTCTGGTATCTGCCGGGACTGGCCGACGTGGCGATCGAGCCGGGCCCGCCCACCATGGACCAGCTGTTGCCTGACTGGGTCCGCCCGGCGGGGATCTGGCTCATCCTCTGCCTCGCGGTGCTCATGCTGTGGCGCGGGCGCCGGCACGGGCCCCTGGCCGTGGAACCGCTGCCCGTGATCGTTCCGGCCTCGGAGACCGCCGTGGGCCGGGCCCGGCTGTATGAACGTTCCGGCCAGCACGGTTCCGCCGCGCGTGCGCTGCGCTCAGCCACGCTCGTCCGGCTGTCCCGGGTGCTCCGCCTCGGCCACGGCGCCTCCGTCGAGGCCGTGGTGACCGCTGCGGCCCGCACCACCGGCCGGAACGCTCCTCAGGTGGCCGCCGTCCTCGACGTCAGCCACGTGACCACGGCCCGGGGCCTCGTCGCGGCCGGGCGGGCACTCCTGGACCTCGAGGACGCCGTGCATGCGGTCCTCACCACCGACCACGCCGCAGCAGAGCCGGCAACAGACTCCGACGGAAGGACACCATGACCACCCCGTACCCCGAGCATTCTCCGGCGCCTGCGGCAGCCCCGGCAGCCCCGGCAGCCCAAGCAGCCTCAGCAACCCCGGCAAGCCCGGCAACCCCGGCGCCAGCCCTCCGGACCGATGACGAACTGCGCCACGCCTTCGGCCGCGTCCGCGAGGAGGTGGCGCGCGCCGTCGTCGGGCAACAGCCAGCGGTCACCGGACTGCTGATCGGGCTGCTGTGCAAGGGTCACGTGCTCCTGGAGGGCGTGCCCGGCGTCGCCAAGACGCTGCTGGTGCGGACGCTGTCCGCCGCCCTGGACCTCGGCACCCATCGCGTCCAGTTCACCCCCGATCTGATGCCCGGCGACGTCACCGGTTCGCTGGTGTACGACTCCAAGACCGGGGAGTTCGAGTTCCGCGAGGGCCCGGTGTTCACGAACCTGATGCTGGCCGACGAGATCAACCGGACGCCGCCCAAGACGCAGGCCGCCCTGCTCGAGGCCATGGCCGAGGGCCAGGTCTCGGTGGACGGGGTGTCCCGGCCGCTGCCGGACCCCTTCATGGTGGCCGCCACCCAGAACCCGGTCGAGTACGAGGGCACCTATCCCCTGCCCGAGGCCCAGCTGGACCGCTTCCTGCTCAAGGTCACCCTCGACCTGCCCGAGCGGGCGGACGAGGTGGAGATCCTGCGCCGCCATGCCGAGGGGTTCTCCGCCTCGGACCTGGCCTCCGCCGGGGTCAGCGCCGTGGCCGATGCCGCCACGATCCAGGCGGCACGGGCCGCCGTCGGGAACGTTCAGTCCGGGTCCGAGGTGCTCGGCTACATCACGGACCTGGCCCGCGCGACGCGGGTCTCGCCCTCGTTCCAGCTGGGCGTCTCCCCCCGCGGGTCCACCGCCCTGCTGCAGACCGCCAAGGCATGGGCCTGGCTCAACGGCCGGGACTACACCACCCCGGACGACGTCCAGGCGATGGCCCTGCCCTGCCTGCGGCACCGGGTGTCCCTGCGCCCGGAGGCCGAACTCGACGGCGTCAGCACGGATCAGGTGCTCTCCGGCCTGCTCGCCACCGTGCCGGTTCCGCGCTGAGCCCCGTGACGGAACGGTGCTGCAGTGATGCTGGTGGAACTGGCGAGGCTGGACATGCTGCCGAGTCTGGCAGCGGGCTGAGGGTGGTGCGCTGATGGTCTTCTCCGGCCGTTTCCTCGTGGTCGCGCTGGTGTGCCTGCTACCTGTGGTGCTGCGCCCCGGGCTGGACACGATCGGCTGGTGCCTGCTCGCGCTGGCCCTGGTGTCCGGCGTCGACCTCGCCCTGGCGGCCTCCCCCCGGTCGCTGGTGCTCGAGCGCGAGTTGCCCGCCTCCAGCCGTCTCGATGAGCCGGTGGCCAATGCGGTGCTGGTGTCCAACCGGGGCCGGCGCCGGCTGCGTGGCTCGCTCCGGGATGCGTGGCAGCCCTCGGCCGGGCAGTCGTCCCCCTCCGATCGCCCGGACGCGGCGGTGGCGCTGGACGTGCCGGCCGGTGAACGACGCCGGACGGTCACCACCCTGATGCCGCGCCGCCGGGGCACGCTGCGCACCGCCTCGGTCACCGTGCGCTCCTGGGGGCCGTTGGGCCTCGCGGCCCGGCAGGTCACGCATCCGGTCCCCGGACAGATCAGCATCCTGCCGCCGTTCCGCTCGCGCCGGCACCTGCCCTCCCGCTTGGCCCGACTGCGCGAGATGGACGGGCGTTCCGCCGTGCAGACCCGGGGCGGCGGCACTGAGTTCGACTCCCTGCGCGACTATGTGCGCGGTGACGACGTCCGCTCCATCGACTGGCGCGCCACCGCCCGGCGCCGGGACGTGGTGGTGCGGACCTGGCGCCCCGAACGTGACCGCCGGGTGGTGATCGTGCTGGACACCTCCCGCACGGCCGCGGCCCGGGTGGATGACGAGCCGAAGCTGGACACCGGGATCGAGGCCTCCCTGCTGCTGGCCGCCCTGGCCTCCGCCGGCGGCGACCGTGTGGAGCTCTTGGCCTTCGACCGCCGCGTCCGGTCCCGGGTCTCCTCCACGGAGAAGGGCAACCTGCTGCACCGGATGGTCACGGCGCTGGCCCCCGTCCAGCCGACCCTGCTGGCGGCGGACTGGTCCCACATCCCGGTGGAGGTCGCCAAGGTTTCGCGTCAGCGTTCCCTCGTGGTGCTGCTGACCGACCTGGACTCCGCGTCCCTGCAGGAGGGGTTGCTCCCCGTGCTGGCGGCTCTCACCTCGCGGCACCAGGTGGTGGTCGCCTCGGTGGCCGATCCCCAGCTGGCGGAGATGGCGCGCACCCGGAACGACGCCGAGACCACCTTCCGCGCGGCCGCCGCCGAACGCGCGGGGCTGGAACGGCGGGCCGCCGCGCGAGAGCTCGAGATGCACGGCGTCGAGGTGGTCGACGAGGCACCCTACCGGCTGCCGCCGGCCCTGGCGGATACCTACCTGCGGCTCAAGGCCGCCGGCCGCCTCTGACCCTGAGCCACTGACGTTTTCAGTCGACTTGGGGTGGGTCATTCGGCCCACGACCCACCCCAACTCGACTGAAAGTGAGGGGGGGGGCGTGGGCGTGGGCTAGCTACCCCAGGCCGCCGTCCTGGCGGATCCGGTCGAGTTCCTCCGCCGTGGCCACGGCGGAGGCCAGTGCCTGGTTGGCCCTGAGGTGGGAGGCAGCGGACTGATCCGGTGCGGCCAGGACCAGCCGCCCCAGTAGTTCCGGGTCCAGTCCGATCCGCTCCCAGGTCTGAGCGATCGTGACCCCGATGCCCCGATACGGGTTTCCGTTGCCGGCTGCGGGATCGGCGGGCGTCACGGCCTTCGCCAACGGCGATTCCTGTGCCGCCTGCGCGGATGGGAGGCGGAACACGATGTCCCGGCTTGCCTCGGTCCAGCCCGCGACGATGTCCCAGCGCGAACTGTCCGAGCCCGCGCCCTCGAGGGGAACCAGGGGAAGAGCCAGGGCGACCGTCCTCTGCTCCTCAGCCTGGCCAGTCCCGGAACGGCTCGCCTGCGCGGAATGCGGCAGCGCTTCCGAGGCCAGCAACGCCAGGTCCGTCCAGGTCCACTCCTCCCCGGCGCCCGCGCGACCGGGAGCCAGGACGATCCCGGTGGCGCCGGCGTCGAGCACGGCCTGTGCGAGCAGGGTCCAGGCCTCCCGGACCTCGGAGCGGGGAAGGGAGCGGACGGTGCGATAGCCGCTGGCGGTGGGCAGCGCACCGGAGAGGACGGCGGCGGCGCGGGGCTCATCCAGCACCACGGTCAACCGTTCGGCACCCGTCTGTGACCGGATCGCCCGGACGTGTGCGGCGAGGCCGGCAGCCAACGACTGGGCCACATCCCGGCGAGCCCCATGGTCTGAGAGGGAGCGTTCGCCTCCGGGTAGCCACAGCTCGGCGGACAGCGACATCGGACCGGTGACCCGGACGAGCAGGTCCTCCACGTCGATACCGGACTCCCCTGCGACGTCCGTCAAGGCGTGGCGATCCGTGGTCAAGGCCGAAACCGCCCGGCGGTGGTCCATCCCGGGTTCCGGTACGAGCCTCCAGCCGTGGGGTTGCAGGTCGACGGCGAGCTCCTCCAGAAGCCCGGCGGTCCGGCCGATGGCATCGGATCCGGGACCCCGGGCGGGCAGCTCGGGCAGCACCGGCAGGTGCGGGGCGCCCAGGGCGTTGAGCAGGTCACGGGACGCGGACACCGGGTCCATCCCCGGCCAGGCCCCGAGCAGAGTGGCGCGAACGGCAGGCATCAGGCGCGGTCGGCGGCGATGGCGCGGTGGTGCTGGATGACCTCGGAGACGATGAAGTTCAGGAACTTCTCGGCGAACGCGGGGTCCAGCTCGGCGTCCTCGGCCAGGGTGCGCAGGCGCTTGATCTGCGCAGCCTCACGGCCCGGGTCCGAGGGCGGCAAAGAGTGTTCGGCCTTGAGCCGGCCGACCCGCTGGGTGCACTTGAAGCGTTCAGCCAGCAGGTAGACCAAGGTGGCATCGAAGTTGTCGATGCTGCCGCGGATCGCATACAGCTCCTCCATCACCGCCGGATCGGCCTCGCCCTGGAGTGATGAGGCGTGCGGGTCGTATCCGGAGGCCGGGTTCTGGCCGGTCTCGGCGGCCGGGTCATCAATCATCCCCCTAGCCTACGGTCGTGCGGCGCTCATTCCGGCGACGTGACTGCTCCTCCGGGTCCGGCACGGGCAGGGAGGCCACCAACCGGCGGGTGTAGTCGTGCCGCGGGCTGCCCATCACCTGAGAGCCGATGCCCTCCTCCACCAGATCCCCCCGGTAGAGGACGCCCACCCAACTGGCGAGGTGGTCCACCACGGCCAGGTCGTGGCTGATGAACAGGCACGCGAAGCCGAAGCGCTGCTGGACCTCGCGGAACAGGTCGAGCACCTTGGCCTGCACGGAGACGTCCAGGGCCGACGTCGGCTCGTCCGCTACCAGCAGCGTGGGGTCCAGTGCCAGCGCGCGCGCCAGCGAGGCCCGCTGCCGCTGGCCTCCGGAGAGCTCGTGCGGATAGCGCCGGGCATAGTCGGACGGCAGTTGGACCGCGTCCAGCAGTTCGGCGACCGTGCGGTCGGTATCTGCTCCGGCGCCGCCACCGCCGCGGGCCCCGGGGTGGACCAGGAGGGGCTCGGCGACGCACTCGCCGATCGTCAGGTGCGGGTTGAAGGAGGCGGCCGGGTCCTGGAACACGAACCCGATGTCCCGGCGGAGCGGCTTGAACGACTTCTCCTTGAACCCCACCATCTCGTGCCCGAAGACCGTCAGTGAGCCGCCCGTGGCCGGAGTGAGCCCGGCGATGGCGCGGCCGATCGTGGTCTTGCCGGATCCGGACTCGCCCACGAGCCCGTAGACCTCGCCGGCGTGGATGTCGAAGTCCACCCCCTTGACGGCACGGAATGGCTGTTGCCCCATCCGCCCCGCGAACTCGATCTCGAGGCCACGGGCGGTGACCACGGGCGTGGCCTCACGGTGGCGCCGCTCGGTGTCCCCGGCGGAGGCGGAGTTCCGCCCGAGATGTGGCACGGCGTCCAGCAGGGCCCGGGTGTAGTCCTCGCGCGGCTCCGCGAACAGCTGGGACACGGGGGCCTGCTCCACGACCTCACCGCGGTACATCACCACCACGCGGTCGGCGAGATCGGCCACCACCCCCATGTTGTGGGTGATCAGCATGATGGACACGCCCCGGGAATCCCGCAGCTCCCGCAGCAGGTCCAGGATCTCGGCCTGGACGGTGACGTCCAGGGCCGTGGTTGGTTCATCGGCCACGAGGAGTCCGGGTTCCAGGGCCAGGGCCGCGGCGATGACCACGCGTTGCTTCTGACCGCCGGAGAACTGGTGCGGGTAGTAGTCCACCCGGTGCTCGGGATCCGGGATGCCGACCGCACGCAGGGCCTCGATGGCGCGGCGCCTGGCCTCCTTCTTGCCGAGGTTGGACTTCTGACCGGACGCGGTGTTCGCCCGACGATGGGCTCGCAGGCCCTCCATGATCTGCCAGCCCACCGTGTAGACCGGGTTCAGGGCGGTGGAGGGCTCCTGGAAGATCATCGCCGCAGCGCTGCCGCGCAGCCTGCGCAGCTCGGAGCCGGAGAGCGAGAGGACGTTCTGCCCGGACACCACCACCGCACCGGTGGCCAGCGCGGTCTCGGGGAGAAGCCCCAGCACCGTCTTGGCGGTGACGGTCTTGCCGGAACCGGACTCGCCCACGACGGCGACCACCTCCCCCGGCGCGACGGAGAAGTCGGCCGTCCGCACGGCGCGCACGTCACCGCCGTCGGTCGCGAAGGTCACCGAGAGGTCCCGGACCTCCAGGACGGGGGCTGCCGGACCGGGGCGGTGTGCGCTGTCGATCTGTTCGGTCACGGGGAGACCTCCGGGTCGGTCCGGGCGGTGCCGGCTGGGGTGATGCGAGTCGGGGTGGAGCCGGTGAACGCGGCGGCGGTAGTGGTGGCAGGAGCGACGGTGGCGGATGCAGCGGTCGCGCGCCTGCTGCGAGACCGTGAGCGGGTGCGCAGGCGTGGATCGTTCAAGTCGTTCATCGATTCGCCCACGAGTGTCAGCCCGAGGACCGTGAGCACGATCGCCATGCCCGGAAACAGGCCGGTCCACCAGATGCCGCTGGTGACGTCGGACAGCGCCCGGTTGAGGTCATAGCCCCACTCGGCGGCAGCCGTGGGCTGGATGCCGAAGCCCAGGAAGCCCAGCCCGGCGAGGGTGAGGATGGCCTCCGAGGCGTTCAGGGTGAAGATCAGCGGCAGGGACCGGGTGGCGTTGCGCAGGATGTGCCGGGTCATGATGCGCCATGGCGGGGTGCCGACCACCTGGGCCGATTCCACGAAGGGTTCGGCCTTGAGGCGGATCGTCTCGGCGCGGATCACGCGGAAGTACTGCGGGATGAACACCACGGTGATGGACAGGGCCGCCGCCATGATGCCGCCCCACAGGCTCGACTGGCCCTGGCTGATGACGATCGACATGACGATGGCCAGCAGGAGGGACGGGAACGCGTAGATGGCATCGGCGATGACCACGAGCACGCGGTCCACCCAGCCGCCGAGGTAACCGGAGAGCAGGCCCAACAGCACGCCGATGATCAGGGACATCACCACCGCGACGACGATCACGGCCACGGCGGTCTGCGCACCCCACAGGGTGCGGGAGAGCACGTCGAAGCCGCCGACCGTGGTGCCCCAGGGGTGCTCCGCCGAGGGGGCGCCCTGGGTGGGGAAGGCACCGCCGCCGTCGGGATAGGACATCTGTGCGTAGCCGTAGGGGGCGAGCACCGGGGCGAGCGCCGCGGCGAGCAGGAAGATCGCTGTCAGGACGAGCCCGGCGATGAGCATGCCGCGCTGGAGTCCGGCCGACTGGCCCAGGTGGGAGACGACCGGCAGTTTGCGGACCGTGGTGGCCAGGGACACGTCAGTACCTCACCCTCGGGTCGATGAGGGCGGCGACGATGTCCACGAGGAAATTCGTCACGGCGACGATCACGGCCAGTATGACCACGATCCCCTGCACGGCTACGAAGTCACGCGCAGCCAGGTACTCGGCCAACTGGAATCCCAGTCCCTTCCATTCAAAGGTGGTCTCGGTCAGTACGGCCCCGCCCATCATCATGGCGATCTGCATCCCCATCACGGTGATGATGGGGATCAGCGCGGGCCGGAAGGCGTGGCGGGTGGTCAGCCGGTACTCGCTGACGCCGCGGGACCGGCCGGCCTCCACGAACTCACGTCCGAGGGTTCCGATCATGTTGGTGCGGACCAGGCGCAGGAACACGCCGCCGGTCAGCAACCCCAGGGCCAGGGCCGGCAGGGCAGCGTGTTCAAGCACGTCACCGAGGGCGGCCATGTTCCCGGAGCGCAGCGCGTCCAGGAAGTAGATTCCCGTGGGTGCCTGCAGTCCGTCCAGGGCCAACTGGTTGCTGATGGTCAGCCGCCCGTTGGTGGGAAGCCAGTCCAGCCACACGCTGAAGACGAGCTTGAGCAGCAGGCCGGCGAAGAACACCGGGGTGGCGTAGAACAGGATCGCCGCGATGCGCAGGAACGCATCCGGCCAGCGGTCGCGGAACTTGGCGGCCACCATCCCCAGGGGGATGCCGACCACGAGCGCGACGATCACGGAGAAGAACACGAGTTCGAGGGTGGCCGCACCGTAAGTGGCCAGCACCTCGGTGACGGGGCGGTTGTCCGAGAGGGTCGTCCCGAAATTGCCCGTGAGCAACTGGCCGAGGTACTCGACGTACTGCACCGGCAGGGGCCGGTCATAGCCGGCGGCGGCGATCCGCTCGGCGAGCTGGGCCGGTGTCAGGCGCCCACCCATGGCCGCGGTGATCGGGTCGCCGGTCACCCGCATCAAGAAGAACACCATGGTCACGAGGATGAACACGGTGGGGATGATGAGCAGGAACCGGATCAGGATATAGCGGCCCAGCCCGCCCAGACCCTTCTTCCGGGTCGGGGCGGACGGAGCGGTTCCCTCGTCTCCTGGCAGCACCACCGGTTCGTCGCCTGCCGGCGTCCCCGGCAGGTCAGCGGTTACGGTCACGGTGGACTAGCCCTCCTTGGACACGGCTCCCAGACGGAACTTGAACGAGGCGTCCAGGGTGTCCTCCACGCCGGCGACGTCAGGACTGGACACGGCCACCTGGGCACCCTGCAGCAGCGGCAGCGTGGACAGTTCCTCACCGACGATGTCCTGGATCTGCCCGAGCTTCTCGCTGCGCTCGGCCTCGTCCGGGGTGACCCGCTGCTCGGCGATCAGCTGGTCGACCTCTTCGTTGACGTAGCCGTTGGAGAGGAAGTTCTCGATCGCGAAGAACGGGGACAGGTAGTTGTCCGCATCCGAGTAGTCCGGGTACCAGCCCAGCTGGTACACGGGGTAGGAGTCGATGCGGTCCTGCTGGTAGGTCACCCATTCCGTGGACTGCAGGTTCACCGTGAAGAGGTCGTTGGCCTCGAGGTGCTGCTTCACCAGGGCGTACTCCTCACCGGAGGACGGGCCGTAGTGGTCCGGGTTGTACTGCAGGTTCAGAGCCACGGGGGTCTCGACGCCGGCCGCCTCCAGCCGCTCGGCGGCGCGGTCCTGGTCCGGACCTCCCTCGCCGTCTCCGTACTTCTCCTTGAGCGGTTCGGTGGCGCCCTCGAATTCCTTCGGGATGAAACCGTAGGCCGGGGTGTAGGTGCCCTTGTAGACCTGTTCGGACAGGGCCTCCCGGTCCAGCAGATCGGCCATCGCCTGGCGGACGGCCAACGACTTCTCCTCATCCGCCTCGTCGGTCTCTGCACCGAAGGGCATGATGTTGAAGTTGAAGACCATGTACCGCAGCTCGCCGCCGGGGCCCTCGTGCACCACCACGTTGTCGTCCCCGGACAGGTCCTCGACGTCGGTCGGCGTCAGGGCGCGGGCGGCCACGTCGATGTTGCCCTGCTGGATGTCCAGCTTCAGGTTGTTCGAGTCGGCGTAGTACTTGATGGAGGCCTGCGAGTTCTTCGGCGCCCCCAGCAAACCCTGGTAGCCGTCGAACGGCACCAGGTTCACGAGCTGGTTCTTCTCATAGGAATCGATCGAGTACTGCCCGTGGAAGGCTTCTGCCGCGACGATGTCCTCGTCCGGGAGTAACTCGTCCGCGGGGAAGGTCTCGTCATCCACGATCGGGCCTACGGGCGAGGACAGGACCTGCGGGAAGGTCTGGTCGTCGCCTTCCTTGAGGGTGAAGACCACGGTGGTCGTGTCCGGGGCCTCGACGGACTCCAGGTTGCCCAGCAGGGAGGACGGCCCGTTGGGATCGGCGATCTCCAGCTGACGATCGAAGGTGTGCTTAACGTCGGCGGAGTCCAGGGTGTTCCCGTTCGCCCAGGTCAGGCCCTCCGGAAGCGTCACCGTGTACTCGTTCGGGGAGGTGAACTCGGCGGTCTCGGCGAGGTCCGGTTCGACCTCGGCGGAGCCCGGGGCGGAGTTCAGCAACAGGGGGTAGACCTGGTTCATCAGCATGAATGAGCCGTTGTCATAGGAGCCGGCCGGGTCGATGCTGGTGACCTTGTCCGTGGTGCCGTAGACGATCGGCGCGCTGCTGGCGCCGCCTTCGCCGGAACCACCCTCACTGTCTTCGCCGCTCGGGGCTGGCCCGGTGCAGGCGGTGAGGGCCAGGGCGGCGACCCCGCCCAGGGCGATGGCCGCGCTCAGGCGGCGTCGGATAGTGGCCATGACGGTGTCCTCCTCAGGGTCGGTGGACACCGGGGACGGCGCCACCGACCCGGGTGCGAATGCGGGTGCGAGTGAAGGTGATCCTGGTCACTATGACCAGGATCACATCAGACTGTACGCCGCGATCCGGCGAATTCCGAACTCAAGTTACCGGCGAGTCGCATGCGCCGTACCGATGAGTAGATCCCGTCAGGCCACCCGGGCGGCGTTGAAGGCGGCGTCGATCGTGGACTGGCCCAGCACGCGCGTGCCCTGGTACAGCACGGCTGTCTGGCCGGGCGCGACCCCCGCGAGTGGTTCGAAGAGTTCGATGACCCAGGTGCCGGCGTCGTGGGTCTGAGACGCAGCGTCCAAAACCCCGTCACTGACTGGCCCGTCAGCAACCAGGCTGTCCGGCGCGGTGTCCGCACGCCCAGGGCGCTCCACCCGGGCGCGCGCGGGCACCGGGTCCCCGTGCGCCCGGACCTGCAGGTGACAGTCGAACCACTCACCGGTGGCCTCCTCTGCCAGCGGCGCCCCGGCCCAGGAGGGGCGGATGCCCGTGACACGATCCACGGCGAGCATCTCCTTGGACCCGACGACGACGGTGTTGTCCTTGGGTCGGACCTCGAGGACGAAGCGGGGCCGGCCGTCCGGGGCGGGACGGCCGATGCTCAGCCCCTTGCGCTGGCCCACGGTGAAGGCCTGCGCGCCGGGATGGGAGCCGAGGCGGTTGCCCTCCGTGTCCAGAATGTCTCCCTCGGTCATCTCGATGCGCTCGTTCAGCCACCCCCGGGTGTCCCCGTCCGGGATGAAGCAGATGTCATGGGAGTCCGGCTTGGCGGCCACGGACAGTCCGCGCTCGGCCGCCTCCGCTCGGACCAGGTCCTTGGACGGGGTCTCGGCGAGCGGGAACATGGAGTGCTCGAGCTGCTCAGCGGTCAGCACGCCGAGGACGTAGGACTGGTCCTTGGCCCAGTCGGCGGCGCGGTGCAGTTCGAGGCTGCCCGCCTCGTTGCGGAGGACGGTGGCGTAGTGCCCGGTGCACACGGCGTCGAAGCCCAGGGCGAGTGCCTTCTCCAACAGGGCGGCGAACTTGATCCGCTCATTGCAGCGCATGCACGGGTTCGGGGTGCGGCCCGCGGCGTACTCGGCCACGAAGTCGTCCACCACGTCCTCCTTGAACCGCTCGGAGAAGTCCCACGTGTAGAACGGGATGCCGAGCTTCTCGCAGGCGCGCCAGGCATCGCTGGAGTCCTCGATGGTGCAGCAGCCACGGGAGCCGGTCCGCAGGGTCCCGGGCATGCGGGACAGTGCGAGGTGCACCCCGACCACCTCGTGGCCGGCGTCCACGGCGCGGGCGGCGGCAACGGCGGAGTCGACTCCCCCGCTCATGGCGGCGAGGACCTTCATGTTCGTGGTTTCCCTTCGGTGTACTGCGGTTTCTACTGTGTTTCCCGTCAGCGCTGGCTGTTCGCGGTCTTGATCCTGGAGTCATGTCCGGACAGGCCGGCACGCAGGGCCGAGGCGTGGACGTCCGGCAACACGGACAACACCTGCTCAACGTCGGCGGGCCCGGATGTATGCCCGAGGCTGAATCGCTGCACGCACCGAGCCAGCTCCTCCTCGATGCCCAGCGCGATCAGCACGTGCGAGGGGCGGGGCACACCGGCTGAACAGGCCGAACCGGTGGAGGCCTCCACGCCGACCATGTCCAAGCCGAACAGGATGGAATCACCCTCGCAACCCGGGAAGACGAAGTGGACGTTGCCCGGCAGACGGCGGGTGCCTGCTGGCAGCCTCTCCCCGGTGAGGGGGTCGAGGTCCTCCGCGCCCGTCAGCCGCGCCTCGGGCACCAGCTCGCGGATCCCCTTGATCAACTGTTCCCGCAGGCCACCGACGCGCTCCCGCTCGGCAGACAGGTGGGCATGGGCCTCGGTGGCAGCGGCGGCGAAGGCCTCGATGAGGGCGGCCGGGATGGTCCCGGAGCGGATGTCACGCTCCTGGCCACCGCCGTGGAGTACCGGAGTGAGAGCGGCATCCCGCCGCACCAGCAGGGCCCCGACGCCGACCGGCGCGCCGATCTTGTGACCGGTCACCGCCATCGTGGTGGCGCCGGAGGCCTGGAAGTCGAGGGGCACGGCCCCGAAGGCCTGGACGGCGTCGGTGTGGAAGGGCACCCCGTGATCCGCCGCCAGGGCGGCCGCCGCGGCGATCGGCTGGATGGTGCCGATCTCATTGTTGGCCCACATCAGCGTGGCCACGGCGATGGTCTCGGGGTCCCGGGCCAGTGCGGCCCGCCAAGCGTCCAGGTCCACCCGCCCGTCCGCGAGGACCGGGACGAAGTCCAGCCGGGCCCCCTCATGGGTCTCCAGCCACTTGGCCGCGTCCAGGACGGCGTGGTGCTCCAGTCCCGTGAGCACGATGCGATGACATTCCGGTGCTCCCGCCGCGCGGGCACGGTCCCGGCGTGCCCAGTACAGTCCCTTGAGCGCCAGGTTGTCCGACTCAGTGCCTCCGGAGGTGAAGATGATCTCGCTAGGGTGCGCGCCCAGGGTGGCCGCGAGCGCATCCCGTGCCGTCTCGACCCGGAGCTTGGCCCCGCGGCCGGACTGGTGCAGTGAGGATTGGTTCCCGAGCGTCCGGGCACTGGCCGTGAACGCCTCCAACGCCACCGGGCGGAGTGCTGTGGTGGCGGCGTGGTCAAGGTAGACGCGGGTCCGGGAGGCGGAAGTGGTCATGCCCTCCAGTGTAGGAGTCAGGGGCGACGACCATCATCCAGCAGGGTGAGCTGGCCTTGTTCCACGGTGATCGTGGCCGGCAACATCCCCAACGGCTCACCGTCCCCGTGCAGGACCGGACCAGCGCTCCGCCAGGACGGCGGCCCAGGCGGAACCGGATGCCCCACCGCGGTGACGCTCTCGATCCGCACCGAGCTCGCCTCCCGGATCTCCACCTCCGGCAGGTCCGTGTGGCGTCCAGCGAAGACCCTCGGGAAGACCCGCAGGAAACGCACCGGGCTCAGGGGCGTGACGCGGAAGACTTCCAGCACTCCGTCGTCGATCCGCGTCCCGGGGGTGACCTCCATACCGCCCCCGATGAACCGCCCGTTCATCACGGCCAGCAGGAACGTGGGACCGGTCAGGACCCGGTCGTTTTGCCCGGACCGGCCATCCGGCGCATCCGGCCCGTCCGGTCCATCGAGTCGGATCCTCAGGTCCACCGGCCGGAACCGCAGCAAATCCACCAGGACGGCAGCCACATACCGCAGGCCACCGCGGGGCCAGCGCATCCGGTTGGCGGTGGCGTTCACCGCGGCGTCGAAGGCCACGTTCACCCCGGAGACCACATACCGGCGCTCCCGCTCCGGCGGCGCACCTGCCACGGGGCCGTCGTCCACCGTCCCGGCGAAGTCCGGCCCCGCGGGCAACGCTGCCGGCAGCGGGGCCAGGTCCACCCGGGCCAGGTCGATGCGTCGCGGCGGCCGGTCCAGGCCAGAGAGGATCCGATCGACGGCGCCCGCCACTCCGGAGTCCGCCAGCCCCAGGGCCCGGGCCAGATCGTTCCCGGTCCCGGCGGGGACCAGGCCCACCGGCATCTCGGTACCCGCCAGCACGTTCGCCGTGGCATGCAGCATCCCGTCGCCGCCCACCACCACGACAGCGTCCGGTCCCGTCCCCGCGGTCCGTGCCAGTCGCGCGGCGAGGGCCTCGGAGTAGCGCCGGACGGGAGGCGTCCCGTCCTCGCCGGGCACCGCCAGGATCTCGACATCGGCCCCGCCACTGCGCAGGCGGGCCGCGGCCTCGGCCCCCGCGTCGGCACCCCGGCCGGCCCCGGAGGCGGGATTGATGCACAGCAGGAGGTGGTGACGGCTCATGCGCTGGGGTCCCGGTGGTTGACCGTGTCCGCGAACGCGGTGAGGTCTGTCTCCGGCCGCACCACGGCAGCCTCCAGTCCGGGGTGGGTGCAGATGGCCCGGATCAGCTCGGTGGAGCCGGCCACCAGGGTGGAGTCGACATCGATCTCGCTGGCCAGCGCCCAGGCCCGGTCCCGCGGCCAGGCGAGGTTCGGTGACTGCTCCTCCGTGGCCTCCGCCTCCGGCAACAGGGGGTGGGCGGCCCGCGCCCAGACGGGGTGACGCAGTCGGGTGCCGTCGTCGGACAGCAGCAGGTACTCCCGGAATCCGTCACCGACGTCCAGCAGCCCGGAGCCACGGCGAATGATGCGGGTGGTCCTCGGCCCGAAGGCCGGCGGCATCTGGACGGAGGACGCCTTCCCGCCGGTGGCCTCCAGCACGCCCGGGCCGAACATGACACTGCCGCCATCCATCCAGCCGCGGCCGGGCCACAGTCCCAGCACCAGGTGCTGCGGAGTCTCCGTGTGTTCTAGGAGCACCTCGGCCAGTGTCGCCATGGCCGGCGAGGGGAGGTGACCCTGTTCCGGCGGGCCGTACTCCAGTCGCGCCTCCCGCGTGGAGCGCACGGAGTCGTTCTCCTTCGCCTCCTCCAACCCCTTCCCCCGCGCCAGGTCCGCCCACTGCGCGCCAGCGTGGAACACGGTGCCGCGGTCCGCAGCGACGTGGCCCCAGGTCGTGGTGCCGTAGGCGTGGAGCGTGCGGTCCGCGGACGAGGGCGCATCACGGAAGTCCGCGTGCTCCTCCTGCACCAGGCCGAACTCGCGCAGCCGCGCGGCCGCGTCCTCGTCCCAATCCCGGTGGTGCCACGGCACCGGGTGGAAGATCCGCGCGATGGCCTCGTACGGCGCCGGGTTCCCCACCGGGACGATCGTGGCGACGTGCCCGTTCCAGGACTCGACGCCGAGACCCGCGGTCCCGGCCTTCAGCATGGCGGCCACCCAGGCGCCCTCGGACGGATCGAGGACGGCGGGTTCGGGCGCATCGGGCCGGGGGCGGGGTCTGCGGCGCATGGTCCTTATCGTGCCACCTCGGTTCCGGCCTCTGGGCCTGGCATGACGGCCGGTTTCCCGGCGCGCCACCGGTATCCTGCCAGAATGGCACGGACGGTACTCTGCACCGAGCCACGCCGGCCCGCACTGGCCCGCACTGGCCCGCAGCGAATCGACACCAGCAGAAGCACGCCGAAGCCCACTTAAGCCCAGCCAAGCCCACGGAAACACACCCCCCACCAGCCACTGAGGAGCACGCCGCCGATGCCCATGGTCGAGCCGGAGTTCAGACACCCGGTCCAGCGCTTCGCGCACCGCACCGTGGACTTTCGCTCGCGCATCCTGCTCATGGCCGTGGTCAACCGCACGCCGGACTCCTTCTACGACGACGGCGCGACCTTCGCCCTGGACGCCGCGGTGCGTGCCGCCCGGCAGGCGGCCGAGGACGGCGCGGACTGGGTCGACGTCGGCGGGGTCCCCTTCTCCCCCGGACCGGAGCTGCCCCCGGCCGAAGAAGCCGAGCGCGTGGTGCCGGTGATCGCCGCCCTGCGGTCCGGCGGCGGTCCCGCCGCCACCGCGATCCTCTCCGCGGACACCTTCCAGCCCCTGGTGGCCGAGCGTGCCATCGCGGCCGGGGCCGACGTCGTCAATGACACCACCGGGATGTTCCACCACGATCTCGGCCGGGTGGTGGCCACCGGCGGCGCCCACCTGGTGATCACCCACTCCCTCGCCACGCCACGCACCCCGGTGCCGTCGCCGCGCTACGACGATGTGGTGACCGAGATCCGCGAGTACCTGCTGCGGCGGATCGATCTGGCCGTCTCCCTCGGGGTCCCGGAGGAGAAGATCATCGTGGACCCGGGACACGACCTGAACAAGAACACACGGCACTCCCTGGAGATCACCCGGCGCTTCGATGCCTTCACCACCCTCGGATTCCCCGCCCTGGCGGCGGTGTCCAACAAGGACTTCATCGGCGAGACCCTGGACCAGCACAAATCGGCCCGGCTGGCCGGGTCCCTGGCGGCGGCCCAGATGTGCGTCCTGAACGGTGCCCGCGTGCTGCGCATGCACCAGGTGGGGCCGTCGGTCTCGGCGATCCGGATGACCGAGGCCATCATGGGCTGGCGCGAACCGCACCGACTGGAGCACAACATGCACGGGCTCAACCGGGATGCCGACCGCTCGGCGGGACCCGGGGATGCCGCCCACTGGGACGGCCACGAGCCGGCCTCCCCCGTGACCGAAGGAGTCAACCCATGAGAGCACTCGTCCACCCCTACCCCTCGGGACTGGCCAGTCCGACCCTCACCGCGGACCTGACCGACGACGACCTGGTGGCCTTCTACGCCCCTCCCGGCCCGGATCAGCGCCGCGGGGACCTCTCGCGGGACGGACTGTGGGTGCGCTTCAACTTCGTGTCCTCCGCGGACGGCGCGGCCACCGTCCGCGGGCGCTCCGACGGTCTCGGAACTCCGGCCGACCAGCGGCTCTTCGCCCTGCTCCGCCGCCCCGCGGACGTCATCCTCGTGGGTGCCGGGACCGTGCGCGCCGAGGGCTACGGCGGCGACCTGGTCTCCGCGGAGGATCGGGCCTGGCGCGAGTCCCGTGGGCTGCCCTCCCACCCTGCGGTCGCCCTGGTGTCCGGATCCCTCGACCTGGACCCGGAGAGCACCTTCTTCACCTCGCCACCGGTCCGGCCACTCGTCCTCACCACCACCGGGGCCGACGCCGGCCGGAGGGCCGCGCTCGGCGAGGTCGCCGACATCGTGGACTGCGGGACGCACCAGGCCGAACCGGCCCGGATCCGCGCCGTGCTGGCCGAACGCGGCCATCGGCTCGTGCACTCGGAGGGCGGGCCCACACTGCTCGGGGCCTTCACGGCCGCCGGGTTGGCCGACGAGCTGTGCCTGTCCCTCTCGCCGCTGCTCGCCGGTGGTGCGGGAGGCCGGATCATCGCAGGTGCGGACCTGGCCCGCCCCTCCCGAATGGACCTGGTGGGCATGCTCGAGGAGGACGGGGCGTTGTTCCTGCGGTACCGGGTGACGGCACCGTGACTCCCGCAGATTTCGGGGGCCGCTCGGCCTACGAGGTCCTCAGCGTCGCCTTCGACGCGGACACCGCCACCCTCAAGGCCGCCTGGCGGCGCGCGGCCCGCCGCACCCATCCGGACTACGGCGGGGACGCGGCCGAGTTCCGTCTGGTCAGCTACGCCTGGGAACTGGTCGGCACCCCTGAGTCCCGGCGCGAGTACGATCGCGGTTTCAGCGCCGGAGGCGGGTCGTCGCGGCCGGGCCGACAGGGCGGTCACAGCCGCCCAGACGGTCAGGGCGGTCAGGGCGGTCAAGGCCGGCAGGGGACTCCGCGCGGCCGGACCGGGTCCACTGTTCCACCGCGGTCCGGCGCGGGAGCGCGGACGGCCGGGCCGGCGTCGGGCCCCGCCTTCTCCACCCGGTCCGGGCGCGGCCGGTCCACGGGCCGGGGTGGTGGAGGAGACCGCAGCGGTGCCGGGACCATCACCTATGTGCCGCCGCTGGAGGACGAGATGGTGCTGGACCTGTCCCGCAGCTCCCAGCAGATCCACGGGGCACCCCGCAAGCGTGGCATCCTGCCGGCCGGCCATCGGCTCGTGCGCGAGGCACGCACCATCCGCACGCTGCAGAACCATGTGCTCGGATCGCTGCCGGCCAGCCGCCTCGTCACCGGCCTGCACCTGACCTTCGGACGGCTCAACTCAGGGGCCATCGACCACGTGGTGCTGTGCGGGGACCGACTGGCGGTGATCGGCTCGATGCAGGTCCCCGAAGGGGTCTACCGGTGGGACGGGGCGGAGATGTGGCGCGGCGACCGGCGCCTCTCACCGCCGTCCCTGGCCCCGGCGATGGTCGCCCTCCAGCGGGCCTTCCCAGACTGCAGCATCGGCGGGTTCATCCTGGTCCTCGGTCCGGACGAGAATCCGCACGCCCCCGTCATCCAGCTGGAGCGCACCCGCTCAGTGCTGGACTCGGACGCGGGATTCCTCACGGACCCGCCGGCCAACGCGCTGCAGTTCGGCCGCGACGTGAAGATGTTCCTCGGCACCGGCCCGTTGTCCGGCACCGTGGACCGCCGGCTCCTGGCCCGACTGCTCGGCGCGATGTACTGAGCCGTCGAGTCCCCGAAGGGACTGTTCCCAGCGCGGGGCCTGCTCCACCGGGGCCCGGCGCCCCGCGGTCGCATTACTATGGCCGGGTGCCTTCCGACTCCCCCGAACCCGTACTCCGCCGGGCCTCGACGCCCGACGCCGTTCCGACCAACCCGCACCTGGAGGCCCCGAGGGCACCGGCCCCCGGCACCCCGGGGTTCAGGATCCTCCTGCACTCCCCGGAGATTCCGGGCAACACCGGCAACGTGATCCGGCTGGCGGCCATCACCGGGGCAGAGCTGCATCTGGTGGAACCGGTCGGCTTCGACTTCTCCGACACCAAGCTCCGCCGCGCAGGCCTGGACTACCACGACCTCGCCGTGATGACCGTGCACCCGGACCTGGACACGGCGCTGGCGGCCCTGCTGCCGGCCCGGGTCTTCGCCTTCACGTCCGGTGGCGAGCGACTGTTCACGGACATCGACTACGCTCCCGGTGACGTCCTGATGTTCGGCCGCGAATCCACGGGCCTGCCGGCCGAGGTCCTGAGCGATCCTCGGGTCACCTCCCGCGTACGGCTGCCGATGCAGCCTTCCCGGCGGTCCTTGAACCTGGCCAACTCCGCCTCGATCGCGATCTACGAGGCCTGGCGCCAGCACGGCTTCGCGGGCTCCGCCTGAGCGACATAACAGCCTGATCGGTGAGCCAACCCCGCACAGTTGCCGTGCCGGCTGTCGCTGATCCCCGCTGATTTCCCCCTGATGCCAGCTGATCCTTGCCGATCCCCGCATTGCGGACCGGTCACGGTCCGCGTGGCGTCAAGGCGGGGTGGCCCGGCGTTCCTATGCTGGAAGCACCATGAAGAAGAACGCTCCCGGTCTCCCCGATCGTCCGACTGCCCCGGAAGACGAACCTGCCTCATCGGCGACCTCGACCACAGCGACGGATCTCGGCCTCCCCGGCCTCGATGACCTGCTGCGACTGGCCGGCGAGGGCGACCAGGCCTCCTTCTCCGCGTTCTACGATGCCACCGCCCCCTGGGTCTACGGACTCGCGTCCTCCATCTTCACCTCCGAGGCCGACGCCGACGAGGCCACGGTGCTGACCTATGTCCGGGTCTGGGACGCCGCCCCGCACGAGCGGTTCGACGATGATTCCGTCCGCGCCCGCCACCGCTCGGTCCTGTGCTGGCTCGAGGTCCTGGCGCACGACACCATGACGCAGTTGTTGCGTGAGGATTCCCTGCCCGAATACGGTGCGGGGCTCCTGCCGGACGGCGCCGGAGCTGCCGAGGGCGGCCACCGCCAGCCCACCACGGTGCTGTCCGTACTGACGCCGGCCCAGTTCGAGGCGCTGGACCTGGCCTGGGCCGGGGGCCGGACCTACCGCCAGGTGGCCGAGGAACTCGGCATCGCCGTGCCCACCGTGAAGTCCCGGCTGCGGGACGCCGTCCAGCGCGTCTCCAAGCGCTACCAGGAGAAGTTCCTCGGACGCTCCACTGAGGACGATCCGGTGCTGCACCGTGCGGTCACCCCGGAGATCGCGGCCCGCACCGGCACCACGCGCAACTTCACCCTGAACCTGAGCCAGGACCTGGAGAACGGCCTGGCCAAGGAGTGGGCTGATCTGGTGGCCCTCGATGCCGTGGCGGAACCCGAACGCGAGGAGCTGAACCGCTTCCTGTCCCGCCAGGGCCCCGAGTTCACGACCATGTGGCGTGCCCGGATCGAGGGAGCCCGCCGCACCGTCACGTGGGCGTTCCGCGGGCTGGCGCACGAACCGCCTTCGGAACTGCTCGACGAGTTGCTGCACCGGCTGCCGGCGCAGGACGTCGGCATGGGACTCGTGGACGGACTGGGGCCCTCCGAGTCACCCGACCCAGGGGGGACGCGCAAGCGCCCCGTGAAGAAGTGGATGCTCGTGGTCGCCGGGCTGTTGATCCTGGTCTTGGGCGTCTGGACCATCGTGCGGCTGATCGTGGGGCCGGACATCGTCTCGGCGGTGGACGGCGCCGAGGATTCCTTCACCACCCGGCAGGTCACGCTCGCAGACGGCGGTTCCATGCAGGGGCACGTCTCCAAGGAGCACGACCTCGCGTACGTGACCTTCGCCGGCATGCCGTCCCCGGGCGAGGGCAACGTGTTCCAGCTGTGGCTCTTCCCCATCGACGGCTCGGCACCTCACAGCCTGGGCACCCACACGCTCGAGGACCTCGAGGACCCGGTGACCTTCCGCGGCGTCGAGCGGTTCCGCGAACTGGTGGTCACCCTTGAGCCGGAGGGCGGCTCGGAGACTCCGACGTCGGCCTCGCTGGGCAACGTCGACCTCGTCCACCAGGTGACACAGGGGCCGATCTACGGCGGTCATCCGAACAGCACGCCGACCCCGTCCGAGGAGGGCGCCGAAGGTGCCAGTAGCGACGAAGGTGCCGAGGGCTGACCCTCGCTTAGAACCCGCTGATCGTGGTGGGGTCGTTGACGCTGACCAGTTGGAAGGTCTCCACGAACCGGCGGCGACCGTCGGCCGTGACAGCGGTGGTGCTCGAGGTGGGGTGGTCCGGCACGGACACCGTCTCGGCAGGGACGCTCGAGTCCGCCGTCCCGCCCGCGGCAGCGGAGCCCGCTGCGGCGAGCCAGTCCCGGTGCAGCTGCTCCATACCGTCCAGGACGAAGGCCTCCATCGCCGCAACGTCCGGGTGCTGCGAGGCATGGAACCGCAGGGCGGCCAGCTTGTCCTGTTCGAACCCGGTCACGTCCACGGCGAGATTGGACCGGGCCGCCGGGTGGCAGTACACCACGAGCCACTTGAGGTGGAACGCCTCCAGCCCCCGCGCGGCCAGCTCCGGATAGGCGAAGGGATTCTCCACCGCCGGGTAGCTCGCACGGACGACCGCCTCACCGGCGGCGAGGTGGTCGGGATGGGACCGCTGCAGGCGGTCCCAGTCCCGTTCGGGGGACATGGTGAACACCGCGTCCGGCCGGTGGCGGCGCATCGCCTCCACCACCTTGGCCATCACGGCGTGCGAGGCCTCCAGGTAGCCGTCCCGCTCCCCCAGGTACTCCACGTCCTGCACGCCCAGATGGGCAGCGGCCTCCCGCTGCTCCCGGTGCCGGCGTTCCGTCATGGTGTGCTGGTTCTCGGCCTCGAAGCCTCCCGCGTCCCCGTCCGTCATCACCACGTAGGTCACCTCGACGCCGGCCCGCGTCAGCCCGGCGACCGTCGCGGCGGCTCCGAAGTCCAGGTCATCGGGGTGGGCGCCGAAGGCCAGGACCTTCGTCCATCCGTGGTCGGCAGCCAGTTCGGCAGGCGTCTTGAGAGGCATCGTCAGCGGCGTCATGTCCTCCATGGTGCCCTCTGGCGCTAGCCCTGGTTACCATCCGAGACGAACGTGACCTCTGCGGACTGTTCCTCGCCGTCCCGCGTGAAGTGCACCGTGGCCGTGCCGCCCTCGGGATACTCACGCACCACGGCGGTCAGCGACTCGCTGTCCGCGATGGGCCGGTCGCCGACGCCGGTGATGACGTCACCCTCCTCGATCCCGGCCTCAGCGGCCGGAGAGTCCGGGACCACCTCGACCACGCGGGCCCCGGCGCTGAACCCACCGGAGGCCAGGGCGTTCTGCTCACTGGTACCGGCGCCACTGGCCTCGGCACTCGGCTCGGACCCGGCCGGGGTGGCGGGCTGGGGCGTCACGGAGACGCCGAGGAAGCCGTGGGTGGCCTCTCCGTTCTCGATGATGTCCTGGGCCACGCGCTGGGCGTAGTCGACGGGGATGGAGAAGCCCACCCCGATGTTGCCGGAAGAGTCGGAGGCGGAGGACCCGGCAGCGGAGGCGATCGCCACGTTGACGCCGATCAGCCGGCCCTGGGCGTCCACGAGCGCGCCGCCGGAGTTGCCGGGGTTGATGGCGGCGTCGGTCTGGATGACATTGATGTAGATCGATCCCTGGGCCTGCTGTTGCTGCTGCTCGGGGGCGGGGAACCCGGGGATCTCGAACTCGGGAGCGTCCTGGCTGCCGCCCTCCCCGCTGTCCTCGGGCACGGCCGAGGAGGAGACCGAGATCGTGCGGTTCAGCTTGGAGACGATCCCGTCCGTGACGGTGCCGGACAGTCCCAGGGGGGCACCGATGGCGATGGCGGAATCGCCCACGTTCAACTCGGACGACTGCCCCTTCTCGATGGGCGTGAGCCCCTCAGCCTCGACCTTGACGACGGCGAGGTCGGACTCTGGGTCGGTCCCGACGATGCTGGCAGTGTGCACGGCCCCGTCGGCGGTCTGGACGGTGATGTCGGCATCTCCGGCCTGTCCGCCCAGCGTCACGACGTGGGTGTTGGTGAGAATGTGCCCTTCGTTATCGAGGATGACCCCCGAACCCGACCCGGACGCCTGACCAGCCGAGACGGAGAGGGTCACCACGGACGGGGCCGCCTTGGCGGCCGCGGCTGTGACGGCGGTGGCGTCCTCCGAGCGGTTGATGTCCAGGCCGTGGCCCTGCTCCTGGACAGAGCCCGTGCCGGCCGAGCCGGTGTTGTCGTCCGTGGCCGCGTTGACGCCGACGGCCACGCCGCCACCGGCCAGGCCGGCCAGCAACATGCCGGCGACGAGGGCACCGACGCCGACGGTGCGGCGCTTCCTCGCCGGGCCGGCGTCGTGATGGTGTGCCTGGTGGGAGGAGTCCGCGACGGGTGCGCCCGTTTCCGGCGCATCCATGGCCGGTTTTGAGGCATCCGTGCGCGGCAGGGACTGGGTCTCGTTCCAGCGGGGGTACGGCTCCCGGCTGGCCGAGAGCGGCTCGGACGATCGGGCGGACGTCGGCGGGGTCTCAGGACGCGGGGGGACGGGAGGCGTCTCCCCGTGCTGCCCGCCGGTACCCTCGGTGCCGTTGTGATCCGCTTCGTTCATGGTCGTCGTCCTTTCCTGCCGGAGCACCCGCGGTGGGTTGTCCGTCGTCGTGGTCGGCCAGGCCGCTCGGGCCCCACCGCACCGTCCATCCTGCCGCTCCATCCTGTCCATGGGGATCGTGTTCGCTGGACGAAACCTGAGTGCCTGCTCGACGGTTCGCGGACGGCGCACACGTCTTCGTGGCGAACGTCCGGAATCGCCCCATAGACTTCTGCTAGCAGCCACCATCCCACGTGTAACCCTGAAGGGTGATCCATGAAGTCCCAGGCCCCTGCGGTGCAACCGCGCCGTCTCTCCCCCGCCGTCCTGGCCTCGAGTGCCCTGTTGGCCTCGGGACTGACCATGGCCGGCGGACTGGCCTTCGCCGAGGCTGCCCGGGCCGAGGCGCCGGTGGACATTCCCCCGCGCACCTTCGTGGTCGATGAGGCGGAGGTGCTCACCTCCGCCGAGGAGAACGAGATCACCCAGGCCATCAACCAACTGCGCTCGGAAGAGGGTCAGAATCTCTACGCGGTGTACGTGAACGAGTTCACCGACGAGGCCGGCCAACCCATGGATCCAAATGAGTGGGCACTCGAGGTGAGCGAGGTCAACTCGATGGGATCCACCGATTCCCTCCTGGTCGTCTCCGTCGAGGAGGGCGAGTACCGCTACGGCGCCGCCCAGGTCAACAGCATCTATCCTCTGCAGAACGAGATCGCCGAGGAGTACATCGGCCCAGCTATGCCGGCGGTGGGTGAGGACGATTGGGCCGCTGCCGCTACGGCCGCGATCGCCGGCGTGGACGACGCCGCCGACGGGCGTGTCAATGGGCCCGACTCCGGCGGTAACGCCGGCGGCTGGATTGCCGGTGGCGTGGCTGTGGTCGCTCTAGCCGGTGGCGGATATGCGCTGATGCGCCGCAACAAGAACAAGAGCGACCAGCAGGCCGAAGGCTCCCGCGGCGCCCAAGGCCCACGCGACCCACTGGACGAGATGTCCGTGGACGAGCTGCGCACCAAGGCCGGCTCCATGCTCATCGGCGCCGATGACGCGATCCGGTCTTCGGAGCAGGAGGTCGGCTTCGCGCTGGCGTCCTATGGCGAGAAATCCGTGGAGACCTTCACCCAGGACATCGAGATCGCCAAGGACCACATGCGGGAGTCCTACAAGCTGCAGAACCAGCTGGACGACCACATCCCGGACACCGAGGAACAGCAGCGTGCCTGGCTCAAGGACATCATTGCCCGGTGCCAGGCTGTCAACGAGTCGCTGTCCGCACACACCAAGGAATTCGACGCACTCCGCGACCTGGAGAAGAACGCCGGTGCGGCCCTGGAATCCCTCAACACCCGCGCCGATCAGGTGGCGGACTCGGTGGCCCAGGCCGAGCAGGGCCTTGTGGACCTGCACACCCGCTACGCCGACGTAGCGCTGGCCGAGGTCAACGACAACGCCACGCAGGCCCGGGAACGCCTCGAATTCGTCCGGGCCGCCGCGGCCAAGGCCGAGGAGTCCCTCGCCTCCGACCCCTCCACCGCCGTGCTGGCGATCCGGGCCGGTGAGGAAGCCGTCTCCCAGATCTCCACCCTGGTGGAGGCCGTGGCCAAGGCTCAGGGGCACCTGGAGGACGCCATGGAGAACCTGCAGACCGGGATCAACCAGTCCACCCAGGACCTCGCCCAGGCCCAGGCCCTCGTGGAAGCTGGCCGACACACCGAGCTGGCGGGGCCGGCGGCCGGCCTGCAACAGACCCTGTCCCGCGTGAGATCCGAGATCGCCGCAGGACGGCCAGCCCCCTTCCGACTGCTGCAGTCGTTGGAGCAGGCCCACCGCCAGCTCGACGCACCACTGTCCGGTATCCGAGACCGTCAGGAGCAGGAGCGACGGGCCGCCTCCGCGCTCCAGTCCACCATCCGCCAGGCACAGGCCCAGATCGACGGCACCCAGGACTTCATCGCGGCCCGCCGGGGTGCCGTGGGCAGTCAGGCCCGGACCAAGCTGGCCGAGGCGGAGCGGACCCTTCAGGACGCCGTCCGGCTCTCCGGACAGGACCCGGTGACCGCCTTGAATCTGGCGAACCAGTCCAGTTCCCTGGCGGACCGCGCCAGCCAGCTGGCCCAGCAGGACCTCAATCAGTGGGGCGGCTACGCCGGCGCCGGTGCCGGCCACGGGGGCCGTGGTGGTTACGGCGGCGGTGGGGGTGGCGGCTTCGGCGCCGGGCTCGGCGGTGCCATCCTCGGCGGCATCCTCATGGGCGGCATCCTCGGCGGAGACAATGACCACGGCGATTGGGGCGGCGGCGGATTCGGTGGCTTCGGCGGTGGCGGCGGCCTGGGCGGCGGGGACTTCGGCGGCGGCGGTGGCTTCGGCGACTTCGGTGGCGGTAGCTTCTAGGATCAGACAACTGGACGATGCGTCCCAGAGATTACCGGTACCGCGAGGTACCGGGGCCCAACGCCCGTCAGCGGGACACGGGAGACGGAGCTCCGGAAAACCCCGGGGCCCTCACGGAATGAGCGGAAGGCGACAACGTGGTAAAGCAGTCCATATTCGGCCGAATTGCAACCCTGGCCAAGGCCAACATCAACACGATGCTGGACAAGGCCGAAGACCCGCAGAAGATGCTGGACCAGATGGTCCGCGACTACACCAACAGCATCTCCGAGGCTGAGGCCGCCGTGGCCCAGACCATCGGCAACCTGCGCATGATCCAGGACGACTACAACGAGGACCTGGACGCCTCCAAGAGCTGGGGCCAGAAGGCCCTGGCTGCCTCCTCCAAGGCCGACCAGTTCCGCACCGCCGGTGACACGGCCTCCGCGGACAAGTTCGACAACTTGGCCAAGGTCGCCATCGAGCGCCAGATGGATTCCGAGAAGTCTGCCAAGGCCGCGGAGCCGACCATCGCCTCGCAGACCGAGATCGTGGACAAGCTCAAGGACGGCTTGGACAAGATGAACGACAAGCGCCGTCAGCTGGTCTCCAAGCGGGACGAGCTGACCGCGCGTGCCAAATCCGCCCAGGCACAGTCCGCAGTGCACGACGCCGTGAAGTCGATCGACATCATGGACCCCTCCTCCGAGGTCAACCGCTTCGAGGAGAAGGTCCGCCGTGAAGAGGCCCGTGTGCGGGGTCAGAATGAACTGTCTGCCTCGTCCCTGGACGCCCAGTTCGAGTCGCTCGAGGACCTGGGCGAGCAGACCGAGGTCGAGGCCCGTCTCGCCGCACTGAAGGCTGGTGGGACCCAGTCCCTGACCGCGGGCAACGCCACGGACACCGGCGAGAACGAGCTGGACTACTCCGAGGGTGCCACCACCCAGTCCAACTGATTCCGGTACCCGGCTCCCGGATCACCAGCCCGGACCACGAGGCCGGCCCCTCCCCTTCCCAGCACCCGTCAGGGACAGCAGCTGGAAGGTGAGGGGCCGGCGTCGTCCCCAGACAGCAGAAAACCCCCGAACCATTGGTTCGGGGGTTTTCCCTTCTCGTTGCGGGGGCAAGATTTGAACTTGCGACCTCCGGGTTATGAGCCCGGCGAGCTACCGAACTGCTCCACCCCGCGGCGACTCCTATGACTATACGGGGGTCATTGCCGGAAAGCCAAATCGAGGCCACCGTGACGTCTACCACCGGCCAGTCACCGTTCATCTAGCCTCCACCGTTCGGCCATCGGGCCGTCCTCGAACCGGTGCGGCTGTCCTACGAGACGGACCGCCCACCACCGGATGCAGCAGGGGCCGCCGCCCGGAGTGATCCGGGCGGCGGCCCCTGCTGACTGCGATGAGACGGGCTCGAGGGGATCAGCCCTCGGTGCCCTCCTCGGCCGGCGGCTCGGTCTGCTCACCGTCAGCGGGCGCCTCGGCGCCCTCCTCGGGCGTGGCCCCGCCACGGATGGCCTCGTCGGCCTCCAGGGCACGGGACAGCGCGTCGTTCAGGCGGGTCTGAGCCTCGCCATATGCGGTCCAATCGCCACTGGCCATGGCCTCCTCAGAGGCCATGATGGCCTCGTTGGCGTCCTGGAGGGCCTGACCGAGCTGTTCCTGCGCGCTCTGGCTCTCCGGCGGGGAGGGCTGCGAGCCCGGTTCCTCCGCGGCCGGGTCGTCGATCGACGGGTCATCCGTGGGGTCCTCGCCGGAGTCCACGTTGGCACCGGAGTCTCCACCGAACACCTGGTCCATGGCCTCCTCCAGCGTGGGGGCGAAGCCGATCTGGTCCTCGCCGAAGGACACCAGCACCCGGCGCAGCGTCGGGTAGGAGGTGGTTCCCGTGGACTGGATGTAGACGGGCTGCACGTACATGATGCCCTCGGCCACCGGCAGCGTGATGAGGTTGCCGTTGATGACCTCGGAGGCACCCTGCCGCAGCAGGTTCAGCTCCTGGGAGACCTGAGCGTTGGAGTCGAACTGCGCCTGGGCCTGGCCCGGTCCCGGAATGGACGTCTGGCGCGGGAGCTCCAGCAACTGTATGTGGCCGTAGTCCTCCGACTTCACGCCGTCCTCGCCGGTGCCCGCGTCGCCGTTGGCGGCCAGGTATCCGTAGAGCACGTTGCGAGTCTGGGCGTCCTGTGTGACCTGTGGGATGTACGTGCTGGTCAGCTGGAACGCCGGCTCGTCCTTGCCGGGCATGCGCAGGGTCATGTAGTACGGCGGCTGCTTGATGGTCTCGTCATCTTCCGTCGGGTCTGCCGGGACGGACCACGCGTCGTTGTTCTCGTAGAAGTCCACCGGATCCGTCACGTGGTAGCGGCCGAGCAGTTCGCGCTGAACCTTGAACATGTCCTCGGGATACCGCACGTGATCCATGAGTTCGGCACTCATCTCTGAGTACGGCTGCAGCGAGGTCGGGTAGACCTTCTGCCAGGCCTTCAGCAGCGGGTCTTCCTCGTCCCAGGCGTAGAGGTTGACGGAGCCGTCATAGGCGTCCACGGTGGCCTTGACTGAGTTGCGGATGTAGTTGACCTGACCGGTCAGGTTGGCGGCGGCGTCCGTGTTCAGGGCGTCGCGAGTCGCCGAATCGAGCTGCTGAGCGGTGGAGTACGGGAAATTGTCCGAGGTGGTGTAACCCTCCACGATCCACTGCACTCGGCCGTCGACCATCGCCGGATAGGCGTTGGAGTCCACGGTCAGGTACGGGGCGACCTTCTGGATGCGCTCGATCGGATTGCGGTCGTAGAGGATCTGCGACTCGGAGTTCACGTCCGAGGACAGCAGGATCTCCGTGGAACCGAACTTGATGGCGTAGACCAGCTGATTGAAGAAGCTGCCCACGGACGGACCGCCCTCACCCGAGAAGGTGTAGGTGGTGTCCTGGTCACTCGCAGCGTCCTGCGGGCGGTCACGCTCACGCTCGGGGGCCCCCTCCGGGGCTCCCACGATCGAGTAGCTCGGCGAGTTCATGCCGAAGTAGATGCGCGGCTCGTAGGTCTCATCGCTGCCCAGGGCACCCGAAGTCGGGATCCCGGAGAGCAGGAAGGACGGGCGCCCGCCGGCGGCCACCTCGGAGGCGTCCGCGGCCACCATTCCGTAGCCGTGGGTGTAGGTGATGTGCTGGTTCACCCAGGATGACGTGGGATCCACGTTGACGTCACGCACGGAGAGAATGGTGTCCTGTGATTCACCGTCGACGTCGTAGCGGTCCACGTGCAGGGTCTCCGGGAAGGCGTAGTACGGCCTGAACTGCTGCAACTGGCCGAACGTCCGCGAGAGCAGATTCGGGTCCATCAGGCGGATGTTCGCGGTGCTGGCTTCTTCCCCGGAGAGACTCCCGGCCGCAGCCTCGGTCTCGCCCGCATACCCGGTGGTCTCGACGTCCGCCAGCCCGTAGGCCTCGCGGGTGTGCTCGATGTTGCGGTCGATGTAGTCCTGTTCCAGCGTCACCTCGGAGGGCCTGACCTGGTACTCCTGGATGAGGAAGGGGTAGGCGGCACCGGCCACGATCGCGGCGATGACCAGGCCTGCCGCGCCGACCAGCGAAATCCGCCACTTGCCGGTGATGGCGGTGACGATGAACAGGATGGCCACCAGGGCAGCCGCCACCGCGAGGATCGTCGAGGTCGGTATCACGGCGTTGACGTCCGTGTACATGGCACCGGCCCAGTTGCCGTTCTGCGACTGCAGGGTGCGGTAGCGGTCCAGCCAGTAGTTGACGGCCTGCAGCACGAGGAACAGGGCCACGAAGACGCCCAGGTGGATGCGGGAGGGAGATTCAATGACGATCCCTCCCTGCTCCTTTACCCGGATGCTGCCATAGAGGTAGTGGACGAGCAGTCCGGCGATGCCGGCGATCAGCACGACCGAGACCAGGAATCCGACGATCAGGCCGAGGAACGGCAGGGTCGCCATGAAGAACATGAAGTCCAGGCCGAACTCCGGGTCCACCTGGCCGTAGGGCTCCTGGTTGAAGAACAGCAGCACATCCTGCCAGCCGTTCATGGCGGCGGAACCGGCGAAGAAGCCGATCACCACGGGGATACCGATGAACACCAGGCGGCGCATGGGCTCTAGCTGCTTCTGGTACTGCGCCAGGGAATCACGGGTCTGGCTCTGCATGTTCTGGGGCCGTGCCCTCCACGCCAGCCACATGGACAGCCACACGGCGGCTCCCATGAACACCCCGCCGATCGCGAACAGTGCGGCGCGGGTCCAGATCTCGGTCCAGAACACCTCGGAGAAGTCCACCTGGTTGTACCAGAGGACATCGGCATAGACACCGGTGAAGAACATGAAGGCGACCACGAGCACGGCCAGCACCACGATGGTGAGCACCAGCGCCGAGGGGCGGCGGGAGCCGGCTGGGCGTGCCCCCGAGGAATCACCGCCGCCGTCGGCCGGCTGCCCCGGGCCACCGGGACGACCGGGACCCCCCGGTCCGCCGCCTCCTGGGCCACCGAACAGGCCGCCGGAGCCCCCTGTTCCGCGGTCGTTGCCGCGTCCATCGTCCGGTCCTCCGAAGAGACCGCCAAACCCTTGTCCGAAACTCACGTGTCCTTACCCATCTGCGCCCTGGCGCCGGTCGTGTCCTGCACTGCGTTGGCGGCCTTGTGTGGCCACCGAAGTCCTTGGTCCTGCGTTGTCCTGCCGTCTTGCGTTTTCTTACGTGTCTTGTGCTGTACCGCGCCATGGCACGCCGTACGTCACTCTTCGCTGGCCCGATCAGCCGCAGGTCGGTGCCTGCGGCGTTTCACCACTCCCCACGGTCTCGACCACGGTCCGGGCCTGTTCGAGGGTGGTCACCGAGTAGACCTCGATCCCCTCGGGGACGTTGCCCGCCAGCTCGGCACAGTTGCCCGCCGGGGCCAGGAAATGGCGAGCCCCGCCGGCCTGGGCGCCGGCGACCTTCTGCACGATGCCGCCGATCTCCCCGACCGTCCCATCCGGATCGATCGTCCCGGTGCCCGCGAGGTGCTGGCCGCCAGCCATGGCCCCGGGGGTCAGCTCGTCGACGATCCCGAGTGCGAACATCAGCCCAGCGCTCGGACCGCCGACGTTCTCCAGCGTGATCGCCACGTCCAGCGGGAACTCGAAGTCCGAGTCCAGGAAGACGCCCATCAGCCACTCCCCCTGGGGCCCCTCGTAGACGGGGACCTCGACGGTGCGCTGCTGGCCGTCCCGGACGATGCCGAGGTCAACCGGTTCACCTCCGGAGTCGTTGAGCCGGTTCTTCAGCCCCTCGAGTCCGGTGACCTCGATTCCGTCCGCGGTGACCAGTTGGTCCTCCGGCTGCAGCAGGTCGGTAGCCTGGGAGTCCTCGGTGAAGCCGGCGACGAACAGGGTCTGGCGGTAGTCGATGCCCAGGTTCTCGAGCGCCGCGGCTACGGCCCAGCTCTGGGAGGTGGCCATGGCCTCGGAATTCTCGACGTTGACCTCCTCTGAGGTGGTCCCGGAGGGGTAGACGAGTTCCTGGGGAATGACAGATGCAGTCGGATTGACCCAGCTGCGCATCACGTCCAGGAACGTCGTCCAGCCTGTCGGAGCCCCGGACACGTACACCGTGGTCAGATCCAGGTTGCCGTCCGTCGGGTAAGTCTCGGCACCGGCGACGGTGATCACCGGCTCACCCTCGAACTCGCCGATGGTGTTGAAGGTCGGTCCGGGCGACTCGATGATGAACGGGCTGGGCAGGGCAACGGCGGTCAGTGTCAGGAGTCCGGCCACGGCACCGGCCACGGCGGTGATGCGACGACGGCGGCGACCGGCGTGGGTGCGACGCGTCCAGGTCTTGAGGTCGGTGGCGTCTCTCAGGTCGGGCGCCTCAGCCGGCGCCTGGCCCGCGTACGGGGTCGCGGAACCGGGCACGGCCGACGGCGACGACGGCGGGTGTCCGGTCTCTGACACGTCAGGGCACCTGTCTTCACGAAAACTGCCCCGGGAGTGGGGATCCACCGACCCGGGCAAAGGCGTACGGCCCACTGCACGAGCCGCTCTGGTCTTCCTTCATTCTAGGGGGTCTGCGCGCGGGGTGTGGCGCAGGACGCAATGCCCCTGTGCGCCCAGAGTGAACCGGAGGATTCACTGCGGACACGGTCAGGGCTCGCCGATACGCTGGTGGCCATGACGAATCCCCCGAACGGCCCCGGTTCCCACGACGGCGAAGACCCGCTGTCCGACATGCTCCGCCGCATGTTCGGCGAGGGTGGGCCCGATCCCGAGGAACTGCGCCGTGCCCTCGGACAGATGGGCGGAGCCGGTGGAACCGATGGCCCAGGGGGCCTTCCGTTCGACCCCTCCCAGCTGGATCCAGCCATGATGAGCCAGATGATGCAGCAGTTCCAGGCCATGATGCAGTCCTCGCCCGAGGATGGCCCGGTGAATTGGACCCTGGCCCGGCAGTCCGCACGTCAGGCTGCCGCCGGGCAGGACCCGACCGTCGGAACCTTCGCCCGGCGCGAGATCGACCAGGCGCTGCGGCTGGCGGAACTCTGGTTGGACGGAGCCACCGAGGTCGAGTCCACCGGCCTGCTCGGCAAGGCCTGGTCCCGGGCCGAATGGGTCGAGGCGTCCATGGACACCTGGCAACGACTCACCGAACCTGTTGCCGTCTCCATGTCCGAGGCCATGTCTCGGGCCATGAGGGACCAGCTGCCGGGCCAGGTGCCCGAGGAGATGAAGGGCATGCTGGACGGGATGCAGCCGATGCTGCAGAACATGGGCGGCACCATGTTCGGCCTCCAGTTGGGCCAGGCTGTCGGCGCCCTCGCCCAGGAGGTCCTCTCCGGAACCGACTCTGGCTTCCCGGTGGCCGGGCACCAGTTGGCCATGGTCCCGGTGAACATCGAAGAGTTCGGAGACGGGCTCGAGGTCCCGGACGATCAGATCCGCATCTACCTGGCCCTGCGGGAAGTGGCCCGCATGCGCCTGTTCGTACACTCTCCCTGGCTGGAACGAGACCTGTACGCGGCGATCGAGCAGTATGCCTCGGGCGTGCACATCGACATGTCCAAGATCGAGGAGGCGGCTCGGTCCATCGACCCGTCCGATCCGGAGTCCATGCAGGAGGCCTTCGCCGGGGCGTCGTTCATCCCCGAGCCCACCGGGACGCAGAAGGCGGCACTGGAGCGCCTCGAGTTGACTCTCGCGCTGATCGAGGGCTGGGTGGACGTGGTGGTCACCGAGGCCGCCAGGCCCCTGGACGCAGCGGATGCCCTGCGGGAGACCATCAACCGGCGCCGGGCCACCGGTGGGCCGGCCGAGCATGCGTTCGGCACCCTGGTCGGCCTGGACCTGCGTCCACGCCGGCTACGTGAGGCGGCCACGCTCTGGGAGAAGATCGGCGAGGTCAACGGTCGCGAATACCGCGACACCATCTGGCGCCATCCCGACCTACAGCCCACGGCCGAGGACCTGGACGACCCGGACGGATACGTCTCCCGGCGCGAGACCCGCGAACAGGAATCGGCCGGCCTGGACGACGAGCTGCGCAAACTCCTCGAGGGCGGGTTCGACGACGGCGACGGCACCACCCGGGACGACACGAAGTAGGGAACAAACGGGGAAGAGGCAGGGAAGAAGCCGGGACGGAGCAGGCAGTCGGCTGGTCAAGGGACCGGTCAGTCGTCCGTATCACCGGTGTCCGGTGCACCGCTGTCCGGCTCTCCGTCCGGCCCTGTCAGGCCCCTCCCTGTCGCGTGACTGACGCCGTTGAGGAAGGCCATGGCCTCCTTCTGCCGTGGATAGCGTTCCGCCATCGCGTGGAAAGCCGCCGAATGGTCGCCGTGTTTCAAGTGCACGAGTTCATGCACGAGTACGCCGTCCAGCACCCACCCGGGCATCCCCGCCACCTCGGAGGCGATGCGGATGCGGCCCGTCGTCGGTGTGCACGAGCCCCAGCGGCGTTGCTGGCGGGTGGACCACACCACCTCGCTCGGGTCCACCTCGCCGCCCAGCCAGGTGCGGGATAGTTTCCGGGCGCGGGCCAGCAGGTCCCCGTTCGAGTCAGGCCCTGTGGGTTGCCGGGAGGCCACCTTCTTCAGCATCCGGCGCGCCCAGTCCCGTTCCGCCTCGGCACTCAGGCCCATCGGCACCGAGACCTGGACCCTGCCGTCACGCCAGGCAGCGGAGATAGTGCGGGTGCGCCGCGAGGACCGCACGATCCTCACGGACGTGCCATCCACGTCCATCTCCTCGACCTCCCGGCCGGGGCTGCCGGGCACCGCCGCACGACGACGGCCGGTCCCGGACGCGCTGCGGGCCGGGGTGCGCGTGGAAGGCCGGGCATCGGGCTGTGAGGGCGTCATGGTCCCATTCTGCCGTTGCCCCCGCCCGGGTACGGCCATCGACTCCCACTTGTGGATAACCTCACGTGCCGGACCGGCGTTGGTGCCACGATGAGACGGCGGCCCCGTTCCGGATGTGGAACCGACCGGCGCAGGTCATCCCGCTTCCGCCGTGAGAGGGGGCCGCCCGATGACTTCCGGCCGTCTACCCCTGACGAAAGAGGATTCCATGCGTCTCGATCCCGGGCTCACGCTGCTCCAGATCGCTGAGAACACCGTCCAGATCGGCTCGGGAACGCGCTCCACCCAACTATCCGGCTGCTCGGCGCCCGCGATCGAGTACCTGCAGCGGCTCGTCGACGGGATCCCGGACGGACAGGAGGCGGATACAGCCCGCTGTTGCGGACTGGACCCGGCCGATGCCCGGGCCCTGGAGTCGTCCCTGGATGCCTTCCTGCGATGGCATGATCCGCCCGCGCGCGCCGGCGCGGGCCATGCCGCCGACCTGCTCGTCGATGATCTGGCACTGGCGCTGGCCCTGGATACGGCGCCCGCCGGCACCGATTGCACTGACGGCACTGACGGCACTGACGGCACTGACGGCACCCATAGCACCGAGGCACTGGAGCGCATGTCTGAGGTTCTGGACCGCCGCCGGGGCCTTCAGGTTCAGATCCTGGGACTGGGGCGGACCGGGTCCGTCATCGCCCGGGTCCTGGCCGCCGCCGGCATCGGCCGGCTGGCCGTGTGGGATCCGCAGGCGGTGACAGCCGCGGACCTGGGAACTGCCTACCTGGCGCCCGACCTCGGCCGGAGCCGGCCCGTCGCGTTGGGACGGCGTGTGGACGATGCCGGCCTCGGCACCGTGGTCCTGCCACTCACCTCCCCCGTACGCCCGGGACCCGGGGGCGCCCTCACGATCAGCGTCACCCGCGGTGCCGCTGACTATGACTACATCGCTCTCGCCCGCACGGCCGATCATCCGGTATTGCCGGTGGTGATGCGGGACGACGACGCACTCATCGGCCCCTGGTTCGTGCCCGGCCAGGGCCGGTGTCCCCTGTGCTGGGACCTCGCGGCCCGGGACGCGGACCCGGATCGGAGCCGGAGGACCGCAGCCCTCCTGGACCATCGGGCCGGCCGTGAGGACGTGGCCGTGGCGACCACCGCCGGAGCCCTGGCGGCCCGTCAGGTGATCAGATGGGCCGAGGCCGGAACGGCCCCCGCGGGTGCGGTCCTGCACGTGCACGGAGACGGCAGCCGCGTCGACACGCTCACGGTGGCCACCCACCCGGAGTGCGGGTGTACCACCTCCGGATGACACCGTCAGGCCGTCAGACCGTCACGTCCCCAGCCCGCCAGGCAGTCAGGCAGTCAGGCCGTCGGAGTGCCGTTGACGAGTTCGAGCACATCCTCGCCGTATTTCTCCAGCTTGGACTTGCCGACGCCGGCGATGCGCAACAGTTCGGCCGGCGTCTTCGGCGCGGCCTCGGCGATCGCCACCAAGGTTGCATCCGTGAACACCACGAACGCCGGCATAGAGGCCGCCTGGGACGTGGACAGCCGCCACGCCTTGAGGTTCTCGAACAATCCTTCGTCATAGGTCGGCGGGCAGTCCAGGCACCGGCCGGTCTTGCGCTCGGCCCCGGTCTCCAGCAGCGTGCCGCAGGAGCGGCACTGAGCTGGCTGGGCTCGCTTGCGGCCCGAGCCCCGCCCACCGGAGCCGGACGCTCCCGCGGTGCCGGGACGGCGTCGCCCCTGGCCCTGGGCCCCGTGCCGGGAGTCCGCTTCCGGATCCAGTGAGTCCAGGAAGCGGGAGGGCTTGCGGGTGGAGCGCCCGCCGGTGCCGCGGGAGAGGGTCCAGGTGAGGAACAGGCGCAGCCGGGCGCGGGTGATGCCCACGTAGAGCAGACGCCGTTCCTCGTCGATGTCCTCCTGGGTGTCCGCGAAGCTGATCGGCATGAGGCCCTCGGAGAGTCCGACGAGGAAGACGGCATCCCATTCCAGGCCCTTGGCCGAGTGGAGTGAGGCCAGCGTGACGCCCTGGACGGTGGGCGCGTGTTGGCTGGCCGCCCGCTCGTCCAACTCGGCCACGAGGTCGGTGAGGGTGAACTGATCACCACGAGTGGTGGCCAGTTCCTCGGACAGGGCGACCAAGGCGTTGAGCGATTCCCATTTCTCCCGCGTGGCACCCGACGCCTGCGGTGCCGCCTCGGTGTATCCCAGGGACGCCAGGACGTCCTTGACCCGGCCGGGAACCTGGTCACCGGAGACGTCCTGAGCAGACCGTGCCGCGGCCCGCAACTGCAGGATGCCGTCCCGGATCTCGCGTCGGGAGAAGAAACGTTCTCCGCCCCGGAGCTGGTAGCCGATGCCGGCAGCGGCGAACGCGGACTCGAACGCCTGGGACTGGCCGTTCGTGCGGAACAGGACCGCGATCTCTGCGGCCTGGATGCCCTCGTCGAGCAGTTGTTTCACCTGGGCGGCAATCCAGCCGGCCTCGGCCTCATCGTCCGAGCACTCGGCGAACACCGGCGCCGGGCCGTGATCCCGCTGGGACACGAGCTCCAGGGGTTCGGCCCACCGCGGCATCGGCCCACGGACCCCATCCGGACCGGGCACCGGGACCCGTTGCCGGGTGCGTTCAGACAACAGCCGGTTGGCGAGGTCCACGATCTCGGGGGTGGACCGGTAGTCCCGGACGAGCTTGACCATGGTGGCGTCAGGATGTTCCTGGCGGAAGTCGAGCAGGAAGCGGGAGGTGGCCCCGGTGAAGGAGTAGATGGTCTGAGAGGCGTCCCCGACCACGCACAGTTCGCTCCGTCCCCCGCGCCAGAGATCCAGCAGCCGGTGCTGCAGGGGTGAGACGTCCTGATACTCGTCCACGATGAACACGCGGTACTGGTCCCGCACCTGGGCGGCGATCTTCGGCTCCGTCTCCAGGATGCCCACCATGATCAGCAGGACGTCCTCGAAGTCGATCAGGTTCCGGTCCGTCTTGACGTCCTCATACCCCTGGAACAACCGGGCCACGCCGTTGGCGTCCCACCCGGTCGGCATCTCCCGTCCGGCCGCGGCAGCGGCATACGAGTCCGGGGTCCGCATGGAGACCTTGGCCCACTCGATCTCGCCGGCCAGGTCCCTTAGCGCGGCGCGGTCAGTGGTGGTGCGCAGGCGCCGGGCGGCCTCGGCGAGCATGTTCACCTTGTGGTCCACCAATTCGGGGACGGCCCCGCCGACCGCCTGGGGCCAGAAGTACTGCAGCTGGCGCAGGGCGGCCGAGTGGAAGGTCCGCGCCTGGACCCCATGGGTGCCGAGGTCCCGCAGCCGGGTGCGCATCTCGGCGGCGGCCCGGGCCGTGAAGGTCAGTGCCAGGGTGCGGTGTGGGTCGTAGACGCCGGTCTGCACGCCGTGGGCGATGCGGTGGGTGATGGCGCGCGTCTTGCCCGTCCCTGCCCCGGCCAGGATGCACAGGGGGCCGTTGAGGGTGGTCGCGGCCTGGCGCTGCTCGGCGTCCAGGCCCGCCAGGATGTCTGTGGCGATAGCGGGGTGGTCGGTCACGGTCCTCCGGAGGGTGTCGTTCAGTTCTGCAGTGTGCGCGGCTCGGGCAGCGGTCCGCCGAACCAGTGTTCGATCAGGGCGCGGGAGATGGACGCGGCCCCGGGAATGGTGATGTCTCCGCTGGTCACCGTCTCCTCCAGCTCCTCACGCGTGAACCACCGCACGTGGGCCACCTCGTCCCGGTCCGCATCGGCCTCGTCAGGATGGTCCGTCACCGCGGTGTAGCCCAGCATGAGGGACTGCGGGAACGGCCACGGCTGCGATCCCAGGTACACGGGTGAATGGATGCGCAGGTTCGATTCCTCGTGGACCTCACGGATGACCGCGGCCTCGAGCGACTCCCCCGGTTCCACGAAGCCGGCCAAGGTCGAGTACATCGAAGGTCCCCAGGCGGCGTTGTTGCCCAGCAGCACACGGCCATCCCGGTCGGTGACCGTCGCGATGATGGCCGGGTCCGTGCGCGGGAAGTGCTCCGAGCGGTCCTGCGGGCATACCCGGACCCAGCCCGATTGGGTGATCGCGGTCGGCGTGCCGCACCGCGGGCAATGCGTGTGCCCGGCATGCCAGTTGGCGATCGCCACTGCCTCCACGAAGACCCCGGCGTCCCGGTCTGTCAGGGCCGCCGCCGCGTCCCGCAGGCCGACCCAGGCGACCTGTTCCGGCTGGTCCACCGGTCGGCCGCCGGCCTCTCCCCCCGTGAGCGTGGGCTGCTCGTCGGCGACGAGCAGGACCAGTTCGGCCCGGGGCTGGGTCTGCTGATCGCCGCCGTCGGCCTCATGCTCGGCATCGGCCGCCGAGCGACCGAGGTATACGGCACCCTCCGGCAGCTCACCGTCCGGCCGGACCAGGACCAATTGACCGCCGAGAACGGGTGCACGACCACCGATCAACCACAGGACGCGAGCTTCTGGCTGATCCCAGACTTGTTCCAGCCATCCCTCGCTGGCCCGTTCCTCGCAACCCCGGTCCACGTTCTCCCGAGCCAGGGGAAGCCGGCCGAGGGCGGGAAGGATTTCGTCCGAGGTACGCATGCCTCCACGGTACCGCCCAGTGCGGACGCCGTTGCGTCGATCCGGTCGTGGCTGTGGAGCAGGGTCGAGTCCCGTTGGAACCACGGCGGCACACTACGGCAGCATCGGCCACGCCCGGTCATTCGGCGACTCGCCGCACCTGAGCCCCCCTGCTGCCGGAGCGGGAAAGTACGGTGGTGGGTGTGAACCGTACGCCCATGGAACTTGCTGCCTTGGCCAGCGCCGCCATCCCCGATCTGTCCCCGACCGGCGTGGTCGGCTCCCCGGACGATCCCCGGGACTTCTCGGCCGCCGTCGTCTTCGACCGCCAGGGAAGCCGCTGGCGGGTGCGGTCCCCCCTCCACGAGGAGGCGGCGATGCGGCTGGAGACCGAGCTGCAGGTGCTGTCCGGGTTCACGCCCGGCATCCGCGCCGGACTGCCGTTCCGGGTGCCGTCGGTGGCCGGGGCAGTTCGCCTCGACGGTATGCGCACCTTCGTCTACCACGACATGCCGGGCGAGGAGATGGAGCTCGAGGACCTCACCGAGCTCGGCGGCAAGACTCCCGATGACATCGGACGGGTGATCGCCGCGGTGCACGCCCTGCCGGCCGCTGTCGTCGAGAACGCCGACCTTCCCGTCTACACCGCGGACCAGTTCCGCCAGCGCCGCCTCAATGAGCTCGACCAGGCCGCGACCACGGGCCGCATTCCCGCCGTGCTGCTGCGACGCTGGGAGAATGCGCTGGAGGAGATGGAACTCTGGGAGTTCTCCCCCGTGGTGGCCCACGGAGACCTGCACGAGGACAACCTGCTCGTGGACCAGGGCCGGCTGGTGTCGGTGACCGGGTGGACCGATCTGCACATCGGCGACCCGGCCGAGGACTTCGCCTGGCTGGCGTCCTCCGGGAACCAGGAGTTCACGGACCAGGTCGTCAAGGCCTACTGGCAGCACCGGTCCGGGGGAACCGTCCAGGACGGGCACCTGTTGCGCCGGGCCGTCCTGGCGGCCGAGTTCGCCCTGGCCCAATGGCTCGTCCGGGGCATCGCCGCCGATGACGAGGAGATGGCCGCCGAGGCCGAGGCCATGCTGCAGGAGCTGGAGGCTGATGTGGAGGAACACGGCGGGCAAGCCATCAGCGCTGCCCCCGCCGGGTCGTCCTCGGGGCGTGCCACCGTCGAACCAGCCGCCCCACCCTCCGTCAAGCCCGCTGTGGGTCCCGTTGCGGAACCCGCCGCGCATCCTCAGGACGTGGCCACCGCCAGCACCGATGATCCTGCTGACAATGATGACACCGGAGAAAGCACCGATGATGACGACGCCGTCATCATGGATCACGCACGCTCCCCCGAGCGGGACGACACCGATGAAGAGCCGGACGTAGATCAGCCGGTGACGCATGATGCGGCAGCGGATGGTTCAGAGGATGAGCTGGTGCCGGACGAGCTGGCGGCGGACGAGGCCGAGTCCCGCCAATCGGGCGATGCTGACGACCTGGTCGAGGCCGAAGAACCGGACGATGCTGAAGACACTGAGGTCCCTGAAGACGCTGAGGATGTGGGCAGTACCGAGGTTCAGGAGCACGCCGAAGAACATGGCGATTCCGAGAACGACCATTCAGTACGTGGCGTTTCTGGCAGCCATGCCGCGGCACCCCACCAGGAGGGCACCCCGACGACGGCCCTGGACCTGGACGAGGTCCGGCAGCTTGACATCCGCCGGTCCACGAACCCGTCCTGACCCGGTGAAGACCGGGCCGGCCGGGACGTGGATCAGTCACGCTGGGGCGTGACCGCCCGCGCCAGGATCGCCTCGAGCTCAGCCTCGCCGGCCAAGTTGTGCAGCGCTCGCTCCGTGCCGTGCGCCACGTAGACGAAGCAGGCACTGATGTTCTCCAGCGGGATGCCGTGCAGCCGTGACCAGGCCAGCCGGTAGACGGCCAGCTGCAGGGACTTGACCTCCAGGTCCCGACCAGAGGGCACCGCGCCGGTCTTCCAGTCGACGAGTTCCCATCGCGCCTGCGGATCGTTTGGCTCCTGAGGTGAACCACCCTCGCGGAACACGGCATCGATGCGGCCACGCAGGGTGACTCCTCCGACCGTGGTTTCCACCGGCGGCTCGATGTAGGCAGGCACCCTGTCCGCCCAACGGCTGGCCAGGAAGCTCTGCTTCATCGGCTCCAAGTCCAGGGCATCCTCCACCCAATGGTCCGCCGAGTCTTCCGGGTCGTCGAAGTCCAGCATTCCGGTGCTGCCGAAATGGTCCTCCACCCAGGCGTGGAAGGCCGTCCCCCGACGGGCGGCATGGGCCGGTGGACGGGGCATCGGCCGCCGGAGCTGACGAGCAAGGGCCTCGGGGTCGTTGGCCATCTCCACGAAGGTGGAAGCGCTGACGTGACCGGGAAGTTCAACGACGCTTCCGCGGTGGTTGACCGGTGCCGACCGTTCGAGGACCCACTCAACCTGGCGGGCCAGATCAGTGAGGCCTTTTCCCGCGTTCTGCCCCTCCGCTCCCACCTCCGCAACAGCCTCCAGCGGGGCGGAGTACCTCACCCACCGTGCCGCCTCCTGCACCGCCTCGCGGCGCGGCCTGGACCGAGGCGGCAAGGCTGTCGCCCGGTCCAGATCGTCCGGGGCCTGGGGGTCCATCACGAACACCTCCGGACCGTTGAGGGGGTCGAAGGGCCACCAGGCCACGAGCTTACGGTTCGCGAACGGGTTCTCCTCCCCGACTTCCTCCGGCATGGCCCACGGACCGGTCACCACGTTCACGCCGTCTGTTGCCCCCATGAGCTCGTTCAGGAAAGGGGACGGCGTGGACGGCGTCTTGGTCGCGCCTCGCCAATAGCTTCCGCTGAGCAACAGCAGCGACCTCGCCCGGGTGAACGCCACGTAGGCCAGGCGCCGCTCCTCCTCCAGATGGTGCACCGCGGCGAGGTCCTTGTACGAGTCTGGATACTCGTCCTTCTGACGCTTCAGGGTCCATCCCACCGCGTGGCCGGCCCAATCGCGTTGGTTCGACCATTCCGTGTTCCAGTGCGGCAGGCTGATCGCATCCCCGCGCAGCGGCCAGGGCAGGTGCCCGGACTTCTCCGAGGTCCAGGTGTCCACGGTCTTGCTCGGGAATTGCCCGTCCACCAGACCGGGAACCGCCACGACGTCCCATTCCAGGCCTTTGGAGGCATGAGCCGTCAGCAACTGGACCGCCTCGTGACTCGGTTCGGCACCGGCCATCCCGAGGCCCTTCTCCCGTTCCTCCGCGGCCTGGAGCCAAGCTAGGAATGCCGTGAGATCGGCGCCGGAGCCTTCGACAGCCCCCTGGGTGAAGTCCCGAGCGGCGTCGAGAAAGCCGTCCAGGTGCCGACGGGCCACGACTCCGGATTGGCCGGGCCGCGCGGCGACCTCGATGTCCAGGCCCAGGGTCGTCTCGACCAGCCGGATCAGGGCGGTGAGCTCGAGACCGGTCTGTCCGGACAGGTACCTCAGTTCCCGGGAGAGCCGTTCGAGCCGTTCCCGACCCGTGGTGCTGAAGCCGCGTCCGGCCGCATCGGTCCACCCCGGCTCGGGGAGCCAGTCCAGTGCCTCGATGAGTGACGAGGACTCGGCGTCTTCCTCCGGCGAGGTGTCCTGCTCGGCGTCGGCGCCGTCCTGCGGTGCCGCCGGATCCTGGTGGGCTCCGGATGGCCGCCGGTTGCGTTCCAGGGTGGAGGCACGGCCCTGCAGCACCACCAGGTCCACCGCACCGATGCGCCACCGTGCCCCGGTCAGCAGGCGCATCAGGTGGTCCGAGCGGCTCGGATCGGAGATGACCTGCAGGACGGCAATGATGTCTGCGACCTCCGGAACGGACAGCAGCCCGGACAGCCCGAGCACCTCATAGGGCACCCCCGCCAGGTCCATGGCCTCCATGAGTGGCTCGAATTGGCTGCGGGTTCGGCACAGGATCGCCCGCGTTGGCCGCTGGGACGGCGGGCCGTCGCCTTCGGCAGCCTTCAGGGCCTCGACGACGGCCGCCGCCTCCCGCTCGGAGTCCGGCAGCCACGCGGCGCGGACCTCTCCCTCCACCGCCACGGGCGAGGCGGTGAGCGGTTTGACCTGGATCCCGCCCACGGGCTCACTGCGCAGGGGGCCGGCCACGGTGTTGGCCGCTGCAAGGATGGTGTGGGAGTTGCGCCAGGCCGTGGTCAGGTAGCTCACGGGGGCCGGATCCGCGCCGCCGCCGGCCCGGGGGACGGTGAACAGGCTGGGAAACGCGAACAGCTGGCCGGCCGAGGCGCCGCGGAACCCGTAGATCGACTGGTGGGGGTCACCCACGGCGGTGACCGGGTGGCCACCCGTTCCGTACAGTCCGCGGAACAACTCGAGCTGGGCGTGGGAGGTGTCCTGGAACTCGTCCAGCAGGACCACCCGGTAGCGGGACCGTTCGATCTGCCCCACGGCCGGAACGTCCTGCGCAATGCGGGCGGCGAAACGAACGAGGTCGCCGAAGTCCATGACCCCGGCGTTCTGGGTGGCCCGCCGGTAGGAGACCACGAGCTCCGCCATGACTCGGCGCAGCTTCAGCATCGAGAAGATCTTGGCGACGTCGGCATGGCTGCCCTCGGCCTTCGAGACGTCAAAGGGCAACGACTCGCCGAAGAGGTGCTGCTCGGCGAGGTGGGCCTCCACCCGGTCCGGCTCCACCAGGTGTTCGGCGCAGTCGGCCGCCAGTTTGATGGCGCCGCTGACCAGGCTGGACGCCGCGATGTCCGCGAAGCCGAGGTCCCCCTCGTAGGCCCGGACGATCCGGGACATGATCTGGTAGGACTGGGCCTCGCCGATCATCCCGGTATCCGGTTCCAGGCCGATGCGCATCCCGTGGTCCCGCACGAGGATGTTGGCATAGGAGTGATAGGTGGAGACGCTGGCCCGAGCTGCCCCCTCCGTCGCGAACCCCTGGTCCCCGTCAGCACCTTCCGCGCCCTCCGGGAGATCGAGCCCCGCCTCCGACAGGATGTCCAGCTTGCGGTTGATGCGTTGGGCCAGCTCTCCGGCGGCCTTGCGGGTGAAGGTCACGCCGAGGACCTCGTCCGGGGCCACGAAGCCGTTGGCCACGAGCCACACCACGCGGTCGGACATCGTGGCGGTCTTCCCGGACCCGGCGCCGGCCACCACCAACCGCGGTTCCAGCGGCGCGCTGATCACCGCCGACTGCTCCTCGGTGGGAGCGTGCTGGTTCAGCAGTCCGGCCAGGTCCTCCGGGCTGTAGCGCGCAGAACCGACGTCCGGGAACGCGTCCACGCGTGCGTCCACGGGCTCCTCCACGGAGGCCGGAGGGGATTCGGGGCTCATCGGTGCCATTCGGTGGATTGCCTTCCCTCGCTGTGAATGGGGCAGAGTGCCGGCAACGCGCACCGGGGAGGGGTCACTCCCCCGTGGACGGCCAGGAACCGGGGACCGACCATTGCGGCTGCGGCCGTGAAGATCTGTTCCAGCGCCCACGTCTGGTCCGGCCCCAACGCCGTCTGGTCCTGGATCTTGACGTTCTTGTTGGTGGTGCGCAACTGGACGAGCGCGGCGCCACCCGGTTCGGTGGGACGGCCGAACTCCTCGGCCGGCAGCGCCCCTGCGGCGATGGCCGCCTGGTACACGCCGAGCTGCGGCAGCTCCTCCAGGTCCTTGGCCGTGGGGGCGTGCTTGCCGGTCTTGAGGTCGATCACGTAGGGACGGCCGTCACCGTCCCTCTCGAGGCGATCGATGCTGCCCCTGATCTGGACCCGCAGGCCGCCGCGTTCCAGTTCCTGCTGGAAACGGTGTTCCACGGCCACGACGGACCGCCCCGCCTTCTCCATCTGCCGGAGATAGCCCCCGAAGAACTCGATCATGCGCCGCGCCGCGCGGGCCACGCGGTCGGATTCCCATCCCGGTTCGAGCCCGAGGTCCGGCAGCCGCCGCTCCAGCTCGGCGAGCAGGTCCTCGGCCGGCCCCTCCGGGAAGGCCTCGGCGATGGCGTGGATGAACGTGCCGATGGACTGGGCCTGGGTGCTCCCGGCCTGCCCTCCGGCCTGGTAGATGAACCAGTTCAGCGGCGACTGGAGTGCCGTCTCCACACGTGACGGAGACACCGGAACCGGAGTGGTCCCCGTATCCACGAGCGGCTCCTCGGTGGACAGCGGGAGCAACCCCCACCAGTGCGCCGGATCCGCACCACGGATCCCCTCCGCCGCCAGCCGCGCCAGGGCCGAGGCGGCCGGCCGCGCCCTCGGTGGGGGGCCGGCGTCGGGCCCGGGATCCTCGGCGTCCGCGCGGGCCGCACGGCCCCGCAGGACCGCCTGCGCCGTATCCTCCAGCTCCCGCCGCAGCCCTGCGACCAGGGCGCCGGCGGTGAGGGGCCGCGGCACCTCGGTCAGGGGTCGGGGGCGCTCGGCGTCCCGCCACGGCTCGATCAGGTCGAGGAAGTCGGACGGCTGGTGGTCCTCGGATGCGACCGCGATGCCGATCACCCGCTGCCGGGCCCGGGACACCGCGGTGGCGAAGCTGCGCAGCTCATCCTGACGCACCTCGGCCAGCCGGGACCGGTGGTCCATGCGGGTGGTCCTGCCCTGGGCCACGTCTGCCAGATCGGTGGCACCCAGGAGTTGGCCGCGCAGCCGCGTGTTGGGCCAGATGCCGTCCTGCAGTCCCGCGATGATCACCACGTCCCACTCCCGCCCCGCCGCAGTCGCCGGCGTCACCACGGACACGGACCTCTCCTGCGACGCGGTCGAGGCGAGGGAGTCCATGGGCAGGTCCTGGGCCTCCATGTACTCGGCAAAGGCCAGCGGGGAGGACCCCGGGAACTGGTCCACATGTCGTTCCGCGGCCTGGAAGAGCCCGACGACGGCGTCCAGATCCCGGTCGGCCCGCCGGGCCGCGGGTCCGGTTCCGGTCACGGCCTCCCGCTCCCAGCGGGCGGGCCGGTCAGAGGCATCCCAGAGGGCCCACAGCACGGACTCGGCGGTGGCCGCAGGGTCTCCCGCAGCAGCACGGCCGGCCACCACCATCCGGGCGATGCGCTGCACGCCCGCCCCGGGGACCGGGTGGTCAGCGAGCGCCTCAGGGTCCTCGAAGGCGGCCAGCAGCAGCTCGGTGCTGGTGCGGTTCCCCCCGGCGGCACGTTCGTCCTGCAGGAGCCGCTGGCGCAACTGGCGCAGGTGCAGGGCGGTGGCTCCGCCATACCGCCCGCCGGCCAGCCAGAGTGCCGTGTCCTGGTCCAGATGCGCCTCCGGCTCCTCTGGGGCCGTGGAGACCGTGCGCAGCAGGGACAGCAATGGCGTCACGGCCGGTTCGGTCTTCAGGACGGTGTCTGCCACGGAGCGGTTGACCGGGACGCCCTCGGCGTCCAGATAGCGCGCGAGCTCCGCCACGAGAGGACCAGAGCGGGCGATCACAGCCATGTTCCCGAGGGGGATCCCCCCGCGATGGTGCAGGTGCAGAAGCTGTTGGAGCACCAGCAGCTGCTCGTGCGGGGGCGAGGCCACGAGGTGGGCGGTGGCCCCGTGGTCACGGGCCGTAGCGGCGACGTCGGCCGGCGTCGTGCTGTCCGTGCCGTCTGGGTCCGCCGGGCTAGCCGGGCTTGCCGGGTCTGCCGGGGCTGCGGGAGTGCGAGCCTCGGTGCCCGGGCCGGACGTCATCCCCTGCCGCATCTCGAGGGTCCCGGGCAGCGCGGGGATCCGGCGCGCGATCCGCTGCCAGGACCGCAGCACGTCCTCCTCCATCCGGTACCCGGTGGTCAGCAGGTGGGTCCTGCCCGTTTCCGGCTCCGGGTCCGCCGGCGCCCCGCTGCGCGGCAGGAGGCAACCGGGGTAATCACGCACGAGGTCCGGGCGGGCCCCGCGGAACCCCTGGACCACGGTGTCCGGGCTCGCCATCGCCACCACGTCTTGACCCGTGCCCAGGATCCGGATGAGCCGGTGCACGGCAGGGGTGGCTTCCTGCAGGTCATCGATGACGATCACGGGAAGGTTCTTCCGCTCGCCGTCCAGCAGGTCCGGGTTCTCCTCCAGCAGGAGGCAAGCCGTGGTGAGCAGCCCGGCGGGGTCGAAGGCCTCGGCCATCCCCAGGTCCAGCCGATCACGGTAGTCCTGGAGCAGCACGGCAGCGGCCACCCACTCGGGCCGGCGGTGCTGCTCCCCCAGGTCCTCGAGCCGGCCGGGTTCGATCCCGTATTCGCTCGTGCGGTCGATCAGCTCCCGGACCTCCTGGCGGAATCCCCGGGTCGGCACGGCCTCGGCCAGGTCGGCGGGCCAGTCCGGTCCCCCGCGCTCCCCGGACGCGTAGGACTCCAGCAGCTCGGCGATCACCGTGTCCTGCTCCGCCCCGGACAGCAGCCGCGGGGTCCGTTCCACCGCCGGGAGGAAGCCGGCCGTCCGCGCCCGCCGGATCAGGTCAAAGGCATAGGCCGCCCAGGTCCGCACGGGCGTGGAGGTCCGCGTGCCCCGGCCTCCGTGGTCCAGCCGCACGGACAGGTCATCACGCAGCCGGGCGGAGGCCTGCCGCGTGGGCGAGAGCACCAGCAGACGATCGGGTTCCAGACCTGCTTCGATGCGCCGTGCGGCGTACTCCACGGCCAGGGCGCTGCGGCCGGTCCCGGGGCCTCCCAGCACCAGCACCGGGCCGTGTCCCGGAGCCAGTTCGAGGACCCGCTGCTGCTCGGCGTTCGGGCTCAACGGCTCCACCCGGACAGCGCGGGGCGCGGTCAGACGCAGGGACTGCTGATGGTCTTCGGCGGGCATGTCCTCATTCAACCAGCACCCGCGGACACGTTTGCGCGCGGTTTCCCCCACGGTCACCGGAGGACCGGCTCGGTGTCATGTTCCTGCGCTGTGCTTTCCTCACCGTCTCTGGGGTCCACGACCCCGCGACCGCCCCATCCGTGCGGGTCGATCGACACCTCACCCACAGAACCAAGGAAGATCCCATGACCAAGAACCCTGCGCGCCCTGCGCACCCCCGGACCGTCGCCGCCGCCCTGGCCGCCTCGGCCCTCCTGCTGGCCACCTCTGTTCCAGCTGCCGCCGATGGCCCGCACAGTGACGGCCAGGGTCCCCACCAGGGTCGCCACGCCGCCGATCGGACCATCACGGTGGCCAGTTTCAACATCCACCACGGCGCGGACATGGACGACGCACTGGACCTGGAGCGCATCGCCGCGGACATCGAGTCCTGGGACGTGGACGTCATCGGCCTGCAGGAGGTGGACCGGCACTGGGGCGAGCGCTCCGCCTTCGAGGACCAGGCCGCCGAGCTGGCCGAGATGCTCGGCATGGACCACTGCTACGCCGCCAACCTGGACAGGGACCCCGCCGAGCCGGAGCAGGAACGGCGCCAGTACGGCACCGCGATCCTGTCCGCGCATCCCCTGGAGGACTGCCGCAACACCCCGCTGCCGAACCACGAGGGCGGCGAGCAGCGCGGCCTGGCCCAGGCGGACCTCACGGTCCGCGGCTCGGACGTCACCGTCTACAACACCCACCTCACCCACCGCGGGGAGTGGAGCGAGCACCGCATCATGCAGTTCGAGGCCGTCAACGAGATCGTGGCGGCCTCCGACCGTCCGGGCATCCTCGTCGGAGACCTGAACGCCGCACCGGACTCGTCCGAATACGGCACGTTCACCACGCTGTTCGACGATGTCTGGGCCGAGGTCGGCACCGGGGACGGCTTCACCTACGATCCCGGCAACCCGACCCGCCGCATCGACTACATCCTCGCCACCCCGGACATCGCCCCCGTGTCCGCCGAAGTCCCCGAGGTCTACTCCTCGGACCACTTCCCCGTGGTCGCCGAGCTGACGCTGCCGCACCCGAGCGGCAAGACTAACGAGTCCAGCGAGTCCAACGACTGAGTAGCCGGACACCGGCGCGGCACGGAGACCGGACACGGCCCGGCTCCAGCCCGGCTCCGACCGGGTCCTAGCCCACTCGGCTGCGCAGCTCCGCGAGCACCGCGAGTTCCGCCTCGTCCGGGTCCCACCGGGCCCGGGCGAGGTCCACGCGGGGGTGCGCGCCGCCGTCGGGCCCGGGTGGTGTGGCGCCCGGGTTCCCCTTCAGCGGAGTGCCCTCGTCCCGGTAGCGGGGTGCGGCGCGGACGGACAACGACGCCGGCAGGGAGCCATCTGCTCGGACGATCCGCCACCAGGGGGTCCCGTCGGGGGACGAGGAAATGGCCCTTCCGGCCTGGCGCGGGCCTCCGGCCCCCAGCAGGCCGGCCAGTCCCCCATAGCTGACGGCCCGGCCCGGTGGGACGAGTTGGGCGGCGAGCGCCAGGGCCTCGGACAGTTCATAGGGTCCGGGGGGAAGATCGGGAAAGGTGCCCACGGGTCTACATTCTGCCGGAACTGTCCACAACGGGCCGCGTTGCGGGTATAGGGCGTCCGTGACACGCGGTACCGTGATGGCGTGAGCGACGTAACAGCATCCTCCCCCATTGGCGTTCCGGCCCCCGCGCCGATCTCCGACCCCACCGTCCAAGCAGCCCAGGCGGCGGTCACGGTGCTGCCGTGGCACCAACAGATCCGTGTCGGTTTCGACCTGGAGACCACCGGACGCGACCCGGAGGAAGCGCTCGTGGTGACGGCATCTCTCGTGGTGGTGGACCCGCGGGGCCAACTGGCCGCTGCCTACGAGTGGCTGGTGGATCCGGGCGTGCCGATCCCCGAGGAGTCCTCCGCCGTCCACGGCGTGACCACGGAGAAGGCCCGAGCCGAGGGACTGCCGGCGGACCAGGCCATCGTGGAGATCGCGGACACCCTCCGGGATTTCTTCGATGCGGGCATCCCCGTCATCGCGTTCAATGCGAGCTACGACTTCACCGTGATGGACCGGGAGCTGGGCCGCCGTGGTCTGGAGCCCCTGCAGAACCGGTGGATCATCGATCCGTACATCATCGACAAGCAGGTGGACCGGTACCGCAAGGGCAAACGAACGCTCACAGATGTCTCGGCCTTCTACGGCGTCGAGCTGCTGGACGCCCACACCTCGGCCGCGGACTCTCTGGCCGCCGTGGGCGTGGCGGATCAGTTGGCCTCAAGGTACCCGAAGCTTCAGATCCCGCTGGCCGATCTGCATAGCTTCCAGGTGCGATGGAAGGCCGAGCAGTCGGCCAGTTTCCAGGAGTATCTGCGCCGTAAGGACCCCGCCGCCGTGATCAACGGAGACTGGCCGGTCCAGGGACGATAAGGGCGTGGCTGTCATGGGCCGAATGCCGGCCCACGCCTGTTTCACGCAATGTCGAGGTCCTTCTCGGTTCATGAGGGGATGACTCGATCGGAGCGGTACCGGTCGAAGAGCTCCTTGAACGCCCTTTCGGTACGGCGGTGGGAGAGGAATCCGGCATCTCGGCTCTTGCCCATGTCTGTGACGACCTCCATCTCGCGGCCGAGGTCGGCGTCGGTGTGCCACCAGGAGGCAAGCCTGCTGATGTCTGACTCCACGAGCCCGTGCTTCTCAGCGATGCTCGTCCAGGCCGACTCATGCGGCGCCATCTGCTGTGCCAGCGGCCGGGGTGCGTCGGTGTAGCCGACCACCCGCTCGGGAGGAACGCCCAGGTCGGCCGCGAGACGGGGCCACATCCAGCGCCAGCGGAAGACATCGGCATTGACGATGTTGAACGCCTCATCTGCACCCGCGGGATCGGTGGAGGCCCAGATCATCTGTTCGGCGAGCAGCCCGGCGTCGGTCATGTCGGTGAGCCCATCCCACTGCTGCTCACTGCCCGGGAACACGAAGTCCAGGTCCAGTTCCTTGGCCAGCGTGGCCTGGACGGCGATGGTCAGACCCATGTTCATGGCATTGCCCACGGCGTGACCGATGATCGTGTGCGCACGGTGCACGGACCAGTGGAATCCCTGGGTGGAGGCGGCGGCGAAGAGCTCGTCCTCCTGCGCGTAGTAGAAGTTCGGGGTCTCCAGACGCGGCTCTTCCTCATGGAAGGGAGTATCGGGAGTCTCGCCTGCGGCGTAGGCCTCGAAGGGACCCAGGTAGTGCTTCAGCCCGGTCACCAGCGCGACGTGCTGCAGTGGTGCATGCGACAACGCGGCCAACAGATCACGCACCATACCGCCGTTCACTGTGATGTTCTCAGCTTCCGAGTCCTGCTTCTGCCAGGCAGTGAAGAACACATGCGTGGGGCGCTCCTCGGCCAGCGCGGCTCGCAGGCTCTCGGGGTCGCGCAGATCAGCGGCGACTCCGCGGATGCCCGGTCCTGAGGAGGCCCGGCGCGAAAGCGCGATGACCTCCCACCCTTCTGTGATCAGTTGGCGAGCGACGGCCGAGCCGGCGATCCCGGAGGCACCCACAATCAGTGCGGTGCGAGGAGCGGAGAGACCTTGACTGATTGCCGGTGATTCCATGGCCACTAGAAGGCACCCGGCACTGCATTTATTCCGTAGAGTCGCCTCTCCACGCAGCAGACCCGGCGATCCGTACCGTTCTGAACCTGACCGGGAACATCAGGCGCCAGAAGCCCTCAGGCCGTCGCCACAGCGGCCACCCTGGCTGCATACGGCAGGGCGGCGGCGATCCGCTCCATGGCGGCGTCGTCATGGGCGGAGGAGACGAACCAGGCCTCGAAGACGCTCGGTGGCAGATAGACACCGTGCTCCAGCATGGCGTGGAAGAACGGGGCGTACCGGAAGGTGTCCTGGGCTTGGGCGTCGGCGTAGTTGTGGACACCGCCGGCCGAGGTGCCGAACGCCACGGAGAACAGGGTGCCGGCCCGCTGGATCGAGTGGTCCACGCCGGCCTCCGTCAACGCCCCGACGAGCAGCTCCTCGAGTTGCTGCGAGCGCCGGGACAGGGTGCCGTAGACCTCCTCCGTGGCGTTCTGCAACGTGGCCAGGCCCGCGGCCATGGCCACCGGGTTCCCGGACAGGGTGCCCGCCTGGTAGACGGGTCCCAGGGGGGCCAGCAGGTCCATGACCTCGGCGCGGCCTGCCACAGCCGCGGTCGGCATGCCGCCGCCGATCACCTTGCCAAAGGTCCACAGGTCGGGGGTCCAGCCCTCCACCTTCCCGGACAGGCCCCAGTAGCCGGCCGCCGAGGCGCGGAAGCCCGTGAGGACCTCGTCCCAGATCAGCAGCGCGCCATGGCGTTCGGTGAGGTCGCGGAGGAACTGGTTGAAGCCCTCCTCCGGGGTCACCACGCCCATGTTGCAGGGGGCGGCCTCGGTGATGACGGCGGCGATCTCCTGCCCGCGGGCGGCGAAGGTCTCCTCCAGAGCGGAGCGATCGTTGTAGGGCAATACCAGGGTCTCCGCGGCCTGGGCCTCGGTCACGCCGGCGGACCCGGGCAGGGACTGGGTGGCGACCCCGGAACCGGCGGCAGCGAGCAGTCCGTCCGAGTGGCCGTGGTAGCAGCCGGCGAACTTCACCACGAGGTTGCGTCCGGAAGCGCCGCGCGCCAGTCGGATGGCGGTCATGGTGGCCTCGGTGCCGGTGGAGACCATGCGGACGCGGTCCACGGGGACCTTGCTGGCGATCAGCTCGGCCAGTCTCAGCTCGTCCGGGGTGGAGGTGCCGAAGGACAGGCCGGCGTCCACGGCTCGGTGGACGGCGTCCACGACGGCGGGGTGGTTGTGTCCCAGCAGCATAGGGCCCCAGGAGCACACCAGGTCCACGTACTCGCGGCCTTCGGCATCGGTGAGGTAGGGGCCGGCGGCCTTCACCATGGATACCGGGGAACCGCCGACCGAGCCGAAGGCGCGGACCGGGGAGTTCACGCCTCCGGGGATGACGGCACGGGCGGCGTCGTAGAGGGCCGCATTCGTGGTGGGGGCAGTGTTCGAGGTGTTCTCGGTCATCAGAGTCGTCCTTCCTTGATCCAACGGGCCAGTTCAGTGGCCCAGTACGTCAGCACGGTGTCCGCCCCGGCCCGGCGGATGGACAGCACGGACTCCATCACGGCGGCATCGCGGTCGATCCAGCCGTTGGCCGCAGCGGCCTCGATCATCGCGTACTCCCCGGAGATCTGGTAGGCGGAGACGGGGACATCGGAGGCCTCGGCCACGTCCCGCAGGATGTCCAGGTAGCTCATGGCGGGCTTGACCATGACCATGTCCGCACCCTCGTCCAGGTCCAGGGAGACCTCGAGCAGGGCCTCGCGGCGGTTGGCGGGATCCATCTGGTAGGTCTTGCGGTCACCCGTGAGCTGGGAGTCGACGGCCTCGCGGAAAGGACCGTAGAACGCCGAGGAGTATTTCGCGGCGTAGGCGAGGATCCCGGTGTCCTGGTGGCCGGCGTCGTCCAGTCCCTGCCGGATGACGGCCACCTGGCCGTCCATCATCCCGGAGGGCCCCACCAGGTCGGCGCCGGCCTCGGCCTGCGCCACGCCCATCCGGCCGTAGATCTCCAGGGTGGCGTCGTTGTCCACGGCCCCACTCTCGGTCAGGACACCGCAGTGTCCGTGATCGGTGAACTCGTCCAGGCAGAGGTCGGACATGACGACCATGGATTCGCCGACTTCCTCCTTGACCGCGCGGATGCCGTCATTGAGCACCCCGTTCGGGTCCAGCGAGGCCGTACCGGTGGCATCGCGGGTCTCGGGGATGCCGAAGAGCATGATGCCCCCCACTCCGAGCCCTGCCGCCTCAGCGGCCGCGGCCTTGAGCGTGTCCCGGGTGTGCTGGACGACCCCGGGCATGGACTGCAGTGCCACGGGCTCCGAGATCCCCTCCCGCACGAACACCGGCAGGATCAGATCCGCCGGATGGATCCTGGTCTCGGCCACCAGCCGACGCATCGCGGCGGACTGGCGCAGGCGGCGCGGGCGGTGGGTGGGGAAAGACATGGGTACCTCGGCATTTTCTCGGCAGTCTGCGACGGTCCGTGGGTCGGTCGGTGCCGTCCCAGTCTACTGAGCTAGCTCAACACGTCCTTCGTGGTGAAACGGCCGTAGGCGAGCGCCCCGAACACGGCCACGTAGCCGGCCTGCAGCAGCGCGTTCTCCCGGAACGAGTCCCAGAGGAGGGGCGCGCGCAGGAGGTCCGCGAAGCCCATCCAGTGATGGGTGAACAGCCAGGGGTGCAGCCACTCCAGTTGGGGCAGGGCACCGAGGATCTGCGCCACGATGGTCAACACCACGGCGGCGGCCATCGCCCCGACGGGCACGTCCGTCAGCGTGGAGACGAAGAGGGCGATCGCGCCAAGACCGCTCAGGGAGACGGTCGCGTACAGCACCATCAGCCCGATCCGGCCGAGCGTCTCCGCCGAGGTGATGGTCATCCCCGAGGGCAGCACCAGCGGCCCGGTCCCGAACAGCGCCAGCCCGGTGAGCACGCCGACGGCGGCCACCACCAGCGCCGCGGCCAGGCAGAAGACGAGCGCCACCGCGTACTTGACGGCCAACAGCCCGGCCCGCCGGACAGGGGCCACCAGGAGGTACCGGAGGGTACCGTGGGCGGCCTCCCCCGCGATCGAGTCCCCCGCTACGACGGCGACGGTCAAGGGGAGGAAGAAGGGCGTGCAGACCATGACCGCGGCCACCGCCAGGAACAGGCCGCTGGTGGCCACCTGGTCCAGGAAGGCCGGACCCCTGCCCTGCGGTGGCCCGGACGTCACCCGCACCGCCACCCCCATGAGCACGGGCACCGCAGCCAGTGCCGCGAGCAGCGTCCAGGTGCGCCGGCGCCGGAACAGCAGTCCCAGTTCGGAGACCAGCAGGGCCGTCCCGGTGCGCGCGGGACGGACCTGGTTCTCGGAGTCACTGCTCAACGTCGAACCCCTCCCCCGTCAGCTCCACGAACCGGTCCTCCAGGCTGGCGTGCTCCACCTCGACGCCACGCACCCCGACTCCGGCAGTCACTAAGGCGGCGACGATCCGCTCGGGCTCCGGTGCGTTCTCGCCCAGCGGGGCGCGCAGCGTCCCGGCACCCGGTGCGGGCACGCTCTCCTCGACCGGCGCCAGGCCCAGGCTGCGCAGGACGTCCCCGGCGAGCGGGACATTCCGGGTGCGGACGAGGATCCGGCGGGGGCCGTCGTCGAACAGGGAGGCCAGCGTCCCCTGGGCCAGCAGGCGGCCACGGCCCACCACGGCCGCATGGGTGCAGACCTGCTCGATCTCGCTGAGCAGGTGGCTGGAGACGAAGACGGTGGCCCCGTCCTCCGCCAGGGACCCGATGAGGTGGCGGACCTCCCGGGTGCCCTGAGGGTCCAGGCCGTTGGTCGGCTCATCCAGGATCAGCAGCTCGCGCTGGGAGGTCAGCGCGTTGGCCAGCCCGAGGCGCTGCTTCATGCCCAGCGAGTAGGCGTGCACCGCCAGCCCGGCCGCTTGCCCCAGGCCCACCCGGTCCAGGGCCCGGCCGATGCGCCGCTTGCGCGTGGCAGGGTCGGTGGCCCGGTTTGCGGCGTCCAGGCGCAACAGGTTCGCCGTCCCGGACAGGTAGGGGTAGAACGCCGGGCCCTCCACGAGTGTCCCGACGCGCGGCAGGACCTCCGCGGCGGCCTTGGGCATGGGCCTGCCGAGCACGCTCATCGTCCCACCACTCGGCGCGGCCAGGCCGAGCAGCATCCTGATGGTAGTGGTCTTGCCGGAGCCATTGGGGCCCAGGAAGCCGAACACGGAGCCGCGCGGGACCAGGAGGTCCAGCCCGTCCACGGCCAGTCGGGCACCGAACCGTTTGCTCAGTCCCCGCGTGCGGATGGCCGACTCGGCCTCGCCAGAGTCGGCGGAGGGCACGCTCACCCTGGGCTCACCGGCCGCTCACGCGGAACTCGCCCAGTGCTCATCCGGAACTGGCGACCTCGAGCAGGCGCTCGAGCGGGACCGGACCGGCGAGGACCCGGCCGTCGTCGGCGAGTAGGACCGTGGCCAGCGGCGTGCTCAGCACCCGGCCCTCCGCGGAGTCCATGGCGAACTGGTCGAGGAGCGGAGAGTCCGTCAGGCCCGCGGGCACCTTCTCGGCGGGGATGACGGCGACGGCGTCCCACCCGGAACCGAGCACGGTGTCACCGCCGGCCGGATGCTCGCCGACGCCCGGCGGACCGGACCGGTGCGCATCGGGCCACAGGCCGCCGTCAGGCCGGACTCGGTCGACTTCGGCGCCCGCGGGCGGGGTGAACTCGAACAGACCGGCGTCCGGGGTCTCGGTCGAATAGCTCGTGTACTCGACCCTGATGGCCGGGTCCTCCTGGCCCACGGCTCGGACACGGACGCTCAACGGCGCGCCGGTGGCAGCGTCGACGGCAAGGGTGACGTCCTCGACGAGCGTGTCCGGAGTGCGCGGGTCGAGCCGCAGCGTGTAGGCGTCCCGGCCGGCGACCCGGGTGTCCTCTCCCACGGTGACCTGCGTGGTGGGATCCAGCCCCGCCAGTGCTTTCTCGGCCAGCCGCTCCGGGGTCAGGTCGCCTATCCCGCCGCGCGCCCTGCCGTGCCCGGGACCCTCACCGTCGGTTCCCTCCGGCAGGCTGACCTGCGTGGCCCTGTTCTCCGCCGAATCGTAGGCCCAGACCTCTTGTCCGTTGCGCACCACATTGCGCTCGTCCGTGCCGTCGAAGACCTGCACCCGGACCCGGTCGGCACCGTCCGCGAAGACACGCGCCTCGTGGGTTCCGGAGAGCAGCGAGAACGTCTCCGCAAGGCCGTCCGGCACTGCTCTGGCCGCACTCGACCCTTCGGGTCCGCCCTGCTCCGGGCCCTGTTGCGTCGGAAGTTGTGGCAGGCCCAGCGCGAAACTGGCCTCGACGGTGCCGGAGAAGGAGGTGTCCTGGTGCCCCGCGGCCAAGTCCAGGATCTCCTCGGCGGTCCTGTCCGGCAGGTCCGCCTGGGCGTTGGCCGTCAGGCCCCCGCCGAGCGCGATCACGCCCACGACCACCGGCACCGCCATGGCCGGGATCCACTTGCTGCGTTGCTGGGATGCCATGGGAGGTCCACCTTAGGGAATTCGTCGTCCCGTCCACGCTACGCCGGCTCCGGGCCCGTGGCGAGGGGCCCGGGACTTTCAGGAGCGCGGCTTCTCCTTCTTCGGGTCGTAGAAGGGTGTGGCCACCACGGTGGCGGGGATCCGCTTCTGCTGGCCGTCCAGCTTGCCGACCTGCACCTCGGCGCCGATCTCGGCGTGTTCGACCATCATCCGGCACAGGGCGATGTTCTTGCGCAGGATCGGCGAGCGCGTGGCGCTGGTGACCACGCCGACCTTGAAGCGGCCCACGTGCACCGTGTCCCCGTGCCCGGCGGGCTCATTGCCCGCCAGTTCGAGGCCGACCATCCTGCGCTGTGGGTTCTCCTTGCGCTTGAGCAGAGAATCCCGGCCGGAGAAGTCCTCTTCCTTGGTCTTCAGCGGCACGGTGAAGCCGACGCCGGCCTCGAAGGGGTCGATCTGGTCGTCGAAGTCGTACCCGGCGAAGACCAGCCCAGACTCGATCCGGAGCATGTCCAGCGCATCGAGTCCCAGTGGCGTGAGCCCGTGGGGCTGGCCCGCCTCCCAGACCGCGTCCCACACGGCGTTGGCGTGGCTGGGATGGCAGAACAGTTCGTAGCCGAGCTCGCCGGAATAGCCCGTGCGGGACACGATCACGGGAGTGCCCTGATGGTCCCCGATCCGGCCGATGGTGAAGCGGAACCAAGTCACCGCGTCGAAGTCCGGCTGGTGCGGTGGGGTCCAGATCAGATCCCTGAGGATGTCCCGGCTGGCCGGGCCCTGCACGGCGATGTTGTGCAGCTGGTCCGTGGAGTCCTTGATCCAGACGCGGTCCAGGCCCCGCTCGGTGGCCACCTGACGCATCCACTCACCGGTGTAGTCCTCCCCGGGGATCACCCGGAAGTTGGTGTCGGAGCAGCGGAACACGGTGGCATCGTCGATCATGCCGCCGGTGTCGTTGCAGATCGCCGTATAGACCACCTGCCCCTCGGAGAGCTTGCGGATGTTCCGGGTCATGCAGTACTGCAGCAGCGCCTCGGCGTCCGGGCCGATCACCTCGAATTTGCGCAGAGGAGACAGGTCCATCACGGCGGCCGTCTCCCGGCACGCCCAGTACTCGGCCTTGGGCCCGTAGCCGTCGTAGTGCGTCGGCAGCCAGAAGTTCCGGTACTCCGTGAACTGCTTCGTCAGCGCACTCGTCCGCTCGTGGAAGGCGGTCTCGCGCGTGAGCTTGGGCACGGAGTCGGGATTGGTGCGATGGGTGATGGCCATGGAGAATTTTCGCTCCGAGGAGTAGACACGCAGATGGATGTCGGTGGGGACCCAGCCGTTGGAGGGGTCGATGTCGTCCGGGCAGGCGGAGGAGGCGCAGACCAGGTCCTGCTGGGCCTGCATCATCACGTAGTCCCCCGGGCGGGACCAGGGCTCGTCGAACACCAGCATGTTGTGCTCGTCGAACATGGTGTTGTAAAAGAGGTTCAGCGCCGGCCAGGACTTCCGGGCGGCCACGGCGTACCGCTTGAGCTGGCCGTTGAAGTTGTCCGTGCAGTTCACGTGCCCCGGGTAGCCGAAGTCCTCGTAGTACTTGGCGTTGCAGGCCGGTGTGAAGGCGTCATGACGTCCCACCGTGTCCCGGATGATCGAGACCAGCGGGTCCATGTCCTGGTTGTAGAACTTGCCGTGCAGCCCGGGCTGGGCATAGGCCTGGCCCACGATGTGCCGGGTGGTGCTGGCGTCCAGCCCCAGCTCGCGCCCCTCCTGCAGGGCCCGCGCATCGAAGGCCAGGAAGTCCGAGCACTGGCGACCAGCCACATCGATGATCTGGATGTAGTCACCCTTCTTGACCTCGTAGCCGATCGCCGTGCTCTGGTCGATCCGCACGTCCAGGACCGGCTCGGCCAGCGGCGGGGGCAGCTCGATCTCCCGCGGCCGGTGCGGGTCCGCCCGCTGGACCTCGATCATCAGGTCCGAGGGCGGGTTCTGCTCCTCGAGGGACATGGCCCAGGTGGGGTTCCCGACGACGGCCGTCACCGGCCGCTGCGCCGTGAACGTCTCGCGGGACCCGGCTGGAGACCAGCCTCCGAACAGGCGGACCCCGTGGGCGGCATCCGGCCGCAGCCCGCGCAAAGCCAGGGCGGTGACCACGCGGGCGACCTGCTCATTGTCGAAGGCCGATCCCTCGGTGAGCGAGCCCAGCACCGTCGCCGGCGCATCGGCCCGCAGTCCGAGGGCGGAGAAGTCCTCCCCACCGTTGCCCAGCACGGTCAACTCGGCGGCCTGGGCCCCGAAGCGGTCCACCACGGTGAGTTCGTCCCCGGACTCGAGTTCCAGGGCGGTCACACCGCCGGGACGGACCCAGTACCGTTCGTGTCCCGGCACCACGGGCAGCAGCCCCGGTTGTACCAATCGCGGCCTGGCCAGATCGAGCGGGAGTGAAGAAAGATCGGATAGATCGAGGGGTGCAGTCACCGGTATCCCTCCTCAGGGATATCTGAACAATTAAGGGATGTCTGAACGATGGTCGGGACGCTGTCCGGTAGCGGCGTTCCCCGCACCGTAGCCCACATTCCGCACGCATGTAAGGGGCTGTTAGAGGTCTCTGGGGAGGGCATCGAACCCCGAAGAAATCAGAGGGTGGATTCTCCCGGTGGGCGCTTCTGGCCAGGCCACCGTGCGCGTGGGGCGTTGCTTCCACGTGCGCCGGCTGCGCGGCAAGAACGGGACTGTGATCAGGGCAGCAGGTCCCAGTATTGTCTTCTGGCGGGTATGGCGCGGATCACCATCTGCTCGCCACTCTCAAAGACCAGCACGACGGTCTCAAGCAAACGGGCACGGGTGTCGAAGCCAAGCCGCAACTCACGATGCGGCCAGCCATCGTCGTCTAGGGGTTCGATCCACTGGCACCAGCCGGCTGCCTGGACCGCATCTTCGGGAAGCGCCTCGTGCTTGAGTGCACTGGCGTGGACCCTCACGCCGCAAAATCAGCCAGGGCGCGGCGGATCGCTTCCGAGCGTGACAGGTGCTCTCGCTCGGCCAGTTCATCCAATGCTGCAATCTCCTCGGCAGTCAGACGAACGGCAACGACCTGCATCGGTTCAGCGCCGCGGCCGGGGCGACCGCGTCCGCGGCGCTTCAATTCCTCGACGTCATAGCCAGTTTCGGCCTCGTCGGCCCACTTCTGGATCTGTTCGTCAGTGACCATGAACAAATCGTATAACGAAAACAGTCTGTGCGGTAGAGGAAGCGTTCCGACCATCGGCATGAGCGTGCGCCAAACCACTGAGGCCGTTCCGGTTGGGGATCCCCTAACGGACACGACCGAGCCCATGGTCGGAGCCGCCACCAAGCGATCACAGTAAACCGCCATTCAGCGATCTAATCCACACGGATGGGAGAAGGATCAGGCTTGATCCGCGGGAGCTGCTTCCGGGGTGGCATTCCGTTCTGTGGTCTAGTTCACGAAGAATGTCGGGCTGTGCCCGCGAACACCAAAGTTCTGAGAGGGAACACTGAGGGTGGTGACCTCAGCGATCACGAAGGCCGGCGGGGGCGGCGGACTTGCGCCATGCCTTCCAGAGCCGGTCGCCGGCGCCGCCGAGGGGGCCGACGGCGGCCTCGAGGACTGAGGGGCTAGGGCGTGTCTCCTAACCTCTGCGGGAGGATGAGGCAGGCTTGGGGGCGTGTCGCGTACTCGTACTCTCTCGGATGCTGCGTGGGCTCGGATCGAGCCTTTGATGCCGGTCGCTTCGCGTAAGGGCGGGCGGCCATTCCAGGATCATCGTCGCGTTGTCGAGGGGATCGTGTGGCGGTTCCGGACGGGTTCGCCGTGGCGGGATCTGCCGGCGGAGTTCGGGCCGTGGCAGACGGCGTGGAAGCGGCACCGCCGGTTCAGCGCGGACGGCACTTGGGATGAGATCCACGCGGAGATCCTCGCTGATGCGGACGCTGTGGGCGAGATTGACTGGGCTGTCAGCGTGGACTCGACGATCAACCGTGCGCATCAACACGCGACGAACCTCCCGCGCGACACAGGGGGCTCTGTCGAGTTACAAGAATCTGCGCGAGGAGCCGCCTGACCATGCGATTGGCCGGTCACGGGGTGGTTTGAGCACGAAGATCCATCACCTCGTCGACGGGCGCGGGCTTCCGCTGGTCGTGCTCGTTGGTCCCGGTCAGGCCGGGGATGCGCCGATGTTCCCGGTGCTCATGGATCACCTCAGCGTCGCCCGGGTCGGCCCGGGCAGACCACGCACCCGACCGGAGCGGGTCCGCGCCGACAAGGCGTACTCGTCGCGCGCGATCCGCACCCATCTGCGCGATCGTGGCATCGTCGCCGTGATCCCCGAGCCGTCCGACCAGCAAGGAAACCGGAAACGACGCGGCTCCCGTGGCGGCCGACCGGTCAGGTACGACATCGAGGATTACAAGGGCCGCAACGTCGTTGAGCGCGGCTTCAACGAAGACAAGCAGTGGCGCGGCCTCGCGACGCGCTACGACAAACTCGCGCTCACCTACCGCGGCGGCGCCGTCCTACGAGCCATCACCCTCTGGCTCAAACGGTTAGGAGACACGCCCTAGGGAGCCACTGCGCCTCTACGGCGGCCACGACCTCGGCTACGGTGCGGGCCTGGGCGCTGACGGAGAGGATGTAGTCGGGGACGGTGAGGCCCTCGGCCACGACACCGACGAGCGGGCAGCCGATGGCGGCAATCCGGGGAAACACCGAGCCGGGAATGCCGACGGTGACCTGGGCCGTGGCGGAGGCGTTGACCGTACCTTCGGTGGCGGTCTCGTAGGCGCTCCACAATGTGGCGTCCTCGCGTGGGTGCAATCCGACCCGGATCTTCCACCCCTAGGCGGCCAGGGCAGCGGCCGAGTCCAATAGGACCTGCGCCCCGGGTGAGGAACCGCCGGTTTCGGAGGAGTGAGTCACGGACGTGGCCATGAGCACGGTCGCCGGTTCGGGTCCATAGGGTGGCATGTCATCGAGTCCCGGGTTGCCAACGACCTGGACGCGGTCCGCGCTAACACCGAAATGCGCAGCGAAGACCCCAGCCTCGGCTGAGGATCCGGCCGTCATGGCGACGAGTCGGGGCCGGATGGTGGCGGCTCCGGGTTCTTCAATCGGGTTGAAGTAGGCCAGTGAACTGGCGACCACCGGCAGCTCGGAGAGTCTTTGGACGACAGTGGTGGGCCACGTGGTGGCACCATTGACAACCAGCAGGTCCGCACCCCAATCGGGTGCCTCTTCTGGGGTGACAACCGGCGTGGTGTCGGTCGAGGCAATGTTGCTCCGGTCCGGGGCAACCAGCGCGATCTGCCAGCGGTCGACGGGCTGGGCGTTGGCGGCCTCGTCGAGCAGTGCACCAAGGTGGTACGTGCCCCACGGCTCGTTGGTCGCGACGAGCACCCGCAATGGGCGGGCGGCGTGGGCCGGAAGTGGCTGGCCGATGGTGGCAACGGCTGTGAGCCCGGCCAGGGTGGTGAGCAACGTGCGACGGTTCATTCCGGTAACACTAGGTACCGCTCACCTCGAAATCATGAACCCGGGGGGGGAACAGGCCCTGAACGGGCCGCTGCTCTCAAGGATGCAGTAGAGCGGAGACCCCCCGGAGGGGCCGTGCGCCGAACTGAGACGACAAATCAAACCAAGCTCGGACTCGCCCCGAGCGGGTCCGTCGGTTAGGGGCGGAGAGAGCCACCGGGGTTGGCGTCGTATACCGGCGTGTTACTCCGCACTCCTTGGGGCAGACGCTCACGATGCAGAGTGTTTCAACGTGCACGAAGTTAAGGGACCGGAAAGGTGACGGTTGTGGACTAGAAACCCTGGGTTGCGGCCCGGCTGGCAGGTTTCTCAGCATGCACAACCTGACACGAGTCATCATTGCCGGCACCGTCATCAGCACTCTGGCCTTGGGGGCATCCACCCCGGCCTTGGGATCTCCCGCACCTGAGAAGAGCCAGTCCACCGACACCCCGGCGTCGCTGTCCCTGCCGCTGAAGGACGAGGCCCAGGTCTGGGTTGCGGCACACCGGGGCCAGTGGCGGGACTACCCGGAAAACTCCCTGCCAGGGATCCTGCAGGCCTCAAAGGACGGCGCCGAGGTGATCGAGATCGACCTCAAGCGCACCAAGGACGGCCACTTGGTGCTGATGCACGACGCCACAGTCGATCGCACCACCAACGGCACCGGTCGCGTCGACGACCTCACGCTGGACCAAATCAAGGACCTGCGCCTGCGCGAGGGGCAGGGCAACGGCCCCGCGCCGGTAACCAACCTGAAGGTACCGACCTTCACCGAGTCCCTGGCAGCCGTGGAGGGCCATAACGTGCTGCTGAACCTCGACAAGGGCTGGGAGTACCGCGAGCAGCTGATGGTCGAACTCGAGGCCGCCGGCATGGTCGACTACGGCCTGTTCAAGGGCGCCCCCAACGCCGAGGAGGCTAACGAATTCATGGCCGCATACCCGCGGGCGCAGTACATGCACATCATTAACGACAAGCAGGTCGATGACCTCGCTGAGTTCACCACCCACATGCCCGACGCCATCGAGGTCGCGTTCAACACGATGGACGACACGCAGGCCCAGCCCGAGTATCTGGCTGCCGTCGAGGCGAAGACAGACCTGTGGCTGAACTCCATGTGGAATTCCGTCAGTGGGGGCTACACCGATGAGGCCTCCCTGCGTGATCCCGATCTGGGCTGGCAGGCGTTGGTGGACATGGGCGCGGACGTCGTCCAGACGGACGACGTCCGGATGATCAATGCCTGGCGCGAGGACGTCGACGTGACGGCCGTGGGGATGAAGCCCTCCAGCGTCCGGGTCCAGGCCGAAGACTTCCTGGATGACCCGGACCACTACGCGGACAGCAATGACCGCAACGAATGCGCTGCTGGCAAGGCCATCCGGAACCTCAGGTCCCCGGTCGATGCGTGCGACCTCGACGGGGCGCACATCGTCCAGTACATCCGTGAGGGCGAGTTCTTCACCCTGGAAGTGGAGGTCGACCAGCCCGGCACGTACAACCTGAGCATCCGGCACTCGGCCGACACGGAACCGGGCGGAACCGTCACCGTGGACACCGGGACCGGCGCCGGCGAGCCGGTTCCCCTGCCGAACACCACGCACAATCGGGCCTTCACCGTCACCGACCTGGGCCGGTACAAGCTCGACAAGGGCACCCACAAGATCCAGCTGTCCTTCACCCACCCCGACTACCTCAGCGTTGACTGGCTCCAGCTCGACCGCGGGCAGCGCGCGGACCAGGACCTGATAGACATGGGCATTACCGCGCCGTAATCAACAGTCGCCCAGACGCGACAGCAGAGGGGTCGACCGGACACATCGGCCCCTCTGGTGTCAGAAGTCCATCATGGCCCCTCGCGACCAACGCTGCTCAACGGGGTCTCGGCTCGGTAGAACCGTCTTGCACGACATTCATCCGTCGCCCAACCGGCACTCAGGATCCCGGTACGGTGACACCATGACCGAAGTCTCGAGCGCCACCACCCGCATCGCCGTGCTGATCGACTGCGACAACGTCTCCCCCACCCACGCCGGGGCCGTCTTGGAGGAGCTGGCCACCTACGGCACCCCGACCATTAAACGGGCCTACGGAGACTGGACCACCAACCAGCTCAGCGGCTGGAAGAACGAGCTGAACCGGCTGGCCATCCAGCCGACCCAGCAGTTCTCCTACACCGTGGGCAAGAACTCCACCGACTCGGCCCTCATCATCGACGCCATGGACCTGCTCTGGATGGGCAACGTCGAGGCGTTCGCCATCGTTTCCTCGGATTCCGACTTCACCCGGCTGGCCACCCGGCTGCGCGAGTCCGGCAAGCGCGTCATCGGTCTCGGCGAGCGAAAGACCCCGGAGTCCCTGCGCAACGCGGTGGACCAGTTCATCTACCTGGAGCTGCTCGGGGGCGCCCCTGAGGAGGACACCGCTCCGTCCCGGCGGGCCACTCGCCGGGGCCGCCGGGGCGGTGCCACGAATGACAATGACACCGATGCCGCCGATGAAACGACCGACGTTCCTGTCGTCGTCGACACACCCAACGAACCTGATGCATTGGACGAGGACCGCGCGCGGATCAACCTGGAGAGCGCCCTGGCCAAGGCCATCAACACCACTAGCGGCGACGACGGATGGGCCTCCTTGAGCCGGGTCGGTCAGCACCTGAGCCGCACCCACGTGGACTTCGACCCCCGTGACTTCGGGCACCAGAAGCTGAGCACCCTGGTCTCCGAACAGCCCTACCTGGAACACCGCACGGCCGATTCCCGCATGCTGGTCCGCCTCAAGCAGGGCAGGAACCGAATGTAGCTGCCCCTGGCCGATTACCCGCCGGTACTCTCGGGATACCCTGATCGGCATGCTTGTAACCCCCGTCACAGCTCGGCCCGGCGCTGGCCGCCACTGCCGCGGCGGGGATTCCGAGACCCGCGGTCCTTTTGCTGTTCGTCCCGAAGAAGGCATTCCAGTAATCTCAGACCATGGTGGCGGAGTGGACGGCAGCGGGTCCGAATGACCCCCTCCTCCGGCCACCATCCCGCATCCTCGTTGCCGGCGTCTCCGGTTCTGGGAAGACCACGCTCGCCGGCCGAATCGCCGCACTCACCGGCATACCGCACACGGAGATCGATGCGCTACACCATGGACCCGATTGGGTGCCGCGCGGAGAGTTCGTCACCGAAGTGCGGGAGTTGGTCGGCCGGGAACGGTGGATCACCGAATGGCAGTACAGCCAGGTCAGAGAGCTCTTGGCAGACCGTGCGGACGTGTTGATCTGGCTCGACCTGCCCTTCGCCCGGGTCGTTCTCCCCCGGCTGGTGCGGCGGACGCTCCGCCGACGGTGGCACCGGGAAATGCTGTGGAACGGCAATGTCGAACCGCCGCTGTGGACGGTCCTCCGGGACCGCGATCACGTGGTCCGCTATGCGGTCACCGGCCGCCGCAAGTATCACCAGAAGATCCCTGCCCTGGCCGCGGCACGGCCCGATCTGACCATCGTCCGCCTCCGCTCACCGGCCCACGTCGAGCGGTGGATGTCGGGACCCCTTCGGGACGCCCTCGCCCGGCCTCCACGACTCTGAGCAGGGCTCACGTCTCTGACCGGTACAGCGTGAGCTAGCCGCGATGGCCGAGGCCCACCGCGGCCAAGACCCCGAAAGCGTCCGGGCTCGGTGCAGTGGCGGCCAGGTCCAGGGACTCCTCAGCGGCCGCCCGGGCCGTGGGCTGGCCGAGGGCGATGAATCGGGTTCCAGCCGGGACAGCGGTGCCGCGGCGGCGGACCAGCTCCCGCACCGCGCTCGGACTCGTCAGCACCACATCGGCCCCGGGCAAATCGTCGACAGTCGCCAGGGCAGCCACGGACGCCGCGCCCTCGCCCCCCGGCCCGTCCAGCAACCGCTGGCCGGTGGCCGCCGGGTAGGGCACGGTGCGGTAGGCCTGCACGTGGTGGACCTCCCAGCCGCGTTCGGTCAGCCCCTCCGCTACCTCGTCGCTGGCAAGGGCGGATTGCGGCAACAGCAGGACCCGGCGGGGAGTGTCACCCGGTGGCGGGAATTGCGCGAGGATGCCGGCGGCGGAGGCGTCGCCCTCCGGCATCCAGGGGATCTCGGTGCAGCCGGCTTCGGCCAGGACGCGGGCGGTCCCAGTGCCGGTGACGGCCACCCGAAGGCCGGCAGCCACCCGTCCGTCCCAGCCGGCGCGGACCAGGGCCCGGACGGTGTTCGGGCTGGTGAGGACCAGCCACGCCGGGATCGGGTCCGCTCCCTGTCCCGCCCTTGCCACCTGCCGCACGATGCCACGGAGCCCCGCCAGGTCCTCCGGCAACGCGAAGTCGGTCAGAGGCAGGAAGGTGATCCGATAACCGGCCTCGGCCAGACCGGCCTCGACCGCCCCGGCCTGGGCCGGTTGGCGGGTCAGGATCACGGGACGGCCGGAAGCCACGGACATCAGGAGGTCACTGCGGGGCGGGCAGCAGGTCGGCGCCGCCGGCCAGCATGGCCTCCGCCACGTCGATGCCGAGCTGGCGGGCCAACCCGAGAGTCTCGGTGTCGGCGGAACCGTCCTCAAGGCGGACCCGGACGGCCGGCAGGTCCACGGAGGCGTGCTCCCGCAGCAGGCGGCTGCCGTCGGTCGCGGCCACCACGGCGTCCATCACGAGTCTTGCCGGTTCCTTCTCCACTCGGGCGAGGGCACCGATCGGTGCTGCGCATCCGGCCTCGAGCCGCTCCAGCAAGGCTCGCTCGGCGGTGACCTGCAGGCGGGTGACGGCATCGTCGTAGTCAGCCAGGGCCTGCGCCACCGGATGGGTGGACCCGGCACCGGTCACCGCCGTCTCCGGGCGGCACTCCACGGCCAGGGCACCCTGCCCCGGGGCCGGCATCATGACGGTCGGCGCGAGGCGCTCGGTGATGGCCCAGTCGAAGCCGATCCGGTCGAGTCCGGCGCAGGCCAGGATCACGGCGTCCAGATCGCCGCGCGGGGAACCGGCGGCCGCAGGGGCGTGATCATCATGCTGTTCCAGCCCCGGAACCCGCGCGAGTCGGGTCTGCACATTGCCGCGGATGTCCACGACGTCCAGGTCCGGGCGCACGGCCTTGAGCTGGGCGATCCGCCGGGGCGAGCCGGTGCCGACCTTCGCACCCTGCGGCAACTCGGACAGCCGCAGGCCGTCCCGGGCGCAGAGGGCGTCACGGACATCCACCCGCTTCGGGATGGACGCGATGACGAGGCCCTCCGGCTGGACGGAGGGCAAATCCTTGAGGGAGTGGACCGCGAGATCGACCTTCGCATCCAGCACCGCGGCGCGCAGGGCCGAGGCGAAGACCCCGGTGCCGCCGAGCGAGGCCAGGGAACCGGTGGTCACGTCCCCCTCGGTGCGGATGATCTCCAGTTCGGCGTCCAGCCCGGACAGTCCGGCCAGGGCGTCCGCCACAGTGGTCGTCTGGGTTCGGGCCAGGCGGGATCCGCGGGTGCCGATCGTGAAGGTACTGGTCATCGGGTCGGAACACCCACCTCGGAATCGAAGGCTGCCACGGTGGGGCGGACCGTGCCGTCCCGCATGACCTTGACGCAGCAGTTGGGCGCACACACGTCGTTCCAGGCGCCGAAGCAGCCCACGGCGGCCCGGCCCTCGCGCCGGCCCAGGCGCTCCTCGACGATGTCGACGAGGCCCGAGACGAAGGCCGGATGCGTCCCGGGCGTCGGGGTGCGGCGGAAGGCCAGGCCGAGGTTCTCGGCGGTCTCCTTGGCCTCGGTGTCCAGGTCCCACACCACTTCCATGTGGTCGGACACGAAGCCCAGTGGCACCACGAGCACCCCGGCGAGCGGGCCGGCGTCGGACCCTTCGCCGTGGTTCTCGCCTTCGCCCTCGCTCTCGCCGTCGCTTTCGCCTTCGTCGGCGGGTGCGGCCGCCAGTTCCTCGATCGCGTCATTGATGTCCGGCTCGAGCCACGGCACGTGCGGGGCACCCGAGCGGGACTGGTAGACCAGTGACCACTCGATGCCGGCCGCCTCGGGGACGAGCCGCAGGATCTCCTCGGCCACGTCCAGGTGCTGCGCCGAGTAGACATCGGCACCGTTGCCTTCGCCCGGCACCAGCCCGGACTTCTCCTGCAGTTCCGCAGCCACGGGACGGGGCCCGGCTGCTTCGGCATCCGAGGTGGGGATGGAGTGCGTGGCGAAGAAGATGTGCAGCCGGCCGTCTGCCCGGCCGGCGGCCGCCAGCTCGGCGCGGATCTCGGCCAACCCGGCGCTCAGCCCCTCGGCGAAGGGGGCCACGAATCCGGGGTGGTTGAAGTACTGGCGGATCTTGTCCGCCTCGAGCTGGCCCTCCAGGCCGGTGGACCGCAGGGCCATGCCCAGATCCTCGCGGTACTGCCGGCAGGAGGAATAGCAGGAGTACGCCGAGGTGGCCACGGTCAGCATCTTCCGGTGCCCGTCGGCGTAGATCTGCTCCAAGGTCTGGGGGATGTAGGGCGCCCAGTTGCGGTTGCCCCAATAGACCGGCAGGTCGATCCCGCGGGCGGCCAGCTCGGTCCGCAGGGCCTCCAGCAGGGCACGGTTCTGCTCATTGATCGGGCTGATCCCGCCGTTGGCCCGGTAGTGGGTGGCCACCTCTTCCAATCGCTCATCAGGGATGCCGCGTCCTGCGGTGACGTTGCGCAGGAACGGAATCACATCATCCTGTCCCTCGGGTCCGCCGAAGGAGGCCAGCAGGATGGAGTCGTAGTCCTTCGCGGCCATGGTGCCATGCTCATCCACCCCGGCCAGGGGGTCGAAGGGCTGGTTGCCTGCCGCGTGCTTGGCGATGTCCGTCATCAGGCCAGGACCTCCGCGATCTCGCTGGTGGTGATGTGGCGGCCCGTGTAGAAGGGCACCTCTTCGCGTACATGCATGCGGGTCTCGTTGTTGCGCAGGTGGCGCATCATGTCCACGAGATTGTTCAGCTCCGGGGCCTCGAGGCCGAGCAGCCATTCCCAGTCGTTGAGGGCGAAGGCGCTGGTGGTGTTCGCCCAGACCATGGGGAACTCGCGGCCCAGCATGCCGTGGTCCTTGAGCATCCGGCCACGCTCGGCCGGCTCCAGCAGGTACCAGTCGTAGGAGCGGACAAAGGGGTAGAAGCACAGCCACTTCAACGGCTTGCGTCCCATGGCGAAGGCCGGGATGTGGTCCTTGGCGAACTCGGCCATCCGGTCCGAGCCCATGGCGGACAGCACGATGGTGGTACCGGCCAGCAGCTCGGTGCGGCGCAGCGTGCGGATGGCGGCCTGCAGGTCCTCGGCCACGTGGCCGTACATCCAGACCATCAGGTCGGCGTCGGCGCGCATGCCGGAGACGTCATAGGTGCCGCGGACGGTGACGCCCTTCTCGGCGAGCCCGGCGACGACCGCGTCGAACTGCTCCACGGCCCGCTTCCGCTCGGTCTCGGTATGGCCTCCGGCACCGTTGCCGGCCGCGTTCCGCGCGAAGACGGTATAGGTGGTGAACCACTCGACCTTCTCGGCATCGCCCGGGCCGTCTACTCCCTGGGTGCCGGCGTCTGCGTCGCCATGAGGCTGGTTCTCGGTCATCGTCACAACTCCTGTGGTGTCACCTAAGGTCTGGGTTCCGTGTCCACCGCCGGTTTCTACAAGCGGTAGAACGAGCGGTCCCAGCCTACCCCGCCCGGCGGTGAGATGCCTCAGCCGGGTTCAGTCGGCCTGCGGGCCCGTGGAAGGAGCATGCAGAGGGATCACGGCGCGATCCGCCGGCGGGTATCGGCCACGATGGCGGCCAGCCCGGTCCCGGCCAGCCACGCCCCGACCGCGTCCAGCCCGGACTGGTCCCCCAGCCACGTGCGCACCGACTCCACCCGGGTCCGGTGGTCCGTGGTGGCCGCGGGCAGTGCGGACTTCCACCGCACCACGAACGAGTCGACCAGCCCCGCGGCCACGTCCACCCCGGTGAGGGCGGTGGCATCCGCCAGGGCCCTGGCCCGCAAGTCCTCCTCCGGCGTGCGGTATCCCGGCGCGGCCGAATCGGGCGCGTCGGTCACCCGGCCGTAGGACAGGCGCAACACGTGGCGGTGGCCGCCGAGCTCTTGCCGGGCCCAGTCCCACTTGGCGCTGACGTGGGTTAGGGCCTTGGCGCCCACCACGTCCGAAGGGACGGCCGGTGAGACCAGCAGACCCGTTCCCCGGGGGTTCGCGTCCAACCCGGGCGCGTCCACCACCAAGGTCACGAGCGCGACGCCGGCCCCCTCCTGCGGGCGGTCCGCGGCGGACAGTGCCCCGCCGGAGACGGGAGACAGCAGGTCCCAGGCCCGGGGGCCGTCCGTGGCCACGACGACGCGATCCACCGTGACGGCCTCGGTGCCGCCCGCGCCGACGGTCACCTCCACGGTCCAGCGGTGTCCGGCCGTGGCGTGGGCCAGCGTGACCGCGCGGGTCCCGGTCAGCACGCGGGCACCCGCGCGGAGCACTTCCCCGGCGAGCGCGGCGGTCAGGGTGTGCATGCCCCCGCGCAGGGAGGCGACCACGGCTCCCGGCGGGGCGGCGGCGCGCCGGGCGGTCACGGCGCGGGCCAGGGAGCCCTCGGCGACCAGGGCCTCCAGCAGGCCCGGCGCGACGGTGCGCAGGTCCAGGGTATCCGGGTCCGCGGAGTGAACCCCGGCGACGACGGGCGCTACCAGGGTCTGCAACACGCCCTCTCCCATGCGGTCCCGGACCACGGCGCCGACGGTGACCGGGGTCCCCTCCGCGATGGCCTGGCGCCAGGTGTCCAGTGAAGACGGCGCGGGCATCGAGTGCGTGGCAGACGTCGCCTCCGCTGAGTGACCCGGCGAGTCATCGAGGTCCCGGCGGGCCCGCTCCAGGGCGTCGACGCCGAGCGCTTCGGCGACCTCGGGGGCATCCAGATCACCCGGGATCCCCAGGATCCCCAAGTGGGGTGCGGGCACGGCCCGGTGGTCATGACCCGGTCCGGACGGCGGCAGATACAACCACGATCCGCCCGGGTGAGGCGCGACGACGGCCTCCCCCAGTCCCAGCTCCTCCACCAGGTCGCGCACGGCCGGGGTGCGCACGGCGAAGGACTCCGCACCGGCGTCGAGGATGAGCTCGCGCCCCGCGGGCAACGCCACCGTCCGCGGGGCCACGCAACCGCCGAGGGAACCGCCGGCCTCCACCAGGGTGACCTCGTATCCCACGCGCACCAGTTCCCAGGCCGAGAGCAGCCCGGACACTCCCCCACCGACCACGAGGGCGGTGGGGCTGGCTGCCGGCTGGGAAGTCACGGCTGGATCGAGTGGATCAGGTCGACTATCCGGGTCAGGACCGTCGGGTCAGTGGTGGGCGGGACGCCGTGGCCGAGGTTGACCACATGCCCGGGGGCCACACGGCCGGCCTCGACGACCTCACGGACGTGGGCTTCGAGCACCTCCCAGGGGGCGGACAACAGGGCCGGATCGATGTTGCCCTGCAGCGGGACGGTGCCGCGACCGTCGGGGCCAGGCGTGGCACCCAGGCGGCGATGTGCCTCGCCGAGCGGCAACCGGTAGTCGACGCCCATGACGGAGGCTCCGGCGTCGCGCATGGCCGGGAGGATCTCGGAGGTGCCGGTCCCGAAGTGCACGAGCGGCACCGGCTTGCCGCTCCCGTCCACCAAGTCGCGGACGTGGGAGAAGGCATGGGCCGAGTGCGGCTGGACATACCGCTGGTAGTCGGCCAGGGACAGGGATCCCGCCCAGGAGTCGAAGAGCTGGCCAGCAGAGGCCCCGGCCTCGATCTGCGCGCGGAGGAAGGCCCCTGCAGTGTTGGCGGCCCACGTGGCCAGGGCGTTCCAGGTCTCAGGATCCGCGTGCATCATGGTGCGCGGACCCAGGTGGTCGCGGGACGGGCCGCCTTCCACCATGTAGGCGGCCACGGTGAACGGTGCGCCGGCGAAGCCGATCAACGGCGTGCTGCCCAGCTCGGCCACCGTCAGGCGCACGGCCTCCCGGATCGGTTCGAGGGACTCGTCCGTCAGTTCGGGCAGGGCCGCCACATCGGCGGCGGTGCGCACGGCCTGACCGAGCACGGGGCCGGTGCCGGGGACGATGTCCACGTCGACGCCGGCCAAGCGGAGCGGGACGACGATGTCGGAGAAGAAGATGGCGGCATCGACGTCATGCCGGCGCACGGGCTGAAGGGTGATCTCGGACGCCAGCTCCGGCTTCAGGCAGGATTCGAGCATGCCGATGCCCTGGCGCACCTCCCGGTACTCCGGCAGTGATCGGCCGGCCTGCCGCATGAACCACACCGGGGTGCGGGACGGGGTGCCGCCGCGGAAGGCGGTGACCAGAGGGGATCCAACGGTGGATCGGGCCGGGTCGGTGGTGGCCAGCGGATGGTCGGCAGGCAAGGGAGTGCCGGTCAGGGGTTCGGACATGACCGACATTGTCCCATTTTCCTCCTGCAGTGGTGAATCGCGGATGGCGCGAATGAACAGCGAGCGACTGGACAGTGACGGCGCGGTGGCGATCAACACAGGGTGCCCTTCTTAGACCCACCTCTTCGGAGGGATTAGAATCGGCGCATTGTGGCTTTGTTTTCCCTGGTTGCCTCGCACACCGACCTTGACCTCGACACGGTGGCGCAGCTGAGCAACGGCACCGGCGAGGTCGCTTCTGTCATCCCCGAATCCTCTGTCAGCGGTGCGGTCGTGCTGGCCACCTGTAACCGGGTGGAGATCTACGCCGAGGCCCCGGATGACCGTTCGGTCGAGCAGGCCCGCGCCGAGCTGCTGCAGGCGGTGACCCGTGGCTCCGGCCTGGCTCCGTCCACGGTGGAGTCCTCCTTCAAGGTCCTGACCGGTGACACTGCCGTACGCCACCTGTTCGAGGTGGGTTCGGGCCTGAAGTCCGCCGTGGTGGGTGAACGCGAGATCGCCGGACAGGTGCGCCGCGCGCTGGGCACCGCCCAGGAGACGGGGACCGCCACCGGCACCCTGGTCAAGCTCTTCGAATCGGCCACCCGCACCGCCAAGGACGTCGGCACGCGGACCGCGCTGGGATCGGCGGGCCGCTCCATCGTCTCCGTGGCACTCGATCTGACGGCAGACCTGCACGCAGGGGTCTCCGACGCCGAGACCCGCGCTTTCTGGGAGCAGGCCAACATCCTGGTGATCGGCACCGGCTCCTACGCCGGCACCACCCTGGCCCAACTGGCCGATCGCGGCGCCGCCCACGTGGGCGTGCACTCCGCCTCCGGCCGTGCGGAGGCCTTCGTGGCGGACCGCGGCGGATGGGCCATGGCCCTCGGCGGCGAGAAGATCCACGGAGCGATCGCCGAGGCCGACGTCCTGATTGGCTGCTCCGGTGGTGATCGGCGGCTGGAGGCGGAAACCCTGCGCCGGCTTCGCGAGGGCGTGGAGACCCGGTTGACGGTGCTGGACCTGGCCCTCAGCCACGACTTCGACCCGGCCATCGCCGACCTGCCCGGCGTGGACCTGATCACCCTGGAATCGGTGAAGATGGCCGCCCCGGAAGGGCAGCAGGAATCGCTCGTGGAGGCCTCCCGGCTGGTGGACGGCGCGGTGGCCGGATACGTGCAGGAGCGCAAGTCCCGCAGCGCCAACGAGGCCATCGTCGCCCTGCGCAAGCACACCCAACAGGTGCTGGAGTCCGAGATGGAGCGGGTCCGCGGCAAGCACGGCTGCACGGCCGCCTCCGAGGAGGTGGAGTTCGCCCTGCGCCGCATGGTCCGCCAGATGCTCCACGAGCCCACGGTCCGGGCCAAGGAGATGGCGGCCGAGGGCCGTCTCGAGGAGTACGAGAACGCCCTGAACGTCCTGTTCGGCCTGGAGGTCTCCGCACCCGTGGCCCAGACCGGCCTCGAGTCCTGCCCGGCCGACGTCGTACCGGACGCCACCGCCGGAGCAGCGAAGCCGACCTCCGGACCAATGGAGCCGGCCTCCGAAACAGCCCGCATCGCCTGATGGGGCTACCGGCCGGTAGACTGGCCTGCACCGTCTGCACCTGACGAGTCATTCCAGAAAGGCACCACCGTGAGCACCTCCCCCGTGCGCCAGTCGAGGTTGCCCCGCGAGGAGCGCCGCAAGCAGTTGCTCGATGCCGCTCGGCAGGTCTTCGTCGACCATGGGTTCCACGCGACCTCGATGGACGACATCGCCGTGGCCGCCGCCGTCTCCAAGCCGGTCCTGTACCAGCACTTCCCCGGCAAGCACGAGCTCTTCCTCGACCTCATGGACACTCAGGTCGACCTGCTGGGGTCCGCCATCACCGCGGCGTTGGAATCGACGACGGACAACAAGGCCCGCGTGCAGGCCACGATCCATGCCTATTTCCAGTTCGTGGACAGCCCGGACCGGGCCTACCGCCTGCTGTTCGACTCCGGGCTGAACAACGATCCGGATGTCGCCCTGCGGATGGAGGGCCTGGACCACCGGTTCGCCGCCGACATCGCCGAGGTCATCGCCGCCGACACCACGCTCTCCCGGGAGGAGGCGCTGCTGCTGGGCCACGGCCTGGCCGGACTGGTGAATTCCTCCGCCCGGCACTGGGCCGGGCAGTCCGGTGACGATTCGCGGCCGGACCTGGAAACGGCGGCCGACCTGGCGTTCCGCCTTGCCTGGCGCGGCATCAGCCGATTCCCCAAGGAACGCTGACAGCCTGCTGGCGCACAGGCCACAGACGGACGGCGCACGGACCGTTACGCCCGTGGCCGAAGTCGGCTCGGCCCCACCGCGCACCGACCGGTGATCCCCTAGTCTGCTGTCGGACCAGTATCCGCCGGACCACGGAACCCCGTGGGCCCCGGCCCCCGTGACCAGAAGGAGACAGGCATGGAAATCCGCATTGGTGTTCAGAACGTGGCCCGCGAAGTCGTCATCGAGTCGGACGCCACCAACGAGGACGTCGCCCGCCTGGTGTCTGACGCGTTGTCCGATGGCGGCACCCTGCGCCTGAAGGACACCAAGGGCCGTCTGGTTCTGGTTCCCTCGGCCATCATCGGCTACGTCGAGATCGGCACCGAGACCCCGCGTCCGGTCGGCTTCGTCCCGACCCCGGGTTCCTGACCCCTACTTGACCTCTTCTTGACTTCTTCTTGACCCCTTCCTGACCTCCGCGCTACTCGCCAGGTCGTGATCGCCCCGCCGTGCGGGCGGACGTTACTCGTGACGTCCGCCCGCACGGCGGGGCGTCTTGTCCTGTGGGGCACGCTCGGCGACTCCACCACCGCCGGATAGGGTGAGCCCGTGGCCCACTACCATCTGGATCTCGCCCGTTCCGCCGCCCAGACCGAGCTGGCCAGCCGCCTGGCCGCCCTGCGGGAGGAATTCTCCCTGCCCGCCGCTTTCCCACCCGAGGTGCTCGCGGAGGCGGAGCAGGCCGCGGCGAACGCCGTGGACCGCCTTCCGGTCAACGACCGGACCGATCTGCCGTTGCTCACGATCGACCCGCCGGGCTCCACGGACCTGGACCAGGCCGTCCACCTGCAGCGCGGACGCGGTCGCCACTCTTGTCCTGGAGAACCCGCTGGTCCAGACGAGTCCGGCGCCCTGGATGACGGATTCACCGTCCACTACGCGATCGCCGACGTCCCGGCGTTCATCGCTCCCGGGGGGGCATTGGACGCCGAGACCCTGCGCCGAGGACAGACGATCTACCTCCCGGACGGGCGGATTCCGCTGCACCCGGAGGTCATCAGTGAGGACACCGGGTCTCTACTGCCCGGTGTGGACCGCGGCGCGTACCTGTGGACGTTCGGCCTGGACCGGACCGGCGCCGTGGTCTCCACCACGGTGGAACGTGCCCGGGTGCGCAGCCGGAAACAGCTCACCTATCTGGAGGCGCAGCACCGGATCGACGCCGGTGGTGATCCCGACTCCACGCTGGCCCTGCTCAAGGAGGTCGGACTCCTGCGTGCCCGCCTGGAGACCACCCGCGGCGGAGCGAGCCTGCGCCTGCCCGAGCAGGAGATCACGGCCACGGATCACGGCTACCAGGTCCTGACCGCCCCGGCGCTGGATGTGGAGGACTGGAATGCCCAGATCTCACTGATGACGGGCATCGCCGCGGCGCACATCATGCTCGAAGGCGGCGTGGGCATCCTGCGCACCATGCCGCCGGCCGACCCGGACGCGGAGTCGAGGTTCCGGGCCCGGACGCGAGCCCTCGGGCATCCGTGGCCGCAGGATCAGCCGTACGGCGAATACCTGCGGGAACTGGACACCACGCGACCTCAGGAGCTGGCCATCATGCACGCGGCCACCTCCTTGTTCCGGGGCGCCGGCTACACCGCCTTCGACGGCGACACGCCCGAGATGGCCGTCCAGTCCGCGATCGCGTCGCCCTACGCCCACGCCACCGCGCCACTGCGGCGGTTGGTGGACCGGTTCGTCCTGGCCACCTGCCTGGCCCTGGAGAACCGCGAGGACGTGCCCCTGGGTGTCCGCGGCCTGCTCCAGAGCCTGCCCGCGGCCATGAAGGACTCCTCACTCGTGACGTCCCGGGCCACCAATGCCGCGTTGGACCTGGTGGAGGCGGCGTCCCTGCACGGGAGGGAGGGCCAGGAGTTCAACGCCGTGGTCATCTCCGCTCCGAGCCCTGAGCAGGCCGAGAAGGCCCGCAGCCAGGGGCGTCTGTCCTGGGGCGAGATCCAGGTGGAACAGCCCCCGGTCCTGGCCCGCTTCGAAGGCCATGCCGAGGCCGGGCAGCGCATCCGGGCGGTGCTCGTCACAGCGGACATGGCCACCCGCACCGTGCTGTTCCGGGTCGCCGGCCAGGCTCCCCCGCCCCGGCCCGCGGAGGTCCCGGGTGGGGCCCTCGCACCGGAAGATCACGCGGACCCGGTAGACTGGCCTCATCAAGGATGACCGATCGCATTGTTCATCTGCGTTCACCCTCGTGATTTGACTCTCCGGATCCGGCACGCGCCCCTGAAGGGCCAGCCCGAATCCAGGGCCCATCCCCTCGATGCCGGCCTTGCACCTCCCGCGATCGGCTCCACCATGGACGCACGGCGTCCGGCCGATCCGCGCCGCCCCGCAGCTAGCCGAGCTAGCCGGAGCCAGGCGCCGGAGTGCACTGGAACCAGTGCCATCGCGCCGAGCCGCCCTGCCTGAATGACGGGACCGACTTTTCCCCATGACTCCTGAACAGAAGATCGCCGCAGACAACGACATCGACACCGAGGACCTGGCCACCTCCGAGATCGAGACGATCGAGGTGGAGGACTCCATCGACATCGCCGAGGCCAACGAGCCCGTGGCGGAGAAGACCTTCGCCGACTTCAAGGTCCGCTCGGACATGGTCGAGGCCCTCGCCGAAAAGGGCATCACCCACCCTTTCCCGATCCAGGCCATGACCCTTCCGGTCGCCCTGGGCGGGCATGACATCATCGGCCAGGCCAAGACCGGCACGGGCAAGACCCTCGGCTTCGGCCTGCCTGCCCTGCAGCGTGTGGTGGGCCCGGGCGAGCCGGGTTTCGACCAGCTCGACTCCCCCGGCGCTCCGCAGGCGCTGATCGTCGCACCGACCCGTGAGCTGGCCAACCAGGTCGCCCAGGACATCACGACCGCCGCCTCCAAGCGTTCCGTCCGCATCGCCACCATCTATGGCGGACGTGCCTACGAGCCCCAGATCGAGGAGCTGCAGCGCGGGGTCGAGGTCGTCGTCGGCACCCCCGGACGCCTCATCGACCTGATGCGCCAGCGTCACCTGAACCTCAAGCTCGTGAAGATCGTGGTGCTGGACGAGGCCGACGAGATGCTGGACCTGGGCTTCCTTCCGGATGTGGAGACGCTCCTCTCCGCCGTTCCTGAGGTCCGCCAGACCATGCTCTTCTCGGCCACCATGCCCGGTCCCGTGGTCGCCATGGCCCGCCGGTACATGACGCAGCCGACCCACATCCGCGCCGCGGACCCTGACGACGAGGGCATCACCAAGAAGGACATCCGCCAACTGGTCTACCGCGCTCACCACATGGACAAGGACGAGCTCGTCGCCCGCGTCCTGCGCGCCGAGGGCCGTGGCAAGACCATCATCTTCACCCGCACCAAGCGCACCGCCGCGCGCGTCTCGGACGAACTGTCCAAGCGCGGCTTCGCCGCCGGTGCCATCCACGGCGACCTCGGCCAGGGTGCCCGCGAGCAGGCCCTGCGTGCCTTCCGCGGAGACAAGGTCGACGTGCTGGTCGCCACCGACGTGGCCGCCCGCGGCATCGACGTGGACGATGTCACCCACGTGATCAACTTCCAGTGCCCCGAGGACGAGAAGACCTACCTGCACCGCGTGGGCCGCACCGGCCGCGCCGGCAACAAGGGCACCGCCGTGACCTTGGTCGACTGGGAGGACATGCCACGCTGGGGTCTGATCAACAAGGCCCTCGGACTGGACGTCCCCGAGCCGCCGGAGACCTATTCCTCCTCGAAGCACTTCTTCGAGGACTTGAACATCCCGAAGGGCTCCAAGGGCCGCCTGCCCCGGGACCAGCGCACCAAGGTGGGCCTGGACGCGGAGACGCTCGAGGACCTCGGCGGTCCGGGCGCAAAGTCGGACAGCCGAGACGACCGTGGCGGCCGTAGCGGGCGGGGCCGTGGTGACCGCGAGGGCGGGCGCGACGGCGGCCGGTCCGGGCGCGGTGGACGCGGCGGCCGTGATGGTGGTCGCGAGGGCGGCCGGGGCCGCGGACACTCCGGTGAGGGCCGCGAGCGCTCCGGCGAGGACCGCAGGGAGCGCGCCCCGCGCGAGGGCGACTCGGGTGAGACGCACTCCGCGGGTGCGGGCCGGCGTCGTAGTACCGCAGACGCTTCCGGTGCGGCCTCCGAGGGCGGCGCCACGCGCAGCCGCACGCGGAGCCGGTCCCGCACGCGCCGCAAGAACGGCAACGTGGTGCAGGGCGGCCCGGGTGGCGAGGCCACCGGCGGTCAGGCACCCTCCGGCGAGTGAGCGGCGCTCCACCGTGCCCGTATCTCCGTACGCCGTCACCACAGCACCGTGGCCGGCCCCGGCACCGTGACCGCTGTGGATGAGTTCCGGCCGGACGGCCCCAATCTGGTGGTGGGGGCGGAGAACCTCGAGTTCCTGCCCTCGCTGCCGGACGGGGCCTTCACCCTGGTCTATCTGGATCCTCCGTTCAACACGGGGCGGACCCAACGGCGCCAGCAGCTGTCCATGGTCCGTGCCGCCGCGGAGGAATCGGACCGGGTCGGCTTCGGCGGGCAGAGCTACAAGACCATCAAGGGCGCCCTGGCCTCCTACGATGACGCCTTCGCCGACTACTGGGAGTTCCTCGAGCCCCGGTTGCGCGAGGCCTGGCGGCTCCTGGCCGATGACGGCACCCTCTATCTGCACCTGGACTACCGGGAGGTGCACTACGCCAAGGTCATGCTGGATGCGATCTTCGGCCGGGAGTGCTTCCTCAACGAGATCATCTGGGCCTACGACTTCGGCGGCCGGTCCAAGCGGAGGTGGCCGAGCAAGCACGACACGATCCTGGTCTATGTCAAGGACCCGGACGGCTACTGGTTCGACTCGGAGGAGGTCGATCGGGAGCCGTACATGGCACCCGGGCTCGTGACACCGGAGAAGGTCGCCCGCGGCAAGCTGCCCACCGATGTCTGGTGGCACACAATCGTCTCCCCCACCGGCAAGGAGAAGACCGGCTACCCGACCCAGAAGCCGCTGGGCCTGCTCAAGCGGATGGTGGCGGCGTCGACCCGCCGGGACGACTGGGTGCTCGACTTCTTCGCCGGCTCCGGCACGCTCGGGGCCGCCGCAGCCGCACTCCAGCGGCGCTTCGTGCTCGTGGACCAGAACCCCGAGGCCCTCGAGGTCATGCGCCGCCGGCTCGCCGAACACCTCTGAGCGCGGCTCACACCCGGCGCAGCCCGTGAGCCTGAGCCTGTCAGAATGGCATGATGGCCGACCCTGACGCGTTCCACCCCACCCCCCGGAGTCTCCACCTGAGTGTGAGCGGTGAGCAGGCCCGGATCCGCCCGGACGAGCACGACGAGGGCTGGGTGCTGGAGATCAGCGGGGCGGTCCAGTCCCATGTCGATCTGCACGACCCCACCCGCATCCGCTATGAGTATCTGCGCCGAGTGGCCAACGTCCTCGACGCCGGTTGGCCGAGCCACCGGCCCCTCCGCATCCTCCACCTGGGCGCGGGTGCGCTCACCCTGCCGCGGTACGTCCAGCTGACGCGTCCCAGCTCCGTCCAGACGGTGGTGGACCTCAACCGCGAGTTGCCGACGCTGGTCTGCTCCGCCCTGCCCCTGCCGGAGGGGACGGACCTGACCGTGATCATCGGAGACGCCCGCGCCGAGCTCGCCCGCCTGGAGGGCCAGGAGTTCGATGCCGTCGTCCTGGACATCTACACCTCAGTGGACGCTGCCGCACATCTCACGGGCAGCGAGTTCTACGGTGAGCTGCTGGGCCATCTGGCTGAGTCCGGAGTGCTGCTGGTGAACATCGGGGATGACACGGGCCTGCGGTTCCTGGCCCGGCAGGCCCGGGCCCTGGAGAGCGCCGCCGCCGGAGCGGGCCTCACCGGCGCCTGGACCCTGGCCGACGCGACGATGCTGGACCGTCTGCAGGCCGGCAACGCGGTCCTGGCTGCCGGCAGCGCTCTCGATGGACAGGACCAGGCGGGACACCACACCCGGCTGCTGGCGGCCGGACCACATCCTGCAGCGGTGCTCGCTCCGGAGCAGACGGCGGCCCTCGCGGCCCGGATCGGCTAGAGCACCGGTACAGCCACAGGCACGGCCACAGCCATAACCACAACCACAACCACAGGCAGGGTCACGGGTGACGTCACGGCCGGATGACCTCCGTGCCCGTGGCCTGCTCCGCCAGTCGGGCGACCACCTCATCGGGAGTCGTGTTCTCGCCGATCCGATTGGGCTTGCCGGCACCGTGGTAATCGGAGGAGCCGGTGATGAAGAGGTCGTGCTCCAGGGCGAGGAGCCGCAGGGTGCGCCGGGCCTCGTCCGGGTTGTCCCGGTGGAAGACCTCGACGCCGGCAAGTCCGGCCTCGATCATCTCGCGGAACAGCTCCATGCCGATGACGCGGCCGCGCATGGACGCCATGGGGTGGGCGAAGACCGGCACGCCCCCGGCCTCGAGCACCAGACGGACGGCGTCCACCGGGTCTGGAGCGTAGTGGCCCACGTAGTAGGGCGAGCGCGGGGTCAGGATCGAGGTGAAGGCGGCCGAGCGGTCCCGGATCACGCCTGCGGTGACGAGCGCATCGGCGATGTGCGGTCGGCCGATCGTGGCGTCCGGGGTGGCGTGGGCCAGCACCATCTCCCACGTGATGGGATAGTCCTCCCCCAACCGCTTGACCATGCGTTGGGCCCGCATGAGCCGCGAGGTCCGGGCCCGGCCGATCTCCTCCATGAGTCCGGGTGCCAGCGGATCGTGCAGGTAGGACAGCAGATGCACACTGATCCCGGTGTCCGAGACGCAGGAGACTTCCATGCCGGGAATGAACGTCAGGCCCGTCTCCACGGCAGCGTGGGCGGCCTCGGCCCAGCCGGCGGTGGTGTCATGGTCAGTCAGGGCCAGGCCGGTGAGGCCGGCCCCGGCGGCGGCCCGCACCACATCGGCGGGCGGTTCGGTGCCATCCGAGACATGGGAGTGTGTGTGCAGGTCGAACGGCATGACCCCCAGACTAGCCAACGGCTCCCGGCTCGCGGGAAAGAATGCGGCGATGAGTGGAATGATGGAAACCATGAACGACGAAACACCCCGGCCCACCGACCAGACCGCGCCCGCCGACCAGGCCGGCACCGCAGCCGACCAGCCCGTAGAAGACCGCGTGAACAACCGGTCCCAGAAGCCGACCTCGGACGCGTTCAAGCGGTTCATGGGCTCGAACTGGGCCCCCACCGAGACCACACCGGTCCTGCCGGATGCCTCGGCCCCGTTCGCCGCCCGGCGCCGCAAGGCCCTGTCCGAGCAGTTCGAGGGCGAGCGGCTCGTCATCCCGGCCGGAGCGCTCAAAGTCCGCTCCAATGACACCGACTACCGTTTCCGCGCCCACTCCGCCTTCGCCCACCTGACCGGCTTGGGCGTGGACCATGAGCCGGATGCCACCCTCGTCCTGGAGCCGGTGGATCACGGCGCCGGTGACCACGGCGGACACCACGAGGCCACCCTGTACTTCCGTCCCATGGCCGGCCGCGATTCCGAGGAGTTCTACTCCAACGCCCGCACCGGTGAGTTCTGGATCGGCACCCGCCCCACCCTCGGCGGTTTGCAGGCCCGCACCGGGGTCCGCACCGCCGACCTGTCCGAACTGGAGGTCGCCGTCACCAAGAATGCCGGTGCCGTGGAGATCGGCGGGGTCCGCATCCGCCTGCTTCGCGGCTCCGACCTGGACGTCGAGGCCCTGGTGGACACCTCCCGCATCAACACCGGGGTGGACCTGGAGTTCTCGGACGGCCTGGACGCCCAGCTCACCGAATTCCTCTCCGAGCTGCGCCTGGTCAAGGACGGCTGGGAGATCGAGGAGCTGCGCGGCTCCGTGGCGGCTACCATCGCCGGCTTCGAGGACATCGTCCGGGTTCTGCCCGCCGCCCGCGGCCATGAACGCGGCGAGAGGATCGTGGAGGGCGCGTTCTTCTCCCGTGCTCGCCTCGAGGGCAACGACCTGGGCTATGACACCATCGCGGCCTCCGGCAACAACGCCACCGTGCTGCACTGGATCCGCAACAACGGCGAGGTGCGCTCCGGGGATCTGATCCTCGTGGACGCCGGCGTGGAGGCGGACTCCCTCTACACGGCCGACATCACCCGCACCCTGCCGGTCGACGGCATGTTCTCGCCGATCCAGCGCACCATCTACCAAGCCGTGCTCGAGGCCGCCGACGCCGCCTTCGCCGCGGTGAAGCCCGGCCTGAGGTTCCGGGACATCCACACCACCGCCATGCAGGTGCTGGCCGAGCGACTGCACGAGTGGGGCCTGCTGCCGGTCTCCGTGGACGAGGCCCTCTCACCCGAGGGCCAACAGCACCGCCGGTGGATGCCGCACGGCACCAGCCACCACCTGGGCCTGGACGTGCACGACTGTGCCCAGGCCAAGCGCGAGCTCTACCTGGACGCCGAGATCGTCCCGGGCATGGTCTTCACGATCGAGCCAGGCCTGTACTTCAAGAACGAGGACCTGGCGGTGCCGGAGGAGTACCGCGGCATCGGCGTGCGCATCGAGGACGACATCTACGTCACGGACGAGGGCGCCGAGAACCTCTCCGCCGCCCTGCCGCGCACCCCCGATGACGTCGAGGCATGGATGGCCCGGCTCCTCGGCTGACGGGCGGTCGGCGGACGCGCCCGTCTGATCCGTCAGTCGCGCCGCTCAGGCTCGTCCTGGGCGGCGTCCGGCTGACCGGCCTCGGACTGGCCGGCCTCGGGCTGGTCCCCGGCCACCCGGCGTCCATAAGCCGGCCGTTCGAAGGAGCCCGCCTCGCTCGTGCCGGGTTCTCCCGAACCGGTCTCGCCCGGCGCCGCGGTGGTGTTCTGGGCCTGTTCCGCGGACCCGGTGCCCGACGTCGGCCGGTCACCGCCCGCTGTCGGTGCGCCTTCACCGTCGACGGGACGACTGGGATCGGAACGGCGGCCGGAGCCACCGGCACGGCCCTTGCGGCCGGTCTCCTGCTGGCCGTAGGACGGGGCCTCGAAGGACGCGGCCGCCTGGCCGCCCGGAGTGTTCTTGGCGGCATTCTCGCTGAGGATGCGTTCCTGGACGACCTTCGCCTCGTCCTCCGGCAGCCGCACCCCGTATTGGGGGCGGCCATCCGGCAGGTCCGGGAAGGTTCCATTGCGGGAAGGCGCCTCGGTCTCCGGTGCCGACGGCACGGGTGCGGTGTCCGCGGAGTGGGTGGCCGGCGTCGGGCCCTGGCGGGCCGTGGGCTCCTGGGCGGGAGTCTGGTTGGCCGGCGGGCCGGGGGTGTGCGCTGCGGGTGCCGGGGCCTGGGCTGGTCGGCCCAGCAGTTGCTTGGCCTGATGCGCCGTCTCGAACTCGCAGACCACGTCGAAGTTGGAGGGGACCAGCTGTTGGACCGAGTTCACGCCGCGGCCCTTGCGCAGTGCGTGCCCGATCACGCCGAAGAGCACCCAGATGGCCACGCCGAGACCCACCGTGTACAGGATCTGGAACCCGGACCCAGAGGGGTCGATCAGGGTCATCAGGATGCCGATCATCGCACCGAAGAAGGCACCCTGGATGGCCGAGCGCAAGGCCACCGACGGGTAGGTCAGGCGGTTGCGGATCCGCTCGACGGTGCGCAGGTCGGTGCCGACGACCGACACCGTGCGGACGTCGAACTCCTGCTCGGCCAGTCGGTCCACGACCTTCCGGGCCTCGGCGTAGGTGGGGAAGGACCCCAGCACCTCACCGCGGGGCAGGCCGCTGACCGAGGGGTCGGAGGACGTGGGACCGAAGAGCATGGACATAGGCTCCATTGTGCCGCTCGTGCCGGTGCGGGTCATCACGGCCCCCGAGTTCTCCGCCACCGGCGTAAGGAGACGTGAGAAACAGCGGCTGGCCGGCAGGGTCCACGGCCCGGTCCGGCCGACTAGGATGGATGGGTGAATGCCCCCAAGATCTTCGTCGCCCGCCTGCTGGGCCTGGACGTGTTCGACCCCCTGGGTGACCGTCTGGGCCGCATGCGTGACGCCGTCGTCACCGAGCGCGGGCCGGGCCAGCCACCGGTCGCCGTCGGCATCGTCATCGAGGTGCCGGGCAAGAAACGCGTGTTCGTGCCCATGACCCGCGTCACCTCCATGGGTGCCGGGCAGATCATCACCACGGGGCTCATCAACCTGCGCCGCTTCGAGCGCCGCGGGGCCGAGCTGATGGTCGCCGCCGACCTCTTCGACCGCCGCGTCACCCTCGCCGACGGCTCGGGCCAGGCCGTGCTCGAGGACCTGGGCCTGGAGCAGCAGCGCAACGGCGACTGGCTGGTCAGCGACCTCTATGTCCGGCGGCATGCCAGCCGCAGCGCCTTCGGCCGGGTCCGGGGCGAGCATCTGCTGGTGGGGTGGGGCGAGGCCCGCTGGGCAGCCCGCGAGGAGCCGCAGGGTGCCTCCAGCTTCGTGGCCGCGCACGAGGACCTCAAGGCCGCCGACCTCGCCGACGTGTTGCACGAGATGACGGCCAAGCGCCGCGTGGAGGTGGCCGCGGAGCTGCAGGACGGGCGGCTGGCGGACGTCCTGCAGGAGCTGCCGGACGACGACCAGGTGGAGATCATCTCCAACCTGGACATCGAGCGCGCCGCGGACGTGCTCGAGGAGATGGACCCGGACGATGCCGCCGACCTCCTCCACGAGCTCTCCGACTCCCAGCAGGAACTCCTGCTGGAGCTGATGGAGCCGGAGGACGCGGACGACGTCCGCCGCCTCATGGAATACGAGGAGAACACCGCCGGGTCGGTCATGACGCCGGTGCCGGTCATCATGCCGCCCGAGGCCACCGTGGCCGAGGCGCTGGCAAACATCCGCCAGCAGGAGTTCACCCCCGCCATGGCCTCACTGGTGATCGTGGCCCGGCCCCCGCTGGAGACCCCCACCGGCCGCTACCTCGGCGTGGTGCACTTCCAGCGGCTGCTGCGCTATCCCCCGCCGGAGCCGCTGGGCAACATCCTGGACAAGGATCTCGAGCCGGTCTCCGACCTCATGCCCCTGCCGGCCGTGACCCGTGAACTGGCCACCTACAACCTGACCTGCATCCCGGTGGTCAACGAACACCACCGGGTGGTCGGTGCCGTGACCGTGGACGACGTGCTGGACCACCTGCTGCCGGACGACTGGCGCAGCATGGACGAGCCCGAGGAGGTGTCCTGATGGCGGACAAGAACCCCGAGATCACCGGCCCACGCCGGACCGGCCTCGACACGCCATTGCGCGCGCGAGGACGCCGCTGGCCCCGGCTGAGCCCCAATCCGGATGCGTTCGGCGAGGCCACGGAGGGCTTCGCCCGGTTCATGGGGACACCCCAGTTCCTGCTGTGGATGACCATCTTCTGCGCCGTCTGGCTCGGCTGGAACACCTTCGCCCCCGAGATGTGGCGCTTCGACTCCTCCGCCATCGGCTTCACCGCCCTGACCCTGGTGCTGTCCCTGCAGGCCTCCTACGCCGCCCCGCTGCTGCTGCTGGCGCAGAACCGGCAGGACGACCGGGACAAGGTGTCCCTGCGGGAGGACCGCAACCGCGCCGAACGCAACCTCGCGGACACCGAATACCTCACCCGAGAGCTGGCCGGCCTGCGCATCGCGCTGCAGGACGTGGCCACCCGCGACTTCGTGCGCTCGGAGATGCGCGATGCCGTCGCCGAGATCACCGAGGAGCTCAAGGACGAGGTGCGCGAGAAGATGCGTGCCGAGATCCTGGCCGAGTTGGACCAGAATCCCGACGCCGGCCCGGCACCGAAGCCGTCAGGGTCCAGCCCCCGGAAGCACAAGAAGAAGAAGAACCGGCCCAGCCGCGAAGCCCGCGAACGCATCGAGGGCGACGAGGACGGCCCCCAGACCACCACGTTGGCCATCATGGCCGCCGAGGAGGCAGACCAGCCTGCCCCGGCTGACCTCGCTGACTCGCAGGACAACCCCAAGGACACCCCCTCCGTATGACCGACACCCCCGGCACCCCCGGCGCAACTGGCACCTTCGACACCCCCGAGTTGACCACGGACCTGGAACGGGCCGCGTGGGTCCGGCTCGGCTCCGTTCTGGACCCGGAGATCCGGCGCCCGGTCACCGAGCTGGGCATGGTCGCCTCGATCACCGAGTCGGCCGAGCCAACCGGCACCGGTACTGGCCATCTCACCATCGGCATCCGCCTGACCATCGCCGGCTGCCCCCTCCGGGACACCATCACGCAGGACGTGGAGCGGGCCTTGGAGGGGCTGGAAGGCTGCACGGGCGTCGAGGTCGTCATGGCCGTCATGACCGCCGAGCAGCGTGCCTCGCTCAAGGAGCTGCTGACCGCTGGCCGTCCGAAGAACCAGTTCGAGAAGGGCTCGCTGGCCCGGGTCTACGCGGTCGCCTCCGGCAAGGGCGGCGTCGGCAAGTCCACCGTCACGGCCAACCTCGCCACCGCCCTGGCGGACCGGGGTCTGTCCGTCGGACTGGTGGACGCTGACATCCATGGCTTCTCCATCCCTGGTCTGCTCGGCACCACGGCCAAGCCGACCCGGGTGGACGAGATGATCCTGCCTCCGGTGGCCCAGGGCGTGAAGGTGATCTCGATCGGCATGTTCCTCGACGCCGACCGGCCGGTCGCCTGGCGCGGGCCCATGCTGCACCGGGCCCTCGAGCAGTTCGTCACGGACGTCTACTGGGGTGACCTGGACGTCCTCTTGGTTGACCTTCCGCCGGGCACCGGAGACATCGCGATCTCTGCCGCCCAGCTGCTGCCGACCTCCGAGCTGCTCATCGTCACCACGCCCCAACAGGCGGCGGCACAGGTCGCGGCCCGGGCTGGCGAACTCGCGGAACAGACGGGCCAGCAGGTCGCCGGTGTCATCGAGAACATGGCGGCCATGACCCTGCCGGACGGCACCGTTCTGGATCTCTTCGGCTCCGGCGGTGGCCAGACCGTCGCGGACCGGCTCACCGGCTCCCTCGGTCATGCGGTGCCCCTGTTGGGCTCGGTCCCGCTGGACCCCCTGCTGCGCGAGGACGGCGACGGCGGCACCCCGGTGGTCCTGGAACACCCGGACTCCGCGGCGGGGACGGAACTGCGTCGCATCGCGGGTTCCCTGGCCGTGCGACCGCGCGGTCTCTCCGGCCTGAAGTTGCCGGTCACCCCCCGGGACTGATCGGGTCTCCAGCACAACCCGGCTACGTGGCGGCTACGTGGCGTGCGCCTACGTGGCGGCTACGTGGCGTGGGCCTATGTGGCGTCGACGTCGAAGGGTGCCGGATCGCGCGGAGTGGCCGGAGCAACGACGGCCCCGGCTGTCTGACCAGCTTCTGCGCCTGCATCTGCACTGCCGACGCCACCCGCACCGGGGCTTTCACGCTCGTCGACACTGTCACCGGCATCACTGTCACCGGTATCGGAGCGTTCGCCGTCACTGGCACCCGCACGTCCGGCGGCGTGGGTCGTCGAACGGCTGGACGTCTTGCCGAAGAACAGGGCGCGGGGATCCATATCCTTGAGGTCCTCGCGCAGCTCATCTCGCTGGGAGCGCACGGAGTCGAGTTCACTCCGGAGGCCGCTCCGTGCCACCGTGCTGGGTCCACCGGCCTGGCCGGAGGCGCTGGCCGCGCCTGAGCCCGAGGCATCCCCGTCCACGGGGTCGGCGAGGGCGTCCTTGATGATGCGGCGGGGGTCGTACTGGCGGGGGTCGTACTTCTTCCAGTCGATCTCGTCGAAGTCGGTGCCCGTCTCTTCCCTGAACTGGGTCTTGGCGCCCTCGGCCATGCGCCGCAGGTTGCGGATCCATTCGGTGAGTTTCCGCGCGTACTCAGGGAGCTTCTCCGGTCCGAGGATGAGCACGGCCAGCAGGGCCAGGATGATCAGCTCAGCGCCGTTGATACCGAAGGTCACAAGTCCTCAGCCTACCCGAGCGGCAGGACGACGCTGGAGGTGGTCAGATCGCCCGTCCTGTGCTCGTCCGTCATCTGCCCGCGCCAGATTCGGCAGCGGTCATCAGGTGCCCTCATCGTGCTCGTCCATCCAGGGCAGGAGTCGTTCGAAACCCCGGGCCAGGCGTTCCGCAGGCCGTTCGGGCGCTGTCCCCGACTGGACGCGGGACTGCTCCGAGATGACCACGAGGGTCATCACGCGCTCTGCGCGGTCCACCGGCAAGTCTGAATCCACTGTGTAGGAGGCGTTCGCGGTCTGCGCCGTGGCCGTCCATGTGCCGTCGCCCAGATCAAGGACGGACATCTCCACGCCGACGGGCAGCCTGTGTGTCTCCCCGGTCGCGGCCACGGTGGCGGCCAAGGCTGCGGCGCGGAGGTCCCCGTTCGCCATGGGACAGCCGGGGACCCCGGCGTCCTCGCCCAGCGAGCGGCACTCGTGCAGCACCAGTGAGGCCTCCTCACCCTGGAGCGACATCACCACCTCGGCGGTCTCCTCCTCCACAATCCAACCCGTGGATTCGTGGTGCAGTCCCAGTCCGTTCAGGGACGGGACGTTCCACCCCAGTCGCCGCAGGTCGGTGACCTTTTCCGGGGTCAATTCCCTGGTCTCGGCCAGGGAGGCTCCGGCGGAGACCTTGCCCTCGGCCGGATGGGCGGATCCCGACGGCGAGGGGAGGGAGGGGGCCAGCGCCGGACCGCCGATGCCGGCCGGCGACAGCACCGCGGGACCTCCACTGGAGTCGTCGGTGGTGCCAGCGCCGGGGTCGTCGGCCTCAGAGCCCGCGGCAGACGTGCTCCCAGCGTTCGGCGCCCCGGACGGCACAGGTGAGGCACCGGCGTCGGGATCCGCCGTGGAGGAGTTCACGGAGGCGGACGGCAGAAGGAGGTTCTCCCCGGTCTCCGGACCGGCGACAGCCTCCGGATCACCCGCGATCCAGGCGGTGGACAGCACCGCCACGGCAGCCAGGCCGATGGCGCCCAGTCCCATGACCACCTTCCAGCCGGCCACGCCCTGGCGTTCTTCCAACACGGGCGGCACAGCAGGACGGGACCCGGTGGCGGGCTCCCCGGCGTGCGACGGCCACGTGTAGGGCGACGGTGGCACCGTCCACTGCGATGCCGGATCGGACGAAGAAGACGGGTACGACGAATTGGTCGAGGAAGCAGTCGGAGGGGACGACAAGGATGAAGCGGCTTGCAGGATGCGTTCGCGCTGCCCCACCTCGTGACGGCAGTCGGCACACTGCTCGAGATGGAGGGAGATCCGCTCGCGGGCGGCCGGGGAGAGGGCATCCTCCACATAGGAGTCGAATCGTGCCCGGGGATGGAAGACCGCCATCAGCGCGGGCCCTTCCCTCCGGAGGTGTGTGCGGGGAGCGGCACGAAGGGGGTGGTGCAGTTGGGAATGATCACTGCAGTCGACTCCTTTCCGTACCCATCCAGTCTGGCCTCTTTTGCTGTGAGGAGCCTGAGCATGGGAGCGTGTCGGTTGAATCGCCGTAGACTGGACTGCCGGTCGGCACCCCCGACTCCCCCGCCGCACGAGAGAATCGAGCACGCCCCATGAAGGCCCTGAGCCCCCACCAGACGGACAAGCATGCCAGCTGGGCATTCGCGGAGTCCCGTCCGGCCGAGGACGACGTGCTCCTGCGGGCCCGGGAACGGTCCTCCGACCTGGGGATCGTGCCGGTCACCGAGGGCACTGCCGCCCTGCTGACCGTCTTGGCCGCCACCCGCTCCCCCTCGACCCTGGTGGAGATCGGCACCGGTGCCGGCGTCTCCGGCATCGCCCTGATGCGCGGTCTCACCCGGGACGCCATGCTGACCACCATCGACCCCGATGCCGAGGCCCTGCGCGCGGCCCGCGAGGGGTTCGCCGAAGGCGGGTTCCCCGCCAACCGCACCCGCATGATCACGGGCCGGGCCCGCACCGTGGTCCCGCGGCTCAACAGCAAGGCCTACGACCTGGTGTTCCTCGATGCGGACAAGGCCTCGCTGGTCTTCCACGTGGAGCAGGCCGCCCGGCTGCTGCGTCCCGGAGGGCTGCTGGTCGTCAACGACGCCCTCGACGAGGATCGAGTCCCCAAGCCCGCCGTCCGCGAGGCATCTACCGTGGCCGCCCGGGAGGCCGGCAAACTGTTGCGGGACGAGGAGACCTGGCATTCCGCGTTGGTCCCCACCGGGTCCGGCGTGCTGTTGGCCGTGCGCCGCTGAACGACCAGACCGCCACTGCCCGGGCCCCGTCCGGGCAGGAGGAAGCCCCCGGGTCCACCGCCTTCGAGCTGTGGATCCGGGGGCTTCCTGGTACCGGACGTGCCACGCCGGTCAGGGAAGTCAGGCGTCGGTGACGCCGACGAGGCACTCCCTGAGCGCGTTCGCCTCATCCTTGTTGAGTTCAAGCACCAGGCGACCGCCGCCGTCGATCGGCACGCGCATGATCAGGCTCCGGCCCTCCTTGGTCACTTCCATGGGACCATCCCCGGTACGAGGCTTCATGGCTGCCATCTGTGTTCCCTTCTCGATGCGGTCCCCCTCGTCACAGCGAGGCCGCAAGACTATACGTGCGGCCGTCAGGGCTAAGGCATCCCCTGGCGGCCCGCGGAGCGCTTGACACCCCTATTATTCCGGATTCGGCGCGGTGCCGCTAATCACACGACGTCATCTGCACTTTGGCCCGGTATTCTCCCCGCCCGTTGACGCAGACTCGCGATCTCCGCATCCCGCTCGGCCAAGGCCCCGGACAGCGTCTCGAGCACCTCGTCGACCTGGTCCATGCGGTATCCGCGCAGCCCCGGCGAAAAGCGCAGCGCGTCCACATCGCCCGCCTCCGGGGCCGGAGGCAGCAGGACGGGCGGCAGGGCACGCACAGGCTCGGACAGCGGCGCTGCGAACCCGGTCCTGCCCGTGACCGCCAGGGCGAGAAGCCCCACCACCACGACGGCGGCCACCAGGACCAGCACCATGAACACGTTCACTGGGGGTCCCCCGCCGCAAACCCGTGGTCCGCCGTGATCCGCTGGTGGTCCGGGTCCCAGTCCTCCCGATCGGGCCAGCGCCTGCCGGCCACCGTGTTGAGCACCAGGTGCACGGCCTCTTCCGGGGAGTCGGCCAGCTGGAGCAGGCTCACGTCGGCGGGATTGACCATGCCGCGCTCGACCAGGCTGTCCCTGATCCAGTCCACCAGCGGGCCCCAGAAGTCCCGCCCCAGCAGCACCACCGGAAAGGCGGTGACCTTCCCGGTCTGGACCAGGGTGAGGGCCTCGAACAGCTCGTCCAGGGTGCCCAGCCCGCCGGGGACCACCACGAATCCCTGGGAGTACTTCAGGAACATCACCTTGCGCACGAAGAAATACCGGAAGTCGACGCCGAGGTCCACCCAGTCGTTCATGCCCTGCTCATGGGGCAACTCGATGCCCAGGCCGATGGACAGCCCGCCGGCCTCCTTGGCGCCACGGTTCGCCGCCTCCATGGCCCCGGGCCCGCCTCCGGTGACCACGCCGAAACCGGCTTCCGCCAGTCGGCGCCCCACCTCGCGGGCCTGCTCGTACTCGGCGGCGCCCGGTCCCGTGCGCGCGGACCCGAACACGGAGATGGCGGGCCCGAGGTCCGCCAGGGCACCGAAGCCCTCGACGAACTCGCCTTGGATGCGCAGCACCCGCCACGCGTCCGTGGTGGTGGACTGCCGCTCCGATGACCGGGGGTCGTCGGAACTGAGCAGCATCTGGTCGAAGGTCGGGCCGGCGGCGGCCGCACCGCGCAGGGTTTGAGGGCCGCGCCGGATGCGCGGGGCGGAGGCGCCCCCATCTCCATCATGTGACATGGGCCCAGCCTATCGCCGCACCGGGCCCCACGGCCCCGGGCCGAATCGCGCAAGAAGTGTTTCAGAAGGGCAACGATTGGATTAAATGCGCCCTGACGACGACCTCTTGATGATCTGGCCTGATCTTGTCCTATAGTCTCTCCCCTATGACGCAGAGCACACCGGCCCCGACGGATCCCCCCGCAGCCGACTCCACCGCGAAGCGAGCCCTCGTTGAACTCGACAACGTCAACAAGCACTTCGGTTCGTTCCAGGCCCTGAAGGACATCAACCTGACCATCCCCGAGGGACAGGTGGCGATCGTCATCGGCCCCTCCGGCTCCGGCAAGTCAACGCTCTGCCGCACCATCAACCGCCTCGAGACCATCGATGAGGGCGGCACCATCCGCATCGATGGAAAGCCGCTCCCCGCGGAGGGCAAGGGCCTCGCCCAGTTGCGGGCCGACGTCGGGATGGTGTTCCAGTCCTTCAATCTCTTCGCCCACAAGTCGATCGTGGAGAACGTGACCCTGGGGCCGATCAAGGTCAAGGGCGTCAAGAAGTCCCAGGCCAACGACGAGGCCATGGCCCTGCTGGAACGCGTCGGGGTCGCGCAGCAGGCCAAGAAGATGCCGGCCCAGCTCTCCGGCGGCCAGCAGCAGCGCGTCGCCATCGCCCGGGCGCTGGCCATGAGGCCCAAGGTGATGCTCTTCGACGAACCGACGTCCGCCCTGGACCCGGAGATGGTCCAGGAGGTCCTGGACGTCATGGTCCAGCTGGCCCATGAGGGCATGACCATGGTCGTGGTCACCCACGAGATGGGCTTCGCCCGCAAGGCCGGCGACCGCGTCATCTTCATGGACGAGGGTGCCATCCTCGAGGACACCGATCCGGAATCCTTCTTCATGAATCCGCAGCACCCCCGGGCCAAGGACTTCCTCGGGAAGATCCTGACCCACTGACCACCACCGTCACCACATCATCACCCGCATCACCGCACCCATCATCAGTACCGCCTCTGGAGGAACAATGCGCAAGAAGCTCCTTTCCACCGCCGCCATCGCCGCGTCGGCCGCCCTCGTCCTGTCCGCCTGCTCGCCGTCCTCCACCGAGGAGGGTGGCGAGACCGGCGGCAGCGAGACCGCAGGTGGCGGCGATTCCGTCCGCATCGGCATCAAGTTCGACCAGCCGGGTCTCGGCTTCCGCGAGGGCAACAGCGATCCGACCGGATTCGACGTGGACGTGGCCAAGTACGTGGCCACCGAGTTGGGCTACACCGAGGACCAGATCGAATGGGTCCAGACCCCCTCCGCCAACCGGGAAAATGCCCTGGAGGGCGGCGAGGTCGACATGATCTTCGCGACCTACTCGATCACCGACGAGCGCGCCGAGCGCGTGGGCTTCGCCGGACCGTACTTCGTGGCCGGCCAGGACCTGTTGGTCCGCGCGGACGATACCGAGATCACCGGCCCGGAGGACCTGGAGGGCAAGAACCTGTGCTCGGTGACCGGCTCCACCTCCGCCCAGACCATCCAGGACGAGTACGCCGAGGGCGTGGAACTGGTGGAACAGGGCGGCTACGCCGAGTGCGTGACCTACCTCGAGTCCGGCCAGGTGGACGCCGTCACCACCGACGACATCATCCTCGCCGGCCTCGCCGCGACCCCGGAGAACTCCGGCAAGTTCAAGGTCGTGGGCAACGCCTTCACCGTGGAGCGCTACGGTGTCGGCATCCCGCAGGGTTCCGAGGAGTGCCAGGCCATCAACGACGCCATCACCAAGATGAAGGACGAGGGCGCCTGGGAAGAGGCCCTGACCGCCAACACCGAGGGCACCGGGTACACCCCCGACGAGGAGCTGAACAACGGCCCCGAGGCAGAGCTGGAATCCTGCGAGGCCTGATCACCACCATGTGATCACCACCATCGCACCGTGATGCGGCGGTGGGCCGGGCACCTGCCCTGCTCACCGTCGCCCTCCTCCGGCCACACCACCGGCCACGGCCCCGACGCACCCCTAGCCAGCGGCCACTGACACAGGAAGCTCATGAACGGATTCCTCGAACTCTTCGCCGACTATGACATCCTCGGCGCCTTCTGGATGAACGTCCGGCTGACGTTCCTGGCGGCCATCGGCTCCTTCGTCCTCGGCACCATCCTGGCCGTCTTCCGGATCTCTCCCGTCGGCTCCCTCCGGAGCATCGGCACGGCCTACGTGAACACGGTCCGCAACACCCCGTTGACCATCATTATGGTGCTCGGCGTGCTGGCCGTATGGGGCCAGCTGCAGATCACGTTCTCCTCGGACTTCGACCTGAACTTCTTCACCTACGCCGTGATCTCGTTGACCCTCTACCACGCGGCGTTCGTCTGCGAGGCGATCCGCTCGGGCGTCAACACGGTCCCCCTCGGCCAGGCCGAGGCCGCGCGGGCGATCGGGCTCAGCTTCCTGCCCGCCGCCCGCCTGGTGGTGCTCCCCCAGGCCCTGCGCGGCGCGATCACGCCGCTCGGCAACACGCTCATCGCCCTGACCAAGAACACCACGGTGGCCGCGGCAGCCTCCGTGGCCGAGGCCTCCGGGCTGATGAGGACCATGATCGAGTTCAACCCGGACCTGATGATCTACATCTTCCTCACCATCGCGATCGGATTCTGCATCATCGTGATTCCCATGGGCATCCTGACCACCTGGCTCTCCGACAAATTGGCGGTGGCCCGATGAAGGCACAGGCCTCCGTCCTCTTCGACGCCCCGGGTCCGAGGGCCCGGCGCAACATCCTGATCTCCAATGCGATCGCCCTCGCCGTGGTCCTGTTCGTGGTCGTCCTCGTGCTGATGCAGCTGGATCGACAGGGTCAGCTGGCCCCCGCCCAGTGGACCAATGCCCTCAACGCCAACGCCTGGACCAACTATTACCTGCCGGGTCTGCAGTTCACCCTGCAGTCCTCCGGCATCGCCGTGGTGACGGCGCTGGTCTTCGGGCTCGTCTTCGGCTTCCTGCGGTTGGCGCCTTTTGCCATCATCCGCGGGATCTCCGGTGTCATCGTCGAGTTCTTCCGCGCCGTTCCGGTGCTGGTGATGATGTTCTTCCTGTACTTCTTCTTCTCGCGCGTGGTGGCCCCCACCGGCTTCATCGCCTCTTCGGACGCCGCCTACTACGGCGTGATCGTGGGCCTGACTCTGTACAACGGGGCCGTGATCGCCGAGTTGGTCCGCTCGGGTGTGAGGTCCCTACCCAAGGGCCAGCGCGAGGCGGCGGCTGCCGTCGGCATGACGAACAACCAGTCATTGCGGCTCGTGGAGGTGCCGCAGGCGCTGACCGCCATGCTGCCGTCCCTGCTCAGTCAGTTCGTGGTCATCCTCAAGGACTCCGCCCTGGGCTACCTGATCGGCTTCTACGAGCTGCTGCAGTATTCCCGCCAGCTGGGCTCGGGCTACTCGAACATCCTGCAGACGCTGGTGGTGGCGGCGCTGATCTTCATCATCATCAACTTCATCCTGACCTGGCTGGCGACGAAGCTGGCCGGCACCCTGTCCTCCCGCACCGGTGGAGACACTGCCCCGGCCACGTCCACCACCATGGTGTCCACCATCGAAATCGCCAAGTAGGCCTGGCCGGTAGGTCCGGCCGCCGGCTCGGAGCCCGATCCGCAGCAGATCAGGATGAGGAGGGTGCCGGGCTGGCGGGCGGTACCAGCCACCGGCGCAAGGCGGCCAGGCAGTCACGCACGGCACCGGCGGTGACATGCTCGTCGTCCGTGTGGGCCAGCAGTGCGTCCCCGGGGCCGAAGTTCACCGCCGGCACCCCGAGCTCGGAGAACCGGGCGACGTCCGTCCAGCCGTACTTCGGCATCGGCGTTCCCCCCACGGCTGCAACGAAGGCGGCGGCGGCCGGACGGTCCAGTCCCGGCCGGGCCGAGGGCGACTCGTCGACGACCTCCACCCGGTCACGTCCGATGCCGGCCTCGGCCAGCACCGCGTACACGTGCGCATGGGCCTGCCCGAGGTCCTTGTCCGGGGCGAACCGGTAGTTGATCTCCACGGTGCAGGCGTCCGGGATGACGTTGCCGGCGGTCCCTCCGTGGATCCGGACCGCGTTCAGGCCCTCCCTGTAGTCGAGTCCCTCGACCGTGATGGTGGCAGGCTGATAGGCGGCCAGCGTTGCCAGCAGGGGCCCTGCCGCGTGGATGGCGTTCTCCCCCTTCCAGGCCCGCCCGGAGTGGGCCGCGATCCCGGGCACCGTGACGACGTAGCGATTGGTCCCGTTGCAACCGCCCTCCACCACACCGTCGGTGGGCTCCAGCAGCACGGCGAAGTCGGCCTGCACCAGCTCCGGCGCCTCACGGGCCACCCGGGCCAGCCCCGAGTGCTCGGAACCGACCTCCTCATGGTCGTAGAACACCCAGGTGACGTCGTGCGCGGGGAGGGGGCCGGCGTCGTGCCCGATCCATCCGGCCAGCGCCAGCTGGACGGCTACCCCGGACTTCATGTCCGTGGCACCACGGCCGTAGAGCACGTCCGCATCCGCAGGGCTGACCGGCCCGGTTCCGGGCGTCTCGGGTCCGGACGTCAGGGTCCCGACTCCGGCCGGCGACTCCCAGCTGGAGGGCACCGTCCCGCGCGCGCCGGGGGTGGTGGGCAGCGGCACCGTGTCCAGGTGCCCGGCGAGCACGACGCGGGCCGGCAGCCCGAAGTTGGTGCGCGCCACGACGCTGTCCCCGATGCGGTGGATCTCCAGCCGCGGCAGGACGCGCAGGGCAGCCTCGACAGCGTCGGCCAGCGGGGTCTCGTGGTCGGAGACCGAGGGGATGTCCAGCAGCGCGGCCGTCAGCGCGGCCACATCCGAGTCGAGGCGAGGCAGGACGGGGACGGGATGGCCGGATCCGGGCCCGGCGTGGCTGGCGCTTTTCATGCCCGTCAGTCTAAGTCCGGGCCAGTAGAATGTTTTCCATGACTTCTCCCCCCACCCAGCCGGGTTCCAGCCTGTCCGCCGACCGTTCCGACCACGCCGATGCTGCTCGTGCAGGCGGCGTGCGCACGGCCTCAGGCGTCGGGCTGGCCACGGTGGCGGAGGACGGCACCGTGCTCGATGTCTGGTATCCCGCCCCGGTGCTCGGCCCGGACGGCGGAGGGCTGGAGGCCGAGCTGGCCGCGGTGGCGGTCACCGACGCCGACCGGGGTACCCGCCAGCAGGTCCACACCGTGCAGATCGATCTCGATGCAGCCCCCGCAGACGCCCTGGACGCCTGGTTGCGCCTGCACCTGCTGTCCCACCGGCTGGTGCGGCCGAACACCATCAACCTGGACGGCGTCTTCGGGGTACTGGCCAACGTGGTGTGGACGAACTTCGGCCCCTGCCTGCCGGCCGGATTCGAGACCACGCGGCTCCGGCTGCGCGCCCGCGGTCCCGTGCAGGTCTACGGCGTGGACAAGTTCCCCCGCATGACCGACTACGTGGTGCCCACCGGCGTGCGCATCGGTGATGCCGACCGGGTCCGGCTCGGGGCCCACCTGGCCGAGGGCACCACCGTGATGCACGAGGGCTTCGTGAACTTCAACGCCGGCACGTTCGGCGCCTCCATGGTCGAGGGCCGGATCTCGGCCGGCGTCGTGGTCGGTGACGGCTCCGATGTGGGCGGCGGCGCTTCCATCATGGGCACCCTCTCCGGAGGGGGGTCCCAGCGGATCACCATCGGCGAGCGGGTGCTGCTGGGCGCCAACTCCGGGGTGGGCATCTCCGTGGGCGACGACTCCGTGATCGAGGCCGGGCTCTACATCACGGCCGGCACCCGGGTTGCCGTGCGCATGGACTCCCGTGACGGGTCCACTGGGGAGACAGGCGGGAAGGCTGGCGGAGAGGCTGCTGGAGAGGGCACCCACGAGACCACGGTCAAGGCCCTCGATCTCTCGGGCGTCCCCCACCTGCTGTTCCGCCGCGATTCCTCCACCGGCCAGGTCCAGGCCCTGCCTCGCGCCGGCCAGACGGTCGCCCTGAACGACGCCCTGCACGCCAACTGACTCAGCGTCACCGGACCATGCCGAACCCAGCCGTGTCGCGATCACCGAGACCGTCCACCCTGGACCGCGGGCGAGGGGTGTTGCACCGATGAGCAAGCGTTCCCGGCGGCGCTGGCGTGCGCTGGTGGTCCTCGTGCTCTGCCTGGCCGTGGTGACCGCCGGCGCGTGGGCGGCCTCCCGGTTCATCGACTCCTCGGAGATCCTGGTCCGGGAGCACTGCACGGCGATCGTCGGAACCGACTCCTTCAGGCTCGCTCCCGACCAGGCGGCCAACGCCGCCCTGATCTCCGCGGTATCCCTGGACCGCGGCCTGCCGGCCCGGGCCGCCTCGATCGGCATCGCCACGGGCATCCAGGAATCGAAGCTGCGCAACATCGACTACGGGGACGAGGCCGGCCCGGACTCGCGGGGCCTGTTCCAGCAGAGGCCGTCTCAGGGCTGGGGCTCCGAGGAACAGGTCATGGACCCGGTCTACGCGGCGAACCGCTTCTACCAGGAGCTGGAGGAGCTGGTGCCGGACTTCGAGGACCTCGACATCACGGTGGCCGCCCAGAAGGTCCAGCGCTCGGCCTTCCCCGATGCCTACGCCGACCACGAGCCTGAGGGCCGGGCCTATGCCTCGGCGCTGACCGGGCACTCCCCCGCTGCCCTGAACTGTGTGCTGAAGTCGCCGGCAGAGCCCGGCGACGCTGCGGCCATGTCCGCCGCCCTGCAGGACCAGTTGTCCTCGGCGCAGCCCCAGGTGTCCGACGACGGCCGCACGGCCACCATCCCGGCCTCCGGGACGCGAGGCTGGGCTCTCGTGCAGTGGGCCGTGGCCAACGCCGACCAGTTCGGCATCACCTCTGCCTCGTTCGGCGGACAGGGCTGGGTCCGAGCGGATCACGGCTGGGCCCCAGCCACGGGCACCGACGGCGCGGTGACCCTCACCTTCGCGGGTTGACCCGCGGCCTCTCCGCCCGCGGTCAGCCCGCCTGCAGTCCCCTATTAACCCGGCGATCGTGACGAGTCACCGTGATAATCACGGTGACTCGTCACGATCGGTGGGTTAACTGCTGGGGCCGCCCGTGAACTGCTGAGACCGGCTAGGACGCCAACGCTCAATGCTGGGGGTAGTCCCGCAGGTCGTGGCCGGTGTAGACCTGGCGCGGGCGCCCGATCTTCGTGGCAGGGTCCTCGATGAGCTCACGCCACTGGGCGATCCAGCCGGGCAGGCGGCCGAGCGCGAACAGCGGGGTGAACATCTTCTCCGGGAAGCCCATGGCCTTGTAGATCAGCCCGGTGTAGAAGTCGACGTTCGGGTAGAGACGGCGCTCGATGAAGTAGTCGTCCGCGAGTGCCTTCTCCTCGAGGCGCATCGCGATGTCCAGCAGCTCGTCGTTGCCGCCGAGCTTGCCGAGGATGTCATGCGCGGTCTGCTTGACGATCTTCGCCCGCGGATCGTAGTTCTTGTAGACGCGGTGGCCGAAGCCCATGAGCTTCACCCCGTCCTCCTTGTTCTTGACCTTCTCCATGAAGTCCTCGGGCTTGACGCCGTCCGACTTGATGGAGCGCAGCATGTTCAGCACGGCCTCGTTGGCGCCGCCGTGCAGCGGGCCGTAGAGCGCGTTGATGCCGGCCGAGATGGAGGCGAACATGTTGGCGTGCGAGGAGCCGACCAGGCGCACCGTGGAGGTCGAGCAGTTCTGCTCGTGGTCCGCGTGCAGGATGAGCAGCAGGTCCAGGGCCTTGACCATGTCCGGGTCCAGCTCGTATGGCTCGGCGGGGACACCGAAGCTCTGGCGCAGGAAGTTCTCCACCAGGTTCAGGGAGTTGTCCGGATAGAGCATCGGCTGGCCGATGGACTTCTTGAAGGCGTAGGACGCTATCACCGGCAGCTTGGCCATCAGGCGGATGGTGGAGATGTGGACCTGTTCCTCGTCGAACGGGTCCAGGGAGTCCGCGTAGAAGGTGGACAGGGCGGACACGGCCGAAGACAGCACCGGCATGGGGTGCGCGTCCCGCGGGAAGCCGTTGAAGAAGCCCTTGAGGTCCTCGTGCAGCATGGTGTGGCGGCGGATGTTCTGGTCCCACTCGCCCAGCTGGTCCCCGGTCGGCAGTTCGCCGTAGATCAGCAGGTAGGCGACCTCGAGGAAGGAGGAGTGCTCGGCCAGCTGATCGATCGGGTAGCCGCGGTAGCGCAGCACGCCCTCATCGCCGTCGATGTAGGTGATGGCCGACTTGGCGTTGGCCGTGTTCATGAAGCCGGGGTCGTAGGTGACCTGACCGGTGTCCTTCAGCAGTGGTCCGATGTTCAGACCGTCGTTGCCGAGGGTGGCCTTCTCGCGGCCCAGCTCGACGATCGTGCCGTCAACGGACAGCTGAGCTGAAGTGTTTTCGGTCATGGGTGCTCCCTCATGAGTTGTTCAGTGTGCGAACCACCGGAAACCATCCGCCTGGGACGGCGACCATGGGTAGTGGGGGTGGTCCAATCCACGTCAACGCTATCAAGACAGGGGCCCGGACAAGGAATCCGTGACGATGACGGCCCCTGGCGGCGACCCCGGAGGGGCCAACCACCGAGGCCACAGGTCAGCGCCAGGAGCGCAGCCGTTCAGCCGCCCGCGCCACCGCGTCGTCCGTGGCGGTCAGCGCCACTCGTACGTAGCCGTTCCCGGCCGAGCCGTAGAAGGTGCCGGGGCCGACCAGGATGCCCAGCTCGGCGAGCTCGCCGACCAGGTCCCAGCTGTCCTGCTCGGTGGGTTCGGTGGGCTCGGTGGGCGCCGCAGCCACGGCGCCGGCGGCTGACCCGGTACCGCTCTCCGTGTCCGGGGTCCGCCGGCCGTCCCGCGTCCACAGGTACAGGCCCGCCTCGGAGTGGTCCACCACGAGGCCTGCGGCCTCGAGCGCGTCCTTGAGCAGGGAGCGCCGAGCCCGGTAACGGTCCTTCTGCTCTTGCACGTGGGCGTCGTCCCCGAGGGCTGCCGTCATGGCGGCCTGCACCGGCATCGGCACGATCATCCCGGCGTGCTTGCGGCTGTTGACCAGAGTGGACACCAGCGCGGCATCCCCAGCGGCGAAGGCAGCACGGTAGCCGGCCAGGTTGGACTGCTTGGACAGCGAGTACACGCTGAGCAGGTTGGTGTGGTCGCCGTCAGACACCTCCGGCGAGAGGATGCAGGGCACCTTGGCGGCGGCCCCGTCCTGATGACCCCCGCTGCCGGCGCCACCTTCACTGTCCGCGCTACTCCCGCTGCCCTCGCTGTCCCAACGGCCCCAGCCGAGCTCGGCATAGCATTCATCGCCGGCCACCACGGCACCGACCTCGCGGGCCTGCGCGACGACGGCCCGCAGCTCCTCGACCGAGGCCACCTTCCCGGTGGGGTTGGCCGGAGAGTTGGTCCAGACCAGCCTGACACGGGCGCGGGTTTCGTCGTCCAGTTCATCGAGCGAGTCCGCGGCCACGGCGGTGGCGCCCACCAGCAGGGCACCGATGTCATACGTGGGGTAGGCCACGGAGGGCCGGACCACCACGTCGCCGGGGCCCAGGCCCAGCAGGAGCGGCAGCCAGGCGATGAACTCCTTCGAGCCCACGGTGGGGATGACGGCCTTCGGATCCAGCCCCGGAACCCCGCGGCGCCGGGCGAACCAGGCGACGACGGCCTCGCGCAGCTCAGCCGTGCCCTGCGTGGTCGGATAGCCGTGCGCGTTGGCGGCCGCCGCGAGGGCGTCCTGGATGAGCCCGGGTGTACTGTCCACGGGCGTGCCGATGGACAGGTCTGCGATCCCACCGGGGTGGGCCGCGGCGGTGGCGCGGTACGGCGCCAGGGTTTCCCAGGGGTATTCGGGCAGCGTCAGCACGGAGTCAGCTCAGGATCGGTTCGTCAGGCCAGGGCCGTCAGAGACCTTCGGGCGTCGGCTGCGGCGGCAGGGCGGTGATCAGCTCATGATCCTTGGGGATCAGGCCCAGCTTGGCGGCGCCGCCCGGGGAGCCGAGGTCATCGAAGAACTCGACGTTGGCCTTGTAGTAGTCCGCCCACTCGTCCGGGGTGTCGTCCTCGTAGAAGATGGCCTCAACGGGGCACACAGGTTCGCAGGCGCCGCAGTCCACGCACTCGTCGGGGTGGATGTACAACATCCGCTCACCTTCGTAGATGCAGTCGACCGGGCATTCATCGATGCAGGCCTTGTCCTTGAGGTCAACACACGGCAAAGCAATGACGTACGTCACGTGGAACCGTCCACCTTCCAGAGGGTCGGAATAGGCCAGGACATCGCCGGGCCGGGGATTCTGCGTCCAGTCTAGTCCCGCGCCACTCTAGTCTCGCGACGCGGGGTGGCGCAGGAGAGGCTGGGCTACCAGCATCGTGATGATGGCCACGGCAGGGATGCCCCAGACCCACACAGTCCCGGCGATGGCCGGGCCGGGGACCACCGCGAGGGTGTAGTCATTGGCAGCCACGGCGAAGGTGTCCAGGCCCGGCCAGTTACCCATGACCATGGCCGTGGTGAACGCCGCGATGGCGACGACTCCCCCGGTCCAGGCCAGTGAGGACCTCAAGGTCCACCACAGCTGGGCGGACGCCACGAGCAGCAGGGCCAGCACGGCACCCCACGGCAGGACCCAGGCGCCCTCCTCGGTGGTGGTGCCACCGATCCAGCTGAAATGCAGGTGCAACACGGTCCCGAGGATCCCGACGCCGGCCCCGATCAGGACCGCGACCAGCAGCGGCACCCAGCCGCGTCGGCCTGCGGGGCGGGTGCCCCGCCGCTCCGGGCCCGAGCGTGGCCCGACGCCGGCCGGGGACTGCCCGGCCGGCGTCGGACCCTGCTGTTGGTCCCGCAGGTCAGGAGCGGGCACGAGCGCGGGCGGCCTTGCTACGCTCTCCGGCGTCCAGGATCAGCTTGCGGATGCGGATCTCCTCGGGGGTGATCTCCACGCACTCGTCCTCGCGGGCGAACTCGAGGGATTCCTCCAGGGTGAGCCTCTTCGGCGGGGTCAGGCCCTCGAAGGAGTCGGAGGAGGCCGCACGCATGTTGGTGAGTTTCTTCTCCTTGGTGATGTTCACGTCCATGTCATCGGCGCGGGAGTTCTCACCGACGATCATGCCCTCGTACACCTCAGCGCCGGGCTGGACGAAGAACGTGCCGCGCTCCTGCAGGTTGATCATGGCGAACGGCGTGGCGGTGCCGGAACGGTCCGCCATGAGGGAGCCCTTGTCCCGGTACTCGATGGGACCGGCCCAGGGCTCGAAGCCGTTGGCGTAGGAGGAGGCGATGCCGGCGCCGCGGGTGTCCGTGAGGAACTGCGTGCGGAAGCCGATCAGGCCACGGGCCGGAACGTTGAACTCCATGCGGATCCAGCCGGTGCCCTGGTTCTTCATCTCGGTCATGCGGCCCTTGCGGGCTGCCATCAGCTGGGTGATCGGCCCCATGAACTCCTCGGGGGTGTCGATGGTCATCAGCTCCATCGGCTCGTGCACCTTGCCGTCGATGGTCTTGGTGACCACCTGCGGCTTGCCCACGGTCAGCTCGAAGCCCTCGCGGCGCATCTGCTCCACCAGGATGGCCAGTGCCAGCTCGCCGCGGCCCTGGACCTCCCAGGCGTCGGGACGCTCGGTCGGCAGGACCTTGAGGGACACGTTGCCGATGAGTTCGGCGTCCAGACGGTCCTTGACCTGACGCGCGGTGACCTTGGCGTTCTTGACGCGGCCGGCCATCGGAGAGGTGTTGATGCCGATGGTCATGGAGATCGCCGGATCGTCCACGGTGATCAGCGGCAGGGGCTTCGGGTTCTCGGCATCCGTGAGGGTCTCGCCGATCATGATGTCCTCGATGCCGGCGACGGCCACGATCTCGCCCGGACCAGCCGAGTCGATCGGCGCGCGGGACAGGCCCTTGGTGCCGAGCAGCTCGGTGATCTTCACGTTCTTCAGCTGGCCGTCCTGGCGGGCCCAGGCGACCTGCTGGCCCTTCTTCAGGGTGCCGTTGAAGATGCGCAGCAGGGCCAGACGACCCAGGAACGGGGAGGCATCCAGGTTCGTGACGTGCGCCTGCAGGACCTCGCCCGCGGTGTAGGTCGGGGCTGGGATGTGCTCCATGATGGTGGCGAACAGCGGCTCCAGATCCTCGCTGTCCGGCATCTCGCCATCGCCCGGCTGGGTCAGGGACGCCTTGCCGGCCTTGCCGGAGGCGTAGACGATCGGCAGGTTCAGCACGGAGTCCAGGTCCAGGTCCTCGACCTCGTCGGAGAGGTCCGAGGCCAGGCCCAGCAGCAGGTCCATGGAATCGGAGACCACGCCGTCGATGCGGGCATCCGGGCGATCGGTCTTGTTGACCACCAGAATCACGGGAAGCTTGGCGGCCAGGGCCTTGCGGAGCACGAAGCGAGTCTGCGGCAGCGGGCCTTCGGAGGCATCCACGAGCAGCACGACACCGTCCACCATGGACAGGCCGCGCTCGACCTCACCACCGAAGTCAGCGTGGCCGGGGGTGTCGATGACGTTGAAGGTGACGGACTCGACCCCGTGGGCCGCGGCCGAGGGACCGGCGTAGAACACGGTGGTGTTCTTGGCGAGGATCGTGATGCCCTTCTCGCGTTCCAGTTCGCCGGAATCCATCACCCGGTCCTCCACCTCGCCGTGGCTGGAGAAGGCGCCGGCCTGGCGCAGCATCGCATCCACCAAGGTGGTCTTGCCGTGGTCCACGTGGGCCACGATGGCGACATTGCGGAGGTCGGTGCGCTGGGTGAGGGTTTCAGTCATAGGGGGGCCTGTTCGTCGGGTAGGGCAGGGGCTTCAGGTGAAGTGCGGCCGACCCAGCCGAGTGGGTCGCCGGTCCCGCACCGAGGGGCCAGCTCGGTTTAACCGTCACCGGCCCCGTTTGATTGTACGGGACTGCGCTATTCCCTTCGTACACCCCTGCAACGCTCCACCTCAGTAGGGGCGTTCCCCGAGGGACTCGAGCAGCTGACGGCGCTCGGTGCGCTTGGTCAATTGTTCATCGGGATCCGGCACCGGAGCCGCCGAGAGCAGTCGCTTGGTGTACTCCTGGGTCGGATGGTGCAGGACCTCCTGCGTCGGCCCCTGCTCCACCTGGCGGCCGTCCTTGAGGACGAGGACCCGGTGCGCCAGCATGTCCACCACGGCCAGATCGTGCGAGACGAACAGGCAGGCGAACTCGTAGCGGGACTGCAGCTCGGCGAACATGTCCAGGACCGCGGCCTGCACGGAGACGTCGAGGGCGGACGTCGGCTCATCCGCGATCAGCACCTCCGGGTCCAGGGTCAGGGCCCGGGCAATGGAGATGCGCTGACGCTGGCCACCGGAGAGCTCGTGCGGGAACCGATTGACCACCGAGCGCGGCAGCTTCACCGCGTCCAGCAACTCGTAGGCGCGGTCCAGTCGCGTCTGACGGTTGCCGACGTTGTGGATCACCATCGGCTCGGTGATGACGTCACCGATCGGGAACCTCGGATCCAGCGAAGCCGCCGGGTCCTGGAAGACCACGCCGATCCGCTTCCGCAGGGCGCGCGCATCCTTCCCGGCGAGCCGGGTCAGGTCGCTGCCGTGGATCTTGAGAGACCCAGACGCCACGGGCAGCAGCCCGAGGACCGACTTGGCGATCGTGGACTTGCCGGACCCGGACTCGCCCACGAGCCCGAGGATCTCCCCCGGGGCCACCGTGAAGTCGATGTCATGGACCACACGGTTCTTCTTGCCCCGGTGGTCGTACTCGATGCACAGGCCCTGCGCCTCGATCGCATAGACGGCCTTCGTCTGGGTGGCGGTCACCGTATCCGGTTCAGACACCTTGAGCTCGGCCCCCAGCCGCGGCACGGACCCGAGTAGCCGCTCCGTGTAGGGGTGCTGCGGATTCTGCATGACCTGGTGGACCTCGCCGGACTCCACGAGCTCGCCGCGCAGCATCACGCAGACCCGGTCGGCCATGTCCGCCACCACGCCCATGTTGTGGGTGATGAGTAGGATGCCGGTGTTCAGCTGGTCCTTCAGTGAGCGCAGCAGTTCGAGGATCTCGGCCTGCACGGTCACGTCGAGGGCCGTGGTCGGCTCGTCCGCGATGATGACCTCGGGCGAGCAACTGATGGCCATCGCGATGACGATGCGCTGGCGTTGGCCGCCGGAGAACTGGTGCGGGTACTGCTTGAGCCGGTGCTGGGCGTCCGGGATCCCGACCATCTCCAGCAGTTCCACCGCCCGCCGGTCCGCCTCGGTGCCGTAGGCGATGCCGTGCACGTTGAGCGACTCCGTGAGCTGGTCCCCCACCGTGAGCACCGGGTTCAGCGCGGTCATGGGCTCCTGGAAGACCATGGCCGCGTGCCGGCCGCGGATCTTGCGCAGACCGTTCGCGTCCAGCTTGGTGATCTCACGGTCCCCCAGCATGACGGTGCCGGTGACGCTCGCGTTGGCCGGAAGCAGTCCCATGGCCGTCGACGAGGTCACCGACTTGCCGGAGCCCGATTCCCCGACCAGCGCCACGACCTCGCCGGGCTTGATGTCGAAGCTGACCCCCTTGACGGCGTTGACGTCACCGAACTCGGTGTTGAAGGTGACGGAGACGTCTTGAAAGGACAGGATCGGCTTCCCGTCGCGGTCGGGGTGGCGTTGCACCACGCCTAGGGCGCCCGTCGCCGGGGAGGCGCCCGACGCCGGCCGCGCACCGCCGGTGCCCCGGCCCGCCTTCGCAGCCTTCCCCGCCTGCCCGACCTGTCCGACCTGCTCAGAACCGTCGGGCGCGGCGGTACCGGCACTCTGGTCATGCTGGTCGTTCTTGTTCCTCTTGCGTCCGAAGATGCTCATGGGTTTCCTATCCCGCTTCCGCCCATTAGTCCGCCGAGGCCCGATCCATTGATGGGCTGGCCTGGAACATCCTTGCCACCCGGCCCCGCGGTGGATCCTGTCGTCTTGTTGAGAGCCTTGTCGCGCCCGGAGAAGCCGAGGAACCCACGCTTCCTACCGCGGGAGCCCTGACGTGGATCGAAGGCGTCCCGGAGGCCGTCACCGATGAAGTTCACGGACAGGGCGATCGCCAGAATGAACATGCCCGGCCACCAGAACAGCCAGGGCCTCGTGGTGAAGGCGCTTTGGTACTGGCTGATCAGCAGGCCGAGCGAGGAGTCCGGGGGCCGGACCCCGAAGCCGAGGAAGGACAGTGAGGTCTCCAGCAGGATGGCCGCCGCGATGGCGAATGTCGCGTTGACGACGATCACGCCGATGGTGTTGGGCAGCAGGTGCCGCAGAATCACCCGTCCGGGCTTGGCGCCCATGGCCACGGCAGCGGCCACGAACTCCTTCTCGCGCAGGGACAGCACCTCGCCGCGGACGAGGCGGGCCAGCGAGGTCCACGTGACCAGTCCCAGCACCAGCGCCAGCGGGATGATCCCGCCGCCGAGTCCCGAGGACATCTGGCCGAGGACGGCGGCCAGCACGAGCAGCGGGATCACGATGACCAGGTCGGTCGCCCGCATCAGGACGGCATCGATCCAGCCGCGGAAGTAGCCCGCGAGCGCGCCGACCACGGAGCCGATGACGGTGGAGACGATGCCCACGACGATGGCGATGATCAGCGACTGCTGGGTGCCGCGCATCACCAGTGCGAAGAAGTCGTTGCCGGTGGTGACCTGGCCGAAGGGGTGTTCCCCCCAGCGGAGGCCCTCGCCGCCCAGCCACTCGGGCACCACGGACAGGGTGGGGACGCCGCCGTTCACCGTCGCGCCGGTCGCCGCATAGTCCTTGTCCCACCAGCCGGGGATGCCGGCATAGCCGATGGAGGTGAAGGCCAGGAGGAAGATCAGCACCAGGAAGACGGCGGAGATCATGGCGGCCTTGTGGTGGCGGAAACGCCGCCTGACCAGCTGGCCCTGGCTGAAGGACTTCCCGGTCTGCTGGCGCAGCTTGGCGTCTTCTACCTCGGCCAGGTTGGCCAGGTCCACGGCCTGCTGGGAGGGTCCATTCTCCGGGCGGGGGGTCCCGTTCTCGTTGCTCATGCGACTCACACTCGAATCCGGGGGTCGAGGACGGCGTACAGGATGTCGGCCAGCAGGTTGAAGAGCACCGCGGCGGTGCCGGTCACCAGGAAGAAGGCCATGACGGGAGCGGGGTCCACCTGTTCCAGACCCACGCGGAAGAGGTTGCCCATGCCCTGCCAGCCAAAGACCTGCTCGGTGATCACCGCACCACCGATGAGGCCGGCGAAGTCGAAGGCCATGATCGTCGTGATCGGAATCAGTGAGTTGCGGAAGGCGTGCTTGAGGATGACCTGCCGCTCGTTCAGGCCCTTGGCGCGGGCGGTGCGGATGTAGTCCTGCTGGCTGACCTCGAGCATCGAGGCCCGTGTGTAGCGCGAATAGCTGGCCAGGGAGATCAGGGTCAGCACGATGGTCGGCAGCAGGAGCTGGGTGCCCTTGTCCAGGAAGTCCTCCCAGAAGGTGCCGGTGAAGTTCGGCGTCTGCGAGCCGATCGTCGCGATGGGGCGCCCCACGATGTCCAGGTAGCCCGGCCAGGATCGGAAGAGGTGTCCCACGATCGTCAATCCGCCCATGACGACGGCGGTGAACACCGAGACGATGGTGGCTGCCCCCTTGGAATACCCGCCCATCAGGCGGCCGATGAGCACGGCGAGGCCAATCGCCACAACCGCGAGGACGAAAATGATCAGCCAGTTCGGATCCCACAGCAGGTTGTAGGTGGCGTAGTAGGCCACGAGCCCGAGACCGGCCGTGACCAGTCCCGAGTAGAGCACGCGGCGATTCTGCAGGCCCGCCCCCAGGACCGTGGCGCCGACGGCGGCAGCGACTCCGACCAGCAGGAGGACCACGGGAGGCATCTGTGGGTATCGGGCGAAATTCAGCCAGTCCAGGTAGGGAAGAGCCACACAGGTGAAGGCGACGGTGCCCAGGAAGGTGAAGATCCGACGACGTGGGCCGCCGGCGAGGACGGCCTGCAGCGAGAGACCCAGGATCAGGCCGACCGCGATGATCGTGGGCCAGGTGAAGCCGGGATCGGGACTGGCCAGCCAGTCGTTGAAGCCGATCGCCAGGTACTCCTTTAGGAGCACGGCCGCCCAGAAGACCGGGAGGGAGAAGAACAGGAAGGTCAGGAAGGTGACCGCGTAGTCGATCCCCGAGTACTGGCGGATGGCCGTCAGGATGCCGATGAGCACGCCGAAGACCATGGCGATCACGGTGGCCAGGACCACGAGGCGCAGGGTCGAGGCGGCTGCCAGGCCCAGTAGGTCGATGACCTCCTGACCGGAGCGGTTCGTGCCGAGGTCGCATTGTCCGACGAAGCATTGGCCGACGCCGGTCAGCCAATCCCAGTACCGGGCATACCAGGGTTGGTCCAGGCCCATGAAGTTGATGCGCTGCTCCATGAGGAACTCACGGTTGTCCGCGTTGGACTCACGCAGATCGGCCAAGGGGTCGCCGGAGTTGATCGTCAAGACGAACAGCAAAAGGGAAGCACCGAGGAGCACCAGGAATGAGCTGCCGAAGCGGCGGAGGATAAATTTCAGCACAACGGGGCGTTGCCTTCCATGCAGGGAGGAGGAACAGTTGGGGCCCGGCCGGAGAAGGTCGGGCCCCAACTGCAGAGGCGCTTGAAGGAGATCAGGGAGACCTGATCAGCTCACGCACTCATTCGACACGAGCCCACTGCTCTGCGTTCCACACGGCGCCGGACTGGGTGGCCGTGTTACGGACATTGGCGATATCCGCGGAGTGAGCCACGATGCCCGGGTGGGCATACAACGGAATGCCGTGCAGGCTCTCCCACAGCTCACGCTCGATGATCTTCACCTGCTCCGCGTGGACCTCGGGATCCACGGAGCTGGAGAGGGTGTCCCAGGCGGCGTCAACTTCCTCATTGGAGAACTCGCCGTAGTTCTGGGCGCCCTCAGAGTGGTAGATGTTGCGGCCGGAAGCGATCTGGCCGGAACCGGCCCATGCGAACAAGGCCACCTCCCAGTCACCCTGCGGCTGGACCACGCCGAAGAAGTCGGCATGGCCGGCGTCGATGACGTTGAAGCCCGCCTCGTCACACGAGGACTTGATCATGGCGACCGTCTCGGCACGGCGGGGGTTCGGTGCGCTGTAGCCGATGCGGACGTCCAGATTGGTCTCTCCGGACTCCTCGACGAGCTGGGTGGCACGCTCCATGTCGACCTCGTCGTACTGGCCGTCATAGGCGGCGTCCACGACCTCCTGGTAGCTCTCCTGGAAGGGGAAGACCTCGCGTGCGTTCATGACGACGGCTTCCGGGTCCAGCGGCTTGATCAGGTTGTCCACGATGTTCTGCCGCGGCACACACAGGGCGAAGGCCTCGCGCAGCTCGGGGCTGTCGGAGAAGATCGACTCCTCCATGAAGTTGAAGTCCAGGTGCTCCCAGGTGAGCGAGGCGTCCTGCTGGATGACGATCTGGTCGCCCAGGCCCTCCAGTTGCTCGAGGGTGTCCACGGTGGCCTGCGGCTCGATGACGTTGAGGTCGCCGTTCTGCAGGGCCTGGACGTGGGTGTCAGCCGCGGCGAAGCGGATGACCAGTTCCTGGGTGGCCGGCGGAGTGCCCCACCACTGGTCGTTGGCCTCCAGCGTGATGGACTGACCGGGCTCCCAGCTCTTGAACTTGTAGGGGCCGTTGGAGGGGGCGATCTCCTCGGAGGGCAGCTCGCCCGGCGAGGTGTTCCAGCCGGTGTTCCAGAACTCGGCGGCCGGGGCCAGAGCCTCGGCATCCTCGTTCTTCACGGCCTCGATCATGGCCTCCATGCCCATGCCGGACTGCTCGGCGACCACGTGGGCCGGCTGCGCCGTGTCCAGGAGGATCGGCCAGTCGGCATAGGGCTCGTCGAAGGTGATGGTGAATTCCTTGCCGTCCACGTCACCTTCCGGCGCATCCGGAACCCGCAGGCCGAACTCGTGTGCGATGGCGTTGAACAGCGGTGTGGCTTCCTCGCCCTCGCCGGAGGTGATCCTCGGGTTCTCCACGCCCCACTTGAGGATGTAGTCGGCGGCGGTGACGGGGGTGCCGTCAGACCACACGGCATCCTCGTTGATCGTGTACTTGACCTGGAGCGGATCGTCCGAGATCTTCTCGTAGGTGCCGTATTCCTCATTCTGGTAGATCTCCCCATCGGTACCGAAGTATGCGAAGGTCGAGATCATGCGCTCGGTGATGGCCGAGTTGTAGGTGGAGTACGTCTCCGGAGTCATGGAGTTGTAGGAGATGAACTCGTCCTCGCCCACGGAGTAGGAGATCGAGCCGTCCTGGGTCTCGATCTCACCGAGGTCAGCCTTTCCCGTGTCTGTGGGTTCGACCGTGAGCTTGTTGCCGGCTTCGCCGGTCATCACCTCACCATTGCCGCCCTCGGGTGCGGCGGTGCCGGATTCTTCGTTCTCGGCCGGGCCACCCGGCGCGCAAGCGGACAGGACGAGCGCCGAGCTGGCCAGAAGGGCAGCAGCGGCAGAAAGCTTTGTGTATTTCATCAAAGCGTCTCCATTCAAACAGGTGCGAGACGTGGAGTGCTCCCGATCCGACCCGGTTGGGGTGGGAGGGCCGGTCCGATTCCGGCACTGAAACCAGTTTTCCGCTTCAGCACCGGAGGGTGAGCAACACCACAAGGTGTGCACGAGAATAGCCTCGCAACATACGAAAGCAACATTGAATAGTCCACCGAAGAGCCAATCGTTACCATCCCGTAACTTAGCCGGGTCTCCCGTAATCCCGCGTGTTTCCGGGGCGTTACAGCAGATGACTATCCATGTAGACATAGTCCCCGAAATGGGTGTTTCACATCACGACCAGCAGGAACCTGCCGAAGGTGACCCCTGCCGCAGGCGGTCCAGCCAGGCCTGCGGCTCCGGCTCAGCGAGGAAGTTGCGGGCCCATCGGGAAGTAGGGCAGGTAGGACACCCCAGAGATGTTGTATTTGAACCTGATCCCCATGATGATGCGGATGCCCACGTGCATCCCCCACGCCCCGGCTGCGAATACCTGGCCCAGCCGGCGGTTGATGAGGGAGAGGGGCGCCCCGAGTTCCACGGCCAGGGACACGACCGCCATCACGGTGAACAGCTCCTTCTGGCGGTATAGCGCGGCCCCGGCCTCCGGCTTGGTGGAGCCGAAGAGGTCCTTGCGCATCCCGTCCACGGCGATCTGGCCGCGCAACACGTCTCCCCCGGCCCACTTCAGACCGAGCGGTCCGCGGACCTTCGCCATCCCGGAGATGAAGTACACGGCCACAGTGGCCACGTTCATGGCGGTCGGCACAGCGCCATAGGCACGGTCGTAGCGTTGGGGGAAGAGGGTGCCCTCCCGCAGCAGTGAGTCGATGCTGAGGGCGTCTGCGGACCGCGTGGCGCCCAGGACCATCTGGTGCATGGTGAGCATGTTGTCGCTGTGCAGCAGCATGGTCCAAGAGTTGCGATAGCTGATGGTCCACAGCTGCAGGGCAGCGTTGAGCGGTCCGGTGACCCGGTGGCCCACCCCGAGGGTGGCGGCGATGTTCACGGCCTGGGCCGCATCGAAGATCCCGTCGGCCACCCGCGGCGGCAGGGGCTTCCTGAGGATCTTGACCACTCCCACCGGGGTGAACTGGGAGGCGTCCTGGGCGTGGAGCCTGCGGAACATGGCCCGCCGCCTGATGTTGTGGGCGGCCGAGAAGATTCCGGTGGCCACCCTCAGCACCGCGGGGCGGATCGGCTGGGCCGCGGGCCGCAGCAGGTCGACGGCCTTCTGGAACGCCGGGGAATCGAAGGACGGGAAGGTGTTGCTGGCGCCGTTCACGGTGTGGCCTCCGTCTCGGTTGCGGTCGGGGTTGCGGTCTGGACAGTGTTCTCGGTGACATAGTCGCCCGCGGTGTTGCCGGTGCCAATCGGCCGCGGCGGGACATTGCCCAACTCGGAGCGGGCCATGGGTCCGGTGGGCGGCCCCTGCGCGTCCTGCGCGTCGTCATGCCGGGTCTCGGACACGGCCGTCGCGGTCCCGCCGACGTCGGCCCGCGCATGGACGGTCTCCATCTGCGGTGTGGTGTTGCCCGCGAAGTAGGTGTCGAAGAAATACCGCGACCGCACGATCTCCACGCGGACGATGCCGGCCTCCTTGCGCCGCCTCTGGGCAGCGGGGCTCGTGCCCTGGCCTGCCGTTCGGCGTTGCTGTTCGGCCAGGGCATCGGCGTAGCGCTGGGCGACCTCCACCGCGCGGCCCTGGCGGACCATACGGGTGATCTGCTTGCGGACCTGGTTCAACCCGCCGGCACCGAAGTGACTGTAGTGCGGGACCATCCGGTCGCCGTCGGCGGTGAATCCGGCCACGTGCGGGATCCGGGTCCGGTCCTTGCGGTCATCGGAGAACATCGGATAGGTGGACAGCGGGAAGGAGTCCTCCTCGTTCTTGTCCTTGCCGTTGAAGTAGTGGCGTACGGGAGAGAGCAACACGGCCGCGAAGGCGACGCCGGCCGCCAGCGCCCAGAGGTCGCGCTCCGTCGCGCGCGGTGCCGGGACGATGGCCCTCACCACCGCTGGCAGCGCTGTCGGGTGGTGTGACGCAGGGGCGGCGGACCGGCTCACAGCGGCGGTCAGGTCTGCCGCGGAGAGACCTTGCGAAAGGCGGTGTGAGATGGGACGCGAGAGATGGTGCGAGAGGTCGATGGTCACGATCGATCCTTCCGGTGCGGGTGGATGCGGATATGGGTGGATGCGAGTGCGGGTGGACAGGGGTACGGGTGGGTACGGCTGAGCCGGTGTGGGTCTGGCGAGCAACGGGTCTCGAGCGGCACGGCGCGGCCGGACCGCGTCAGCGGTGTGCGGCGGCGTCGGCCATGGCGGCCCGGGCAGCGTGGAGCCCGGCCATGCCGTGGACTCCCCCGCCGGGTGGTGTGGAGGAGGAGGCCAGGTACAGGCCGGGCGTGGAGGTGCGGTGTGGGCTGAGGACCGGGGCGGGGCGCAGGATCTGCTGCAGCCCGCCCATGGACCCGCCGGCCACGTCCCCTCCGATGAGGTTGGGATTCCACGACTCGAGGGCCGACGGCGGGGTGGCCACCTGGTGGACGATGCGATCCCGGAATCCGGGGGCGAACCGCTCGATCTGCGATTCGATCAGGTCGTCGACCGGGGCATCGTAGCCACCGGGCACGTGGGCGTAGGTCCACAGCACGGTCTTGCCGGCGGCCTCGCCGGTGGCCCGGGACGGATCCGCCCCCTGCTGCTGGCAGACCATGACGAAGGGCCTCTCCGGGAGCCGTCCGGCCTTGGCTTCGCGTTCGGCGTGCTCCATCTCCGCGAGCGTCCCGCTCACGTGGACGGTGCCGGCGCCACCTACCCGTGGGTCCGTCCACGGGACCGGTCCATCGAGCAGGTAGTCGATCTTGGACACCCCGGTGCCGTATCTCCACCGCCTAAGGTGGCCGGCGTAGCGATCGGTGAGGTCGGCGCCCTTGAGCTGCAGCAACTGGCGCGGCGTCAGGCCGAGCAGGATCGCATCGGCACCAGTGAACTCGCCGAGGTCGGTGACCTCGTGGTTCAGGTGGATGCGGCCCCCATGGGCGTGCAGGACGGAGGCCAGCGCGTCCACGATCCCCTGGGAGCCGCCCCGGGCGACGGGCCAGCCGCGGGTCATACCGAGGGCCCCGAAGATCAGGCCGAAGGCCGAGGTCAACAGGTGCGAGGGCGGCAGGATGGCGTGGATGGAGGATCCCGCGAACAGGGCCCGGGCCGGCTCGTCGCGGAAGATCGTGCGGCCGAGGGCCCCGGACGGCCAGAGCGCCCGCACCCCGAACCGGGCCATGCTGAGCAGGTGCGGAGGCAGGCGAACCAGGGATGGGCCGAGGATGTTCTCCAGGTGGGCGTCGATGTTGCCGGCCAGTGGCGCGTGCAGTCGCTGCCAGGCCGCTCCATCACGGCCCAGTCCACTGACCGTGGCCTCCATCGAGTCCTGCAGGAGGGCCGCTGGCCGCCCGTCGAGCGGGTGCGCCATCGGGTATTCGGGGTGGAGCCATTCCAGGCCGTGATCGGTCAGGCCCAGGTCGCGGAAGACGGGACTGGCCACGCCAAAGGAGTGTCCGGCGGCCCCCAGGTCCACGATCGTTCCCGGCCCCAGGAGGTCCGTCGACGCGGAGGCACCGCCGTAGGCGGAGTGGCGTTCATAGACGTCCACTGCCCAGCCAGCGCGAGCCAGCACGGCGGCGGCGGTGAGCCCGTTCGGCCCGGAGCCGACGACGACGGCCCGCCGGCCGCCGCTGGTACGCGCCGCGTGCGCACCGGCACTGTTCTGCCTGTACTGAGCCATGGAGTCTGCTTCCGTCCTTTGAAGATCCTGTGAATATCCTGCAGGGCCGGGATGAGACGTGGATGAGCCGTGGATGAGGTATCGATGAGCCCGGCTTCAGTCCTCGCTGGCCAGGTCCTGCGGATGGGTGGCTGGGTCCAGGGGCGCACCGGACTGGTACGCCGCACGGGCCAGTGTGTTCGAGGCCATGGAGGAGACGATCACCAGTGCGGCGATCGTCATGAGAGACACCAACAGCGTCCACCATTCGAAACCGTCCCGGCCCGTCAGGTGGACGAAGACGCCAATAACCGTCAGTGGCAGTCCCATGCCGGTGGCCGAAGAGAACACGTTCATCATCTGCAGAGCGTCCTTCGCCCGGAGCATGGCCACAGTGGAGAGCAACACCAACAGGGTCCCGCCGAGGATCAACACGGCCGACACCAACTCATAGACCTCGAATCCGGTCATCAGCGTTCTCCCCTCGTGAGGATGCGGGCCAGGGCCACGGTGGCAAGGATGCCCAGGAAGGCTGCGAGCATGGCGGCGTCCTGGACGATGGCCGAGCCGGTCTGGATGCCGATGATCATCAGGATGCCGATGGACGCAAAGTACACGAGGTCACCGACCACCGCCCGTTCGGCGGCCGAGGTGGCGGAATATACCCGGTAGAGGCCCACGATCACTGCGGCGGCGAGGATTCCCATGGCCAGGGCCAGCAGGAGGTCCGGGATGGAGTCGATGATCATGGACGCCGCCCCTCCTCAGGTTCTACTCGCACTTCGAGCCGGTCTTCCCAGCCGCTGCCCCGCGTCATCCGCAGCAACCGATCCTCCATGTCCCGCAGTCCGTCTCGCACGGAGTCCCGGTCGCCGTCGAAGACGGAATGCACGAAGACCGTGACCGGTTCAGTGTCCGTGCCGTGCGCCGTGCCGACCACCAGGGTTCCCGGGGTGATGGTGATGGAGGAGGCCATCCACGTCACCTCGAGATCCGTGGCACCCCGCAGGGGAAAACTCACGATCGACGGCTGGGCGAACGTGCCGGGCGTGAGTGTCCGCCGGGCTACCAGCAACGCACCCGAGATGACCTGACCGATCAGCCAGACCAGATAGCGCACCATGTTCCAGATGCTGAAGCGCCAATGGTCACTCATTCGATGCCACCTCCCAGGACGGCCTCCACATAGGGGCCGGTCTCGAACAGGCCGGCCGCCGCCGTCTCGATGAACGGCATCAGCGTACCGGCGAAGACGAAGAGCAGCACGGAAACCCCGATCATCACGACGCCGGGAGCCAACAGCCGGCCCGGAATCCGAACCGAGTCCGGCAGCGCTTCCTCAGGGCCACGATCCCGGCTGCCGTCGGCCAGGACCGGCCGATACATGCGCAGCGGCTCGCCGGCGAAGGACTTGCCCCACAAACGCTGCAGGGCCACGAGGGTCGCCACAGAGGCCAGCACGATCGCGGTCAGGAACACCGGGGCGTACCACGCGGGGTTGCCGCCACCACCCTCGGGCCCGACCACCGAAAGGGCCAGCCCCAGCTTCGCCCACAGACCCGAGGTCGGCGGGAGACCGGCCAGGGACAGCAATCCGAGGGCCACCACCACGGCGGCCAGCCGGTCTCGGTGCAGCAGTCCGGAGAGCTTGCCGAGGATTCCGGTGCCATAGGTCTGCTCGACGGCGCCGGCCGTAGTCAGCAGGGACGCCATGGTCACCACGTGGTGGATGAGGTAGAACAGGCCGGCGGCCACGGCAGCAGGTGAGGCGATGGCCACGCCGATGAGGATGTGCCCCACTCCGGCGATCATCTGGAAGGCCATCACCCCGCGGAAGCGGTTCTCGCCGAGCGACCCGAGCGCGCCCAGCACCATGGTGGCGAGCACGACGACGGCAATCACCACCGCGACCGTGGTCGCGGTGCCGTGGAGGGCCGGCGTCGTGACCGTGGCTTCGGCCGTGCCGGCCGAGTTCCCCGGACCGAAGGTGGTGAAGTAGATCCGGAAGATCGCGTACAGCGCGACCTTGGTGTGGAGGGCGGAGAACAAAGCCATGATTCCGGCCGACGTGCCCGGGTAGGCACGCGGCATCCAACCGTGGACGGGGACCACACCGGCCTTGATGGCCAAGGCCAGCATAACGACGGTGACGGCCAGGGCCACCTGCGGATCCTCGCCGGCCAGTCCTGCCAGCGCGGCAAGGTTGACGGTACCCGCCGAGCCGTAGACGAGGCCCACGCCCATCACCAGGATCGCGCTGGTGACGAGGTTGACGATCACGAACATCCGGGTGATGCCCAGCCGGCGCCATGTGCCGGTCACGGCGATCAGCGCATAGGAGGGCAGCAGCATGACCTCGACGAACACGAAGAGGTTGAACAGGTCCCCGGTCAGCAGGGCACCGTTGACCCCGGACATCAGCATCAGTGCGAGGGCAGGGACGAAACGCAGCCGGTCCTCGCCGGAGGCGGTCAGGAACCAGCACGAGGCGGCGGTGGCCAGGCCGGTGGTCGCCAGCATCACCGCCGTCAGGGTGTCGGAGACGAACGGGATGGCGATCCCGCCCTCAAAGCTGCCGATCGCACTGGCAAGGACCGGAGCGTCCCGGTGGTGGACCATCAGCGCGACGGCGGCGGCCAGCACCAGCACCGGAACGGCGATGATGAGGATGCGGTCCATCACCCGGCGACGCAGGATCACCGAGAGGCCGGCGAACAGCAGCGGCACGGCCACGAAGAGCGGCAACAGGGAGCCGATGAACTGGTCGGTCATACCCGGTCCACCCCCTGCTGGTCCTCGGCCTGGCTGGCAGACTGGTCAACTCGCTCGATGCCGGGCCGGCTGTCCGACTGGCTTTCTGGCTGGCTGCTTGGGTCGTCGTGGTCGCTGACGGTGGGCGCCCTCTCCTGGTCGTCGTTCCGCCCGATGACCGCCAGGGCGAGCATGAGGATGGTGGTGGCCATGGCGATGACGATGGCCGTCAGCACGAAGGCCTGCGGCAACGGATCAGCCGCTTCGGCGACGGTGGTGCCGTCCATGAGCGGCTCATGGCGCCAGCCAGGCACCCCGCTGGCGAGCAGCAGCAGGTTCGCGGAGTGGGAGATCAGGGTGAGCCCGAAGATGGCGCGCACCATGTCCTGTTGCAGCAGCAGCCAGACCCCGGCGGTGGTCAGCACGCCAACGGTGATGGCGAGGACGAAGATCGAGTCGAACATGTCACCGCCCCCATTCTTCGGGCCGGACGCCGGACGAGATGTGTTGTGTCTGGGGCCGGACGGGGATGGAACTGGTCACGGGCTCGGCTTCCTCCTGGGTGTCCGGTGCCGGGGTGTCGATCTCCTCCAGGAATGCCTCGTCCACCCGCTCCCGGGTGCTTTCGCCGCCGTCCTGCTCTGCGGAGGCGGGCGCCGTGCCGAGGACGTTGAAGGCGAGCATGACGAGTCCGATCACGGCGAGGTAGACGCCGGCGTCGAAAATCATGGACGTGGTCACGTGCTGCCCCAGGAGATAACCGTGCTGGGGCTCCATATAGGTCCCTGTGAAGGCCATGTTCACCAAGCCGATGGCCACGGCTATCACCACGCCGCCGCCGATGAGGTACAACGGGGCGCGCGGAGGACCGATCTGACGATCCTTCGAGGTCGACAGGTACAGCAGACCGACCACGGCTGAGCCGACCAGTGCAGCGATGAATCCGCCGCCGGGCTCGTTGTGGCCGCGCAGGAAGAGGATCGCGGAGACCACGGCCAGGATCGGCAGGATCACCTTGAGCATCAGCTGCAACTGGCTGGTGTTGCCCCACGAGTCCAGAATGGCGCGCCGAGCGGTCGGGGTGCCGAGATCGGGGCCTTCCAGGGCGCCGGAGCCGTCGTCCTCGCCGGGCGTTGCCGGGATCAGTTGAGGGTCCAGGTGACGGTTGCGGATGGTGGAGAGGATGGCGGCAATAGCCACCCCGGTCATGCCCAGCACGGCCAGTTCACCGAGGGTGTCCAGGGCGCGGAACTCCACCAGGATGACGTTGACGATGTTGACGCCACCGGTGATGTCCTGGCCGTTCTCCAGCAGGTACGTGCCGACCTCAGACTTGTCCCGGCGGCTGGTCAGCCCCCAGACGGCCAGGCCGGTCGCCAGTCCGGCGCTCACGGCGATGAGGGCGGCCGGCACCGCGCGCCGGGTGCGGACATGATGGAAGGTTCGTGGCAGCTTCTGCAGGACCAGCATGATGACGATGACGGTCAGGGACTCCACCAACAGCTGGGTGAGGGCCACGTCCGGGGCGCCCAGGGAGACGATCTGCACGGTCACCAGGATCCCGACGGCGGACAGCGCCACGGTGGCGCCGAGGCGTGAGCGGGCCATGGCCACGCCCAAGGCCGAGACGGCCAGCAGGATCAACAGCACGACGTCGGACGCCCGGTTGAGGTTCGGTTGCAGCGGCGGCAGGTCTCCACCGGCGTTCAGCAGGAGCACGCCGGGCACCACGATGGCGGCCAGTGAGAGGACCATCATGGCCGCGTGGGAGGCGGCGGCGTCCCGGGCGGTGAGGCGGTTGACGCCCGAGCCGAGCGCCGTCAGGGCCGAAGTGGCGGAATCGACCAGGCCGGACCCGCTGAACGGCAGCTGGGCCCGTTCCAGGGCTGGCCAGAGACGGTGACGGAACGCCAGGGTGCCCAGGCCCACCACCAGTACCGCCACGGTGGTCAGCAGTTCCGGGGTGACGCCGTGCCACAAGACGAAGTGCGGGTGCACCTCCGTTCCGGGCAGAGCCGCCGTGGCCGCCGCGCCGACCGCGGTGTCCAGCAGGGGCAGGGCGAACAACGCGGCCACGGAGGCCAGGATCGGCAGCGCGGTGGCGCCGACGAGGATGGCGCCGGGTGCGTGGCCGGCGCTGTGATGGCCGTCCGGGGCCGTTTCAAGAGCCGGCTCAGGGGCCCGAGCGCGGTCCCAGAAGCCGCCCACCACGATCTTGGCGCAGTAGGCCACCGTCAGCACGGAGCCGAGGGCAGCACCGGCCAAGGCCACGGGGCCCGCCCACGAGGGCAGGGTTCCGGCGGCAGCTCCGGCGGCCACCCAGTCCCCGGACCAGGCGTTGAGCGCGGTGAAGATGGACTCCTTGGAGACGAAGCCGAGCAGCGGCGGGATGCCGGCCATGGCCCCGGCGCCGAGGACCGTCACCGCGAAGGTGCCGGGCAGGGCTCGGCGCAGCACAGGCAACTGACGCAGGTCGCGGGTACCGGTGGCATGGTCCACCACCCCGATCATCATGAACAGCCCGGACTTGAACAGGGCGTGCGCGATCGTGTGGATGAGGGCGGCGGCGATGCCGGCCTCCGTGCCGGTGCCGATGGCCGCGACGATGAGCCCGAGCTGGCTGACCGTCGAGTAGGCCATCAGCTTCTTGAGGTCGTGCTGCTGCACAGCGCGCCAACCCCCGACGAGAGCGGTGATGAGGCCGGCGGTGACGAGCAGGACGGACCACAGCGCATTCTCATGAAACGCCGGGGAGAACCGCAGGAGCAGGAAGATGCCCGCCTTGACCACGGCAGCGGCGTGCAGGTAGGCGGACACCGGCGTGATGGCGGCCATGGCATCTGGCAGCCAGGAGTGGAACGGGAACTGGGCCGACTTGGTCATGGCGGCAAGCGCGATGAGCAGCCCGATGGTGGTGGTGAACGCCGGGTCAGACGTCCACAACCCGGCCGAGGCCTGCGGGTCCAGGATCACCGAGAGGTCGGTGGTGCCGGCGCGCACGGCCACCAGGACCACCGCCACGAGCAGCGCCAGCCCGCCGAGGAATGTCACCAGCAGGGTGCGCATGGACGGGGCGAAGGCGGCGCGTCCGGAGCGGGCGATGAGCAGGAACGAGGCCAGCGAGGTCAGTTCCCAGCACAGGAACAGCACCATCAGGTCATCGGCGGTGACCAGGCCGACCATGGACACCGTGAACAGGGCCATGCCGAGGTAGAAACTCAGGTAGGCCGAGGGCCGCATCCCGGCGTCGAGATACCGGGTCGAGTACACCAGCACGACGGCGCCGATGAGCAGGGAGATCAGCGTGAAGACGCTCGAGATGGGGTCGGCCGCGAAGGACAGGTCGATCCCCCAGGCCGGAATCCAGGGGGTGGACCAGGTGTTGGCAGCCGAACCGGCATCGGTCCCCGTTCCGGCGGCACCGCCAGTCAGCAGGGCCGGAAGGTAGAGCACCGCGGCGCCCAGGTAGACGGCGGCGAGCGGCCAGCCGGCATTGCGTCCCAGCCAACGGCAGAACAGCGGGGTGAGGATGAGTCCGACCGCCAACAGGGCAAGCGTGAGGGCGATCAACATGCGACTCACCCTACCGAAGCTCGGTGGCCCACGTGACACCAGCAGGCCGCGTCCGGTCGTCTTCGGAGGCACGTCGCGAGAGCCCCTTTAAGTAGTCAAGAAGTAGTCAGGATTTCGGACGCGCCACCGGAGCTGTTCGCTGCCAGCGAACGAATGGCGTCGGAGACCTCCACCAGCAGCCTCCGATCTGCCGGGTGACCGCTGGCCCGGTCGGTCACCAGGCCGACGGCCAAGTCCAGGTCCGGGTCCGCCCAGCCCAGGCAGACGTCCGATCCGTTGTGCCCAAAGGTCCGTTCCGTGCTGGTCTCCCCCAGCGGACATCCCGCTCCGGTGCCGCCCAGCTGCACCCCGGTCCCCCAGCGGGTCGGCAGTCTGGTCCAGCCGTCCGGACCCCCGTCCGAGCTCGGTGTACACAGCGCCTCCCGCTCCGGGACGTGGAGCAGGTACCGGTAGAACCGTGCGAGCTCCAGCGCGGTGGTGGAGATCCCGGCCGCCGGGATCTGGGCCTGCCGGACGACCCGGCGGTTCAGCAGGGCCGCGATCACGGGCCCGCCCGGGGCGGCGCGGAGGGAACCGTCGAAGGGCAGGCAGCGGGGCAGCTCAGAGTCCGGTACGCCGGGATGGACGTCGTGGAGTCCGGCCGGCTCCAGGACCAGCTCCCGCAGCAGACCGGCCCAACCCACGTCTCCGTCTCCTCCCACACCCCGCCCGCCATCCCGACCGACAGCCCGCCGTGCCACCTCCGCGAGGATGAACCCGAAGTCCAACGGCTGGTACGCGGGACCGGCACCGTATCTCCGGTCCCGACGCCGGCCTCCCGCCACCCGCTGCAGGGAGGCCTCGGTGCGGTGCATGGCCATCACGGCGGCCGGATAGGGCCCCGCCGAGGGGACGGCGGAGCGGTGGGTGAGGACGTCGCGGAGGGTGGTGCCGGCCTTCGAGGTCCTCTCGCTCCGCGGCCACCGACGGCCGGAACCGTAGTCGGGCCAGTACGCGGCCACGGGCGCGTCGAGGTCGAGCAGGCCTTCGCCGGCGAGCCGGTGCACCAGCAGGGACGTGAAGGGCTTGGAGGCGGAGAACAACCAGCCCAGGGCGTCCGGCTGACAGCGGACGGCCCCGTCCACCACGGTCCGCCCGCGGTGGATCACCGCCAGCTGCACCGAGGCCCCACGGGAGGCCGCCAGCTCGAGGAGATCGGAGGCATGCACGGGCCCAGCGTAATGAAGCTCCGCGCGCCTTGTCCCGTGCCGGCGTCGGGCTCTGGCCGCCCTACACTCGGCTGGTGGAGAACTTCTGGCTGGCCTTCGGGCTGACACTGCTCGCCGGCCTCTGCACCGGTATCGGTGGACTGATCTCGGTGGTCCCGCGGCGCGCGTCCGGCGCGTTCCTGTCCGTCTCGCTGGGCTTCTCGGCGGGCGTCATGCTCTACGTCTCCTTCATGGAGATCATGCCCAAGGCCTTGGACTCCCTGACCGCGGCCAATGGACCGGCTGCCGGACCGTGGGCTGCCGGAGCCGCATTCTTCGCCGGGGTCCTGCTCATCGGGGTCATCGACCGCCTGGTGCCCGAGCAGATCAACCCGCACGAGCCCGGTTTGGTCCATGATCCGGCTGCGGCCGTGAAGCGCCGTCGGATGATGAAGACCGGCACCGTGACGGCCCTGGCCATCGGAGTGCACAACTTCCCCGAGGGCTTCGCCACGTTCATCGCCGGACTCACCGACCTGCAGGTGGCACTGCCCGTGGCCCTGGCGATCGCCCTACACAACATCCCGGAGGGCGTGGCCGTGGCCGTGCCCATCCGCGAGGCGACCGGGTCCCGCCGCAGGGCCGTCCGGTGGTCCTTCCTCTCCGGACTGGCTGAACCGGCCGGGGCGTTGATCGGCTTCGCCCTGCTGATGCCCTTCATGAACGACTTCACCCTGGGACTCACCTTCGCCCTGGTGGCCGGCATCATGGTGTTCATCTCCCTCGATGAGCTGCTGCCCACCGCCCGCGAGTACGGAAAGCACCACCTGGCCATGTATGGGCTCGTGGCCGGCATGGCCGTCATGGCCGTTTCGCTGTTGCTGTTCGCGACGCTGTAGAACTGACCCATGACCACCGACCCCGGCGCCAACTCCGGCACCAACCCCGGCGCCAGCCCCGACATCACCGCCGCGCCCACTCCCGGCGTACCAACTCCCGGCGTCCCCTCCGTCCCTCCGGCCGGGCGGGCTGGGCGGGCTGGGCGGGGAACGATCGGCATCACGCTGGCTGTGCTGGCCGTGGTGTTCATCGCCGTCAACCTGCGTCCGGGGGCCACCGCCCTGGGACCGGTCCTGGCCGAGGTGTCCGCGTCCTTGCAGATCAACGGCACCGTGGCCGGGGTCATCACGGCACTGCCGGGGTTGATGTTCGGGCTCGTGGGATTCGTGGCCGTGAGCCTGGGTCGCCGGGCCGGGCTGTCCCTGACCATCGCGCTCAGCCTGATCGTGATGGTCCTTGGCCTGCTGTTGCGCCCCTTCGCCCCGTCCATCTGGGTGTTCATCCCGTTCACCGCCCTCGCCCTGGCCGGCATGGCCGTGGGCAACGTCCTGGTCCCCGCGTGGATCAAGCGGCACGGCGGCGGCCGCACGGTGGCCCTGATGACCCTGTACAGCATGTTCCTCACCGTGGGCGGATCCGCCGGTTCCGGCCTCGCCTCGCCCCTGGCCGAAGCGGCTGGAACCACTCTGTCCGCCGGGGACCCGACCGAGGGCTGGAGGTGGTCTCTCGGGTTCTGGGGGCTGGCCGCCGTCGTCCCCCTGGTGTTGTGGTTGCTGGTGGCCCGCCGCACGGGACACGACTTCCCGGGGACCCCGCCTCAGGATGAACCGGACCGGCCCCTGCGGTCCTCGCCCACGGCCGTATTCCTCATGGTGTTGTTCGGAGTGCAGTCCATGAACGCCTATGTGCAGTTCGGCTGGCTGCCGCAGATGTACCGGGACGCCGGACTGGACGCCAACCTGGCCGGGGCCCTGCTGTCCGTGGTCGCTGCGCTGGGCGTGGTCGGCGGGCTCGTGATGCCCACTGTGATCGACCGGTCCCGCACGCTGGCACCCTGGATGATCGGCTTCGGCATCGCCACCGCTGGCGGATGGGCCGGGATGCTGCTGGCCCCGGCCGCCGGTGGCCTGTGGTGGGCCGTCCTGCTGGGCCTGGGCGGTTTCGCCTTCCCCACGGCGATCGCCCTGATTCCAGCCCGCAGCCGGCAGCCGCATGTCACCGCAAGGCTGTCCGGATTCGTCCAGCCCTATGGCTACATCGTGGCCGCCGTCGGCCCGATGACCGTCGGGTTGATCCATGCGGCCACGGGGAACTGGACCCTGGTGCTCATCCTGCTGGCCTGCTCCGGACTCGTCATGGCGCTGGCCGGGCTCCGCGTCTCCGCCCGTGTCTACGTGGACGACGAGATCACGGTGCAGCGGGGCTAGTCGATCACCGGTTGCCGGTCAGTAGACCACGGCCTCTTGCAGGGTGGCCTCACCCGAGCGGTCCTCGCCTGCCTCGGTGGTCCATTCGACCGTGATGACGTCCCCCACGTTGTGGTCGTTGACGATCCGTGAGAGTTCGGCGGCCGAGGTCACGGGCTGGCCGTCCACGGTGCGGACGATGTCCCGTTCCCGAAGGCCGAGCTGCTCGGCCGAGGAGCCCGGCGTCACCTCGATGACGACCGCCTGGTCCTGTTCGGTGCCCACCACGATGCCCAGGGCGCCGTCCATCCCGATGCTGACGGAGTCCGTCTCCTCACCGGAGAGGACCTGCTCCACCACATCCAGAGCCACGGTCACCGGAATCGCATACCCGTCCACTTCCTCGGCCGTCTCGCCCTGGGATGCCGCCGTGGTGATGCCGATGACCTGGCCGTCCCCGTCCACCAAGGGGCCGCCCGAGTAGCCCGGAATCACGTCCGCGCTGGTCTCGATGAGACCCGACAGCCGGGACATGTCATCGGGGACACCGGAGGAGGCCACGATCGACTCTTCCAGTCCCGTCAACTCACCGGTCACGGCGGTGAGGTAGCCCTGGCCACCACCATTGCCGACGGCCGCCGTGGGCCCGCCCCGGTCCGGGAGCTCGGTGTTGATGGAGGCCGTGGCCAGGGTGGGTGCGTCCTCGATCTGCAGCACAGCGACATCGTGCAGGGAATCGCGCCCCAGCACCGTGGCCGTGTAGACCTCGCCGGAGTCAGCGACGGTCACCGTGACCTCGGAGGCGTCCTCGACGACGTGGTAGTTGGTGATGGCCAGCCCGTCGCCGGTGAGGACGACGCCGGTGCCGGTGCCCATCCCGCTCATCAACTGGGTGTCCACCATGAGCACCCCCGGGGCGTCCGTGACCCGGGAGCCCTGGTCCAGGCCGGCGTCGTCCAGGTTCGGGCCGGCCGCCCAGTCCACCTGGATCCCCTCGTGGCTGTGCTGCAGGGCCTCGCCGAGGGGGACGCCTCCGGTGGCCGGTAGCGCCGGTCCGTGGTCCTGCGCCGCCACGATGTCCTGGATCTCCTCGAAGATCAACAGGCCCACGCCACCGGCCAGGATGGCTGCGGCCAGGAATCCCGAGGCGACGATCAGGCGATAGGCGGGGCTCCGGCGTCGACGGCGTGGCTGTGGGTGCGGGGGCAGGTACTGCTGCTCGGGCTGGTACTGCTGCACGGGCACGCCATAGATCGGGCCGACCGCGGGGGGCCGGTCCGGAAAGGGCGGGATCCCGACCGGCGGTCGGTCGGGATCCCCCGTGTTCTCAGGGTCGTTCACGGTACTCCGGTGATCAGGACGGGACGTGGTGGACCGGGCGGAACCAGGTCAGCCGCGGACGGCGGCCAGGGCCGAGTCGTAGTCCGGTTCGGTGGTGATCTCCGGGACCACCTCGGTGTAGGTCACGGTGCCCTGCGGATCGATCACGATCACGGCCCGGGCCAGGAGTCCGACCATGGGGCCGTCGGCCAGGGTGACCCCGTAGTCCTCGCCGAAGGTGGAGCGGAACACCGATCCGGTGGTGACGTGGTCGATGCCCTCGGCGGTGCAGAAACGGCCGGCGGCGAAGGGCAGGTCGGCGGAGACGGCCACCACGGTGGTGTTCTCCAGGTCCGCGGCCGCCTTGTTGAACGTGCGGACGGACTGGGCGCAGACGCCGGTGTCCATGGAGGGGAAGATATTCAGCACGATCGTGCGTCCGGCCAGGGACTCCAGGGTGACGGGAGCCAGGTCGGACCCGGTGAGGGTGAAGGCGGGGGCGGGGGTGCCCTCGGCGGGTAGCTCCCCGACGGTGTTGACGGGGCTGGACTTGAATGCGGTGGTTGCCATGCGCTCCAACCTAGCGGTTTAGGCTGGCGAGGTGGAACTGCGCAGCAATGTCACCGATACCGCACTGCTCTTCGAGGGCGGTGGGATGCGCGCATCCTATACGTCCGCTGTGGCGGTCGCCCTGCTCGAGGCGGGCATCCACCTGGACTTCGTGGCCGGCATCTCGGCCGGGTCGTCCAATACGGCCAACTACCTGGCCCGGGATCCGTGGCGGGCGCGGCATTCATTCGTGGACTTCGCCGCCGACCCGAAGTTCGGCAACTGGAAGACCTTCCTGCGCGGGGACGGGTTGTTCAACGCCAAGTACATCTACGAGGAGACCGGCCTGCCGGACCAGGCTCTCCCCTACCCGTGGGAGACCTTCCTGGCCAACCCGGCGACGCTGCGGCTGGGTGCCTTCGACGCCGAGTCCGGCCAGGCCATCTGGTGGGGCCGGGAGGACATCCAGGAGCCGCCTGACCTGATGGTACGGGTCCGAGCCTCCTCCACGATGCCGGTGCTCATGCCGCCGGTGCGGCTGAACGGGCGGACCTACGTGGACGGGGCCCTGGGCCCGGATGGCGGGATCCCCCTGTCCGCTGCGATCGACGCCGGCCACGAACGGTTCCTGGCGGTGCTCACCCGCGAACGCGGCTACGTCAAGGCCCCCGAACGATTCCCCCGGTTCTACCTGCGCTACTTCCGCAAGCACCCGGCGATCGCCGAGGCCCTGCTCACCCGGTGGCAGCGGTACAACGCGACGCGGGAGCGCTTGTTCGAGCTCGAGCGGGAGGGCCGGGCCTACCTCTTCGTGCCGGAGACCATGCCGGTGTCCAACGGTGAGAAGGACGTGGTCAAGCTCGCCGCCGCGCACGAGGCCGGGCTGGCCCAGGCCCGCCGGGAGTTGCCGGCCATCCGGGAGTTCCTCGGCCTGCCAGCGGTGTGATTGCTGTCAGCGGTGTGATTGCTGCCGGCGGTGTGAATGCTGCCGGCTGACCGCTACTGGGCGGAGTCAGGCAGCCCGAATACGCGGTCGAAGAGCCAGGCGTACACCGCGTTGTAGATGAGGAAGAAGACGATCAGCGCCGCCTCGTAGAGGAAGGCCTCCCACAGGCCGACCTGCAGCAGCACCGCGACGGCAGGCACCAGGACGATCACCAGGCCGAGCTCGAACAGCAGCGTGTGCAGCAGGCGGATCCGCAGGGGCCGGCCGGTGTGGCCCGAACGCCGCTCCCAGCGCTCGAACAGCGTGTTGAACACCATGTTCCAGATCAGGGCCACCACCGAGGACAACACCCCGACGGCGGCGCTGGCGCCGGCCGGGTTGCCCATCAGCGCGAGGATGACCGTGGTGAAGCCGATGGCGAGCGCCTCGAAGATGACGGCGTAGACGACGCGGCGAACGGCCGGCGTCGGGAAGACCCGGCGACCGATCAGGGCCCGGCGGCCGCCGGGGGCCAACGGCACCTCACGTTGGGCGGCGTCTGACGTAGGCTCTCCGATGGAGTCGCTGGCTGAGTCGACAGTGGAGTCGGGGGCGGGCTCGCTGGTGGGGTGGGGCGCGGTCCCGGGCATGACGAAGAAACCTCCAAGATGTGTCCATGGGAAGTCCTCGACCGGTTTCGCGTCCATGGAAGCGGATGCTCGGCGTCCTGGACCGATCGACCGGCAGGCCCAGGGAAAACCGAGGCTGGCCGGATGCGGATCGATGGGGACCGGTGGTCCCGTGACGCCGTGTGATGATTCTACCAAGGTTGAACTCCTGGTCCGACGCGGCTATTCCCTGTCACTCCGGGCAGACGCCACCGGACCTGAACACACTTGAACACACCAGAACAGACCTGAACAGAAAGAGGCTCCCACCCATGTCGAGCTCCCCCCTGACCCTCCGGACCGCCATCGTCGGATACGGAAACCTCGGCAAGAGCGTAGAGAAGCTGATCCGTGCCCAGCCGGACATGGACCTGGTGGGGATCTTCTCCCGACGTTCCGAGCTGGACACGGACACCCCGGTGTTCCCGGCCGCCTCGGCAGCCGATCATGCGCAGGACATCGACGTGCTGTTCCTGTGCCTGGGCAGCGCCACCGACATCCCGGAGCAGGCCGCCGGCTACGCCCGGCACTTCACCACGGTGGACACCTATGACAACCACCAGCTGATCCCGGAGCACTACGCCACGATGGATGCCGCGGCCCGTGAGGGCGGGCACGTCGCCATGATCTCCACCGGATGGGATCCCGGCCTGTTCTCCCTGAACCGCACCCTGGCCTCCGCTCTCTTCCCCGACGCCCAGCAGAACACGTTCTGGGGCAAGGGCCTCTCCCAGGGCCACTCCGATGCTGTTCGCCGGGTGCCCGGGGTGCGGCGGGGCGTCCAGTACACGATCCCCAACGAGGATGCGATCGTGGAGGCCAAGGCCGGCCGCGGCGCCGAGATCAGCGCCACCTCCGCGCACGTCCGCGAGTGCTATGTGGTGGCCGATGAGGCCGACCACGCCGACATCCGCGAGGCGATCACCACCATGCCGGACTACTTCGCCCCCTATGACACCACCGTGCACTTCATCTCCGACGAGGTCTTCGAGCGCGACCACCAGGGCATGCCCCACGGCGGCCACGTGGTCACCTCCGGCGATCTGGGCGGTTCATGCAGCTCGGTCGAGTTCGCCCTCAAACTGGGGTCCAATCCGGACTTCACCGCCGCCTCCCAGGTCGCCTATGGCCGGGCCGCCGCCCGACTCAAGGCCGAGGGGAAGACCGGAGCGTTCACCGTGCTGGAGGTCGCCCCGTACCTGCTCTCCCCCGTCGCCCTGGACGAACTCATCCGCCGGGATGTGTGAGCGTTCGGGTTGACCGGAGAGCCGCCGGCCCCGTCATGGGCCGGCGCGCCGCCGTCGTCGTATGCTCTGAGCATGCCGATCACGCGAGATGACCGCGAGACCCTGCCCGCCTCGGTAGCCCCGGTGCCCCCGGCGCACCCCACGCGACCGGACAACTCCGCAGTGCGATCAGCACGGCGCGTTCAGTCACGGGGCAACCGGTGAGCGGCGGCCTGGTCGCCCTCCTGGACGACGTCGCCGCCCTGGCCCGCATCGCGGCGGCCTCGGTGGACGACATCGCCGCCGGGGCCGCGAAGGCCGGCACCAAGGCCGTGGGCGTGGTGATAGACGACGCGGCCGTCACCCCGCAGTACATGACCGGGGCCGACCCGTCCCGCGAGCTGCCGATGATCAAGCGGATCTTCTGGGGCTCGCTGCGGAACAAGCTCCTGATCATCCTGCCGGCGCTCCTGCTGATCAGCGCGTTCATCCCCTGGCTCATCCCGTGGATCCTCATCCTGGGCGGCACCTACCTCTGCTACGAGGGCGCCGAGAAGGTCTGGCACAAGCTCCGCGGCCACCATGCCGAGAAGCAGGCCCCGGCCACGGAGAAGGGTCCCGAGGCCGAGGACAAGGTGATCAAGGGGGCCATCACCACCGATTTCATCCTGTCCTGCGAGATCATGGTCATCTCCATGAACGAGGTCGCCGACGAGAGCATCTGGTTCCGCGCCCTCATCCTCGTCGTGGTGGCGATGGCGATCACCGTGCTCGTGTACGGCGCCGTCGCGCTGATCGTCAAGATGGACGACGTCGGCCTGCACCTCGCGCAGAAAGAGGGCACCGGAACCCGGCGGTTCGGCGAGATGCTGGTCAAGGCCATGCCGCGGGTCCTGGCCGCCATCACGTTCATCGGGACCATCGCGATGCTGTGGGTCGGCGGGCATATCCTGCTTCAGCAGTCGGCGGAGCTGGGGCTGCATGCCCCCTACGACCTGGTCCATGCCCTCGAGGCCCCCGCTGCCGCGCTGCCCGCTGTGGGCGGGTTCCTCGGCTGGCTGGTGAACACGCTGTGCTCGGCCGTGATCGGGTTGATCTGGGGCCTGGCCGTCATGACCGTCTTGCATCCCCTGCTCCGGTTGCTGCCGATCGGCAAGTCGCCCGATGCCGTGGAGGGTGCCGGCCACGAGGAGGGGTCCCTCCGGGCCGCTGTGGCCGGTCACCGTCCGAGCCGCCGTCCTGCGGCGCAGGGCCCGGGCCCGGGTCCGGGTCAAGACCCGGAGTCCGAGCCCCCGGCCTAGCCGGCCGCTTCGCCGGATTCGCCGGATTCGCCGGCGTCTACGGAGAAGGCCCACATCACGCCGAAGCGGTCGAAGGCCTGGCCGTACCAGCCGCCCCAGGGGGCGTTCTCGAAGGGCATGTTCTCTGACCCGCCGCCGGAGATCAGCTTGCCGATCAGGTCCCGGGCGGCTTCCGGGCTCTCCACCGTGTAGAGCAGTGAGTACGCGGTGTCCCTGATCGGGTAGTCCTTGCTGTCCGTGGCATCACCGCCGGCAAGCTCGCCGCCCGGCAGGGACAGGGTCACGTGGGCCACCGCCTGCGGGTCTGGCTCGAAGGGCATGCCCTCCATGGGCACATCGCCATAGCGCAACAGGTTCAGTCTGCCGCCGAACACCTCATGCCAGTGCTCGAACGCCTCGGCGGTCTGCCCGGGCAGGGAGATATACGTCGCAAGGGAGGTACTCATGGGGTGCTCCTAGTTCTCAGGGCGGTGTCGTTCTCGGGCGGTGTCGCGCCCCATTCAGGGTGGTTCAGGCTGTGACAGGATGTTCAGGCTATGACACCAGCATGTTCTCTCGTGGCGAGGGCCGCGCCTCCGATCCTGCGCATCCAGGCGGACAGCTCAACGAGACCCAGGGCACGAAACCGGGGCCTTGGACCGTCCAGATGACCGGAATACAGTCGAGGTGTGAGAGCGACATCCTCAGGAACCGCATTCGTCTTCGCGGGCGGAGGCGTCCGCGGTGCCGTGCACGTGGGTCAGTTGAGGGCCCTGTTCGAGCGTGGCATCACCCCGGACCTGATCGTCGGCACCTCCGTCGGTGCCATCAACGGCGCCGTTGTGGCCCGCGACCCGCACCCGGACGTGGCACACGAGATGCTCCAGATGTGGCAGACGGACGAGGCCCGGGCCGTCTTCGGCCAGTCGTGGAGCCGCCAGGCCGGCCGGGTGATCCGCGGCCGCACCTACACGCTGTCCGCCAAGCCCCTCGTCGACCTGATCTCCATGCACTTCCCGCCCCGCACCCAGATCGAGGACCTCGACCTGCCCTTCGTCACGGTGGCCACCTCGATCGAGCGGGCGGCGGAGCGCTCCTTCGACACTGGACCGCTGGTGCCCGCCGTCGTCGCCTCGGCCACGGTACCGGGCCTCCTGCCGCCCGCCGTGATCGATCATGAGCACTACTTCGACGGCGGACTGGTCGCCTCAGTGCCCCTGGGTCAGGCCGTCCGTCGCGGGGCCACGACGATCTATGTACTCCAGGCCGGCCAGCTCGACAAGCAGATGACGGTCCCCACCTCCATGGTGGAGACGCTCAACGTCTACGTGGACATCACCCGCCGGCACAGCTTCACCCACGCCCTGGAGCACGTCCCCGAGGGGGTCACCGTCTACGTGCTGCCCACCGGTGGCAAGCCCAAGGTCCACGGCCTCAAGGCGCTGATGTCACTCGAGCACACCGCGGAGCGGGCCGAACTGGCCTACCAGGCGACCTCCGTGGAGCTCGACCGGATCGCCGGCATGCACCCGGCGTAGACATCTCGTCTTCCTCTCTCCCCTTTCTCCCCTTTCTCCCCTTTCTCCCCTTTCTCCCCTCTCTTCCTTTCCGCTTCCGCCCCACTCGCCTCGGGCCGTGACAGGACGGGCCGGGGATGCCACGGTGGAGGGATGCGCAGTCCTGACCTGACCACATCACTGTTGGACCTCGCGGCGACCCACGGCTTCGATCTCGACCCGTCCACGCTGTCCATCAACGAGATGGGCCTCGACTTCCGCGTGGCCCTGGCCACCACAGCGTCCTCCAGCGCCACCAGTCCGAACGAGGCCGCCGGGGAACGCTGGGTCCTCCGAATCCCGCGCCGCCCAGATGCCCTGAAGCGAGCCGCGGTCGAATCCCGGGTCCTGGACCTGATCGGACCGCAGCTGTCCGTGGCCGTACCCCAGTGGCGCGTCCAGGCCACCGACCTCATCGCCTATCCGGCCCTGCCCGGAGAACCCGGGCTCACCCTGGACCGTGACGGCGCCCCCGTCTGGCACCTCGACGTCTCCTCCGAGCGGTATGCCCGGTCCCTCGGGGCGTTCCTGGCCGAACTGCATGCGATCGATCCCGCCGAAGCCGCCGCGGCCGGCGTCGAGGTCCTCAATCCGGATGAGGTGAGGACCCAGTGGGCGCAGGACATCGCGCGGGTGGGTGCCGAGTTCGAGGTGTCCCCCGCACTCCAGGACCGCTGGTCTGCCTGGCTGGCGGAGGACAGTTTCTGGCCGGCATTCTCGGTCGTGACCCACGGCGAGGTGTACCCGGCCCACACCCTCGTGGTGGACGAGGAGATCACCGCGGTGCTGGATTGGACGACGGCGTCCGTGGGCGATCCGGCCAAGGACTTCGCGATCCACCACGCCGTGGTGCCCCCGGAGGTGTTCGCCGCCACGCTGGATGAGTATGTCCGCCGCGGTGGGCGCACCTGGCCCCGGCTGGGTGATCACGGCGCGGAGATCATGGCCGCCGGCCCGGTGGCCTATGGATTGTTCGCCCTGCAGTCCGGAGTGACTGAACACCGGCAGGCGGCACAGGCCCCGCTCAATCCGGAGGTTGCCGCCGGCTGAGGTTCACGAGGCGGTGCAGGTTCACGAGGCAGTGCAGGTGGACGTGGCGGTGCAGGTCGACGCGCGGACGGCGGCCAGGGCCGGCGTCGAGTGTTCACCGTGATTCTCAGCTGTGTTCCAGGAAGCCGCGAAGGACCTCGACGAACTTCTCCGGTGCCTGCGAATGTACCCAGTGGCCCGCCTCGCGGATCGTGACCTTGTGGGTCTTGGGGAACAGGGCCCGCATGGTGGCGGCGTACTCATCGCGGATGTAGTCCGAGCGGCCGCCGGCCACCCACAGCACGGGGCGCTCAAAGGCGGCCCCGCCGGTGTCCGGGAAACCGCCGATGGTGTCCAGGCTGGTCCGCAGCAGCTCCAGGTTCGGCTCCCACGTGTAGCCGTCCGGCCCGCTGCGCAGGTTCTGCAGCAGGAAAAGCCGGGTGGTGTCCCAGGGGATGGGGTCCTTCAGCGCCTCGTCGGCGTCGGACCGGCGTTCGATGGCGCTCAGGTCCACGGCGGCCAGGCTGTCCAGCAGGTGTGAGAACTCGCCCTCCGCGCCCCCGGCCTGCGTGGGTGCGATATCCACGACGATGAGCCGGGAGACCAGGTCCGGGTGCCGCAGTGCCAGCACCATGGCCACCTTGCCGCCCAAGGAATGCCCGACGACGGCCACGGGCCCGTCCGCGGCGACGCCGGCCCTCAGCGTTTCGGCCACTGAATCGGCCATCTGCCGGTAGTCGACCACGTCGGTCCATTCGGACTCGCCGTGGTTGGGCAGGTCCACCAGCAGGCTGAGGTACTCCGGTGCCAGGTCTTTGGCGATCCGGGCGAAGTTCTTGCCGCGGCCGAACAGTCCGTGCAGGAAGACGATGCTGTCCCGGGCGGTCTCGGCATCGCCGATGCGGGTGGTGTGCAGGGTGCTTGCGGGAAGGTCGGACACGGTCCGAGCCTAGCCCCGTGGACCCTTCAATAGGCTCCACATTTCCGGCCGGTTTAGGGTGGAGACCATGTCATCACTGGAATCCACCGGCGGAAATCCGCCGGGCACGAGCGAGAACACGACCGAGACAACGACCGAGAAACGGCCGAAGGACAGCGACGCCGGCACCGAGAATCAGTACAGCACGCGGCTCATCCCGTGGGTTCTGTGGCCCACGCTGATCATCATCGTGCTGTTCGTCGGTGTGACGATTGCCTTCCCCGAAGCCATGGAATCCGGGATCTCTGCCGTCCAGCAGACCGTCATCAGCAACTTCAGCTGGTGGTACCTGATCCTGGCCTTCGGTTTCGTGGCCTTCTGCATCTACCTCGGGTTCTCCCGCAAGGGCAACATCAAGCTCGGCCGGCCCGAGCACGAACCCGAGTTCTCGACCCTGTCCTGGTTGTCCCTGCTCTTCGCGGCCGGCATGGGCATCGGCCTGGTGTTCTATGGCATGACCGAGCCCCTCATCCACTTCGCCACGCCCCGGCCCGGTCTGGAGGCCACCGACCCCTCCACGGGCGCCATGGCCGAGGACGCCCTCGCTCTGACCTACCTGCACTGGGGCCTGCAGCCCTGGGCCATCTACGCCGTCGTCGGGCTCGCCATCGCGCACGCCATCCACCGGCGCGGACGGCCACTGTCCATGCGCTGGGCTGTCGAGCCCCTCATCGGTGAGAAGGCGACCCGAGGCGGGTGGGGCCATACTATCGACAGCTTCGCCCTGATCGGCACCGTCTTCGGCGTGGCCACCTCACTCGGACTGGGCGTCACCCAGATGGCGGCGGGCCTGCGGTCCATGGGTGTCGTCGGCGAAAGCGACCTCTGGGTCGAGTACGCCATGATCGCCGTCGTCACCGGCTTCGTCATCTGGTCCGTGGTGTCCGGCGTGAACCGCGGGATGAAGTGGCTGTCCAACACCAACATGATCATCGCCGCCGGCCTGGTGCTGTTCCTGCTCATCGTGGGGCCGACCCAGTACCTGGCCAAGGAGATGGTCCAGACCTTCGGCCACTACCTGCAGAACTTCATCGGCAACTCCCTCAACTCCTCCGCCTTCTACGGCGCCGAGGGCGATGCCTGGCAGGCCAGCTGGTCCACGTTCTACTGGGCCTGGTGGATGTCCTGGACCCCGTTCGTCGGTGTCTTCATTGCGCGCATCTCCCGCGGCCGCACGGTCCGTGAGTACCTGCTGGGTGTCATCCTGGTGCCCACCCTGATCTCCGTGGTCTGGTTCGGAGTCCTGGGCGGCACCGCCATCTTCTACGAGAACACCCGGCCCGACTGGTACACCTCGGTGGTGGGCTCCGACGGCTCCGTGGATGTGAATTCGGCGCTCTTCCAGGTCCTGGAACAGCTACCGGGCGGTGCCGTCCTGGTGGTCGGCGCGATCCTGCTCTCGGCGATCTTCTTCGTCACGTCCTCCGACTCCGGCTCACTCGTGATGGCCATGATCGCCACGGGCGGCAACCCCGAACCCCCGAACCGCATCCGTGTGATGTTCGCCGTGGCCACCGCGGTGATGGCCGCAGCCCTGCTGCTGGCCGGCGGACTGTCCGCCATCCAGACACTGGCCATCACCATCGGCCTGCCATTCACGATCCTCATGGTCCTGATGTGCATCGCCGTCTTCAAGGCGTTGCACGTCAATGTCCAGCGGACCGAGGCCATTCGCCGGATGGCGTTCCTGGCAGACATCTCCGACCGCTTCGGCTTGGAGAGCGACGACGACGCCGTGGACTCCGGCCCCGTCTCGGCCAACACATGGTGGTCCTCCCTCAGCCGCGAAAGGCAACGGGAGATCCACCAGCGCGTCGGGCCGCACACCGGGCGGCGCGTCCGCCAGGCGGCCGGCACGGCGGGAGAACCCAGTCAGGACGGCGCCGCTCAGCCGGACAACATGTCTCAGCCGGACAACACCTCCGATTCCAACCGCGCGTAGCTGGTCTCCATCCCATCTGCCATGCCGGTAGCGAGGATGGTTTCCCGTAGCGCCTCGTCCGGATAGGTGACGAGGAGGGACAGGAGGGTGCCGCCGTCGACCGGTGTGAGCGTCAGCTCATTGGTCGTGGTGGTCTCCTCCTGGCCGATCATGGCCTCGGTGGTGACCGATCGGTGCGGTGCCTCGATCTCGAGGACCGTGCCGGTGAATCCGAAGCGGTCCTCGCCACCCTCGCGCTCCCATTCGTAGCGATAGGTCTCCCCCACCGCTGTGCCGACCTCGCACACCGGCATGGTCCAGCCCTCCGGTCCGAGTTGCCACCTGCGAAGCAACTCAGGGTCATGATGGGCCTTCCACACCTCGTCGACGGTGCCGCGGATGACTCGGCTCAGCCGGGCCTGATGGTCCCCGATCAGCTGGGTCTTCACGGCTTGGCCGGCAGCGAAGGACTGCAGATCCGCCACCACGGCATCGATCTGGCTCATGGCCGAGAGCGTGCCCTCTTCCATGCCCATCTCGAGGATCTGCTCCAGGTCCGCTGCGGAGTTGAAGTGGGTGGTGTGCACCAACCGAGAGCCCTCAGCGGTCTCCTCGAAGGCGAACACCATGCGCATGACGGGTGATCCGAGGTCCCGGCTTCCGTCTTCCTTGCTGAAGCCGTCCAGGACCTCAAAGGACCGCCCCTCGGCGACGGCGATGAACTCGAACCAGGCGGCCGAGCTCTCGCCCTCCGGACCGGTCATGTAGTACTGCGATGCGCCGCCCGGATACATGTCGTGCCGGGTGAAGGTGGCCGGCCAGCCCACGGGTCCCCAGAATTTCTCGAGCTGGCGAGGATCGGCGTAGGCGTCCCAGAGCCGGCGCACGGGGACGGGAAAGTCGGCCACAATGGTCATCGTCATGGCCTGGGGGTCTTTGGAAACGTTGGTGACGGGCATGGTCATGCCTTTCGGATGGGGCTTTCGGGCTCCGGGCCAGGCTCGTCCGACAGTAGGGCGTCGAGGCGCCCGATCCGTTGGCGCCACAGCTGTTCATAGCGGTCCAGCAGCTGTTGGGCCCTGCGGACGGTGTCCGGATCCCCACTGACGAGCCGCTCGCGGCCCTTCTTGTTCTTCTTCACGAGACCCGCCGATTCGAGGACGGAAACGTGCTTCTGGACGGCCGCGAACGACATGTCGTAGTCATCGGCCAGCACGGAGACGGACAGCGGCTCCGTGAGGGTCCGGCTCAGGATGTCCCTGCGGGTGGAGTCGGCGAGGGCTTGGAAGATTCGGTCCACCTCGTCCTCGTCCAGTTGCCGCCAGGAAACCTCAGGGCCAGACGTGACGTCGGCTGCTCTATGTACAACCATGTGGTTGTACATTAGTGAGCTCCGATGGACCCGTCAAGAGCTTCTGTGCCGCTGAAAGGTTCTGCGCCGCTGAACGCGGCGCCGGAGGGAGGGTCTCATTGTCCTGCAGCCAGTCGGGCAGCCGGTCGTGCAGCCAGTCGTGCATCCAGGCGTACAGCCAGTCATGCAGGCAGCTCACCTGAACATTGACTGGTCACTGCCTGACCGCGTTACCCAGGCTCGCTTGCTACGTTGCCTAAGCCACCATCGAAAGGACGGTATTCGCTGTGCCACTCAACACGCGATCCAGTGCACGATTCAGCACGAGCAAGAAGCTCCTGACCAGCGTCGCCCTGGTCGGTTCCCTGTTCGGTCTCGCCGCGTGTGGCGGCGGCGGCGACGCCGAGGGCTCCGCCGAGGCTGACAGCAGCCAGGGCGCCAGCGCTGGGGCCTCTCAGCCCGCCTCAGAAGGTGCCCAGGCGGCTCCCGAAGATGCCCAGCCGTCCATGCCGGAACCGGACGTCGAGAATGTCCCGGACGTCGTGGCCACGGTCAACGGCGAGGAGATCACCGGGGAGGAATTCACCGCAGCCTATCAGGCACAGTTCCAGCAGATGGCCATGCAGTCGCAGATGTCCGGCCAGGAGATGAACCAGGACGAGATGAAGAAGCAGCTGGCCGAGTCCCTGGTGGGCACGGAGTTGTTGGTTCAGGACGCAGCGGAGCAAGGCCACTCGGCCAACGAGGAAGACGTCAACGCCTTCCTGGAGGAGACCGCGAAGTCCAGTGAATTGGCCTCAGTGGACGAGCTGATGGCTACGTTCGAGGAGCAGGGCTATCCCGAGGATCAGGTCCGCGCTGACGCCCAGAAGCAGCTGATGCTGGACAAGTCCATCGCGGAGATGGACATCCCGGACCCCTCTGACGAAGAACTCAAGGAGCTCTACGACTCCTCGATCGCAGCCCAATCCGAGGCCCAGGGAGGCGCGAGCGCCCCTGCCGAGGGCGGCGAAAGCGCGCAGCCTGAGACCCCGTCCTTCGAGGAGCTCAAGCCTCAGCTGCAAGAGCAGGTCAAGTCCCAGAAGGAGAATGAGGCCCTGACCCAGAAGATGGAGGAACTCCGCGAGGGAGCCGACGTCGAAGTGAAGCTCTAGTCCGCTTCACCCCGCCACGGGGCTCGGTTCACACCAGCGGCCACGGGAACCTCATGCCGGTGGGATCCACCGGGAGCACCTGCTCCTGAAGCAGGTGCTCCACCCGTTGCTGGAGTGCCGCTGCCTCAAACCACGTGAGGTGTTCGGCCAGTGCCGCAGGCACCTCATCGGCGAGCGGGGCGACGTCGGCCAAGAGGCCGGCGTCGATCCGTTCCCCGGCGAAATCCCAGATCACCGTGCGCAACTTGAACGGTGCGGCAAAACAGAGCCCGTGGTCGATTCCCCACAGACGACCGTCAGTGCCGTGCAGGACATGCCCGGCCTTCCGGTCGGTGTTGTTGGCCACGAGGTCGAAGACGGCCAAGCGTCGCAGCTCGGAGAGGTGGGCGGGATCGCCGTCGACCAGTGTGAAGTAGTGCTCGGCCGGGTCATGGTCGACGAACAGCTGCAATGAACCGACGCCGTAGGGACCTTCCTCCCGGATGACGGTCGGCGGAACCACACCCCACCCCAGCGACTCGCTGAGCAGGAAGGCGGCGCGCTCCCGGCGATACAATCCGGGCGGAAAGTCCCTCAGGGGCCTTTCGCCCCACTCCGGCTTGTAGATCGCCCAACACCGCTGCGTTGCGGGTGACGAACCAGGCTCGTCGGCGTCGTTGACGACCTCGACGAGAAATGTCTCATTACTGCTGTGGGCCAATTGGCCCAGGAGCCGGATTGAGCCCCGTTCGAGCAGATCGATGTCTCGTTCAACGCATCGTGCGTCACGCTGTCCATCCCATCCGCCGATCTCGTCCATGACTCGTTGCCTCCCCCGCCCGGACGCCTACGACGCCCTGAGTTGAGCCAGGGTGTCCTGCGTCGAGTTGACGGTGAGCACCACAGGATCTCGTCCGTCTTGGTAGGACAGCGCGGAGACAGAGCAGGGGCCGATACTCAACCGCTGGAATCGGTCCAGAGGCGTGCCCATGGCATCGGAAACGGCCACTCGAATGGGGTCCGCGTGGGAGAAGCACACGACTGTCCCACCATCATGGGAGTGCCGTAGACGCTCCAGGGTGGCCGTCATCCGGTCCCTGATCTCCACGAAGCTCTCCCCCGCCGGGAACCTGAACGCCGAGGGGCGTTGCTGAACGGTCTTCCATTCGGGCTTGCGGTACAGGTCGGCGAGCTGGGCTCCTGTCCAGTCGCCGAAGTCCCCTTCCAACAACCCGCCGTCCTCAAGAACGGGCACCCCGGTACGAGCCGACGTCGGGCGCGCCGTTTCGAGGGTTCGCTCCAGGGGTGAGGCATAGATGGCGTCAAGCGGCAGCACCGCGAGCCGCTCGGCGACCCGGCCGGCCTGCTCGACCCCGGCTTCTGAGAGATGCAAGCCGGGCGCACGACCTGGCAGCACCGTCCCAGTGGTCGGCGTCTGACCGTGCCGAACCAGCAGGATCAGGGTGGTCGGGGCCTGTGGTGGGGATGACTGCGTTGGTGGGGATGACTGCGTTGGCGGGGGTGACGGCGTCTCGTCTCGTGGCATCACGGCCAGCTTAGGCGGGCGACCTGGAACAGTCACGGCGTGGACACCATCCGCCCACGTGTTCACCATGGGGCTTGGTCCCCAGTGGGTCCGGGCTGGTCCGCAGTGCGTCCGGGCTGGTCCGAAGCGGGTCCGGGCTGGTCCGAAGCGGGTCCGGGCTGCTCCGATGCGGTTCCTGGCGCGATTCAGGCCCTCCTTTGATGTGGGCCTTGATGTGGGCCTGTGGACGATCCGGGTCTCTGTACGCGCTGGGCTGCCGCCGATAGCGTGAGCATCATGGCCACTGTTCCTGATCCCACGCCGCCCACGACCTTTTCGCCATCGGCGACCTCGCCTGAGACGGCCCCGCCCTCCATCGGCACCCTCGCCGAATTGCGCGCCGCCGGCCACGAACTGCGGTCCTTGCGGGAGGAGATCCGCGCCAACCTCCTGGCAGCCCTGGCCGCCGGTCGGAACCCGTGGCCCGGACTGCATGGCTTCGACCGCACGGTCATTCCCCAGCTGGAGCGAGCCCTGATCGCCGGGCATGACGTTGTTCTGCTGGGTGAACGAGGCCAGGGCAAGACCCGGCTGCTGCGGACCCTGAGCGGATTGCTCGACGAATGGTCGCCGGTGATCTCCGGGTCCGAACTCAACGAGCACCCCTATGAGCCCCTCACCTCTGAGAGCCGGGCCCGGGCCGCGCGCGACGGCGGCCGCTTGCCCGTGGCGTGGCGGCACCGTTCCGAGCGGTATGTGGAGAAACTCTCTACGCCGGACACCTCCGTGGCCGATCTGATCGGTGACGTGGACCCGATGCGAGTGGCCGAAGGCCGCCGCCTGGGCGACCCGGAGACGATCCACTATGGGCTGGTCCCCCGGTCCAATCGTGGGATCGTCGCCCTCAACGAGTTGCCAGACTTGGCCGAGCGGATTCAGGTGGCCCTCTTGAACGTCATGGAGGAACGGGACATCCAGATCCGGGGTTACGTGCTGCGCCTGCCCCTGGATGTACTGGTGGTCGCCTCCGCCAACCCGGAGGACTACACCAACCGTGGCCGCATCATCACTCCGCTCAAGGACCGCTTCGGAGCAGAGATCCGCACTCACTACCCCCTTGAGCTGGCCCACGAGATCGCGGTGATCCGGCAGGAGGCACGACTGACCGCGGAGGTCCCGGACGTCGTCCTGGAGATCTTGGCCAGGTTCACTCGAGCGTTGCGTTCCTCGAGCGCAGTCAACCAGTCCTCGGGAGTCTCGGCCCGCTTTGCCATTGCCGGTGCCGAGACCGTCGCCGCCGCAGCCCGCCATAGGGCGACCGTTCGAGGCGACGAACCGGTGGCACGCCTCGTGGACCTGGAATCCGCTGCGGAAGTGCTCGGTGGCAAGATCGAATTCGAGTCGGGTGAGGAGGGCCGGGAAGACGAGATCCTCGAACACCTGTTGCGGACCGCGACCGCCCAGACCGTACGCGAACATTTTGCCGGCCTCGACTTCGCACCGCTGGTCGACGCCTTCGATGGGCACCGCACCACCACCGGCGAACGCGTGACCGCGGCCGAGTTCCTGGCGGATCTGCCCGAACTCGAGGACCCAACCTTGTACGACGAGATCGTCCAACGGCTGAGCGCCATGGCTACCCGAGATTCCACCCTGCAGACGGACGCCGGAGGAGGCCTCACCGCAGGCGTACTCGCAGCAGGAGACCTCACAGCCGGACACCCCGCCGAAGATCAGAGACCGGACGCTGCTGCCGGGCAAGCCCTCGGGCATCGGGCCGGCGCCATCGAGCTGGCCCTCGAGGGCCTGTACCTGGCCCGTGAACTCTCCAAGGAGTCCGACGACGGCCAGACCGTCTACGGCTAAGGGTGCCGCTGGCCACCCCACCGCATCGAACCGGATCACGCCGCACCCTGCTGGTCGGCTTCGCCATCCCTTTCACCATCGCTTTCGCCTTCGCCGCCTTCGCCGCCTTCGTCCGGAAGTTTCTGACCATTCGTGGTGGTGGAGTTACTGGAGCCCGTCCGCCAATAGTGATTGCGACGCGGCGTCTGGGTGGGGTCGTGATAGGGAGCCGGAATGAACCACGGAATCCCGTCGACAACCTCGATCTCCCAGGCTCCGGCATGCACGGCATGGTGGTGATGCGAGCAGAGCAGGACTCCGTTGTCCACACTGGTGGGACCGCCGTGTTCCCAGTGCTGGATGTGGTGCGCTTCGCACCACGGGGCATAGATGGAACAGTCCGGTGCCGCGCAGCCGCCGTCTCGGGCCGTGATCGCCCGTCTGAGCTTGCGCGTGAAGAGCCGTTGGGACCGCCCCACGTCCAGCACCTCTCCCTTGCCGCCGAGCACGATCGGGATCAGGTCACTGTCACAGGCCAGCTGCCGGATCATGGCCGGACTCACCGGCCCGGTATAGGCAGCCTGGGAGAGTAGGTGACCGGTGGCTTCCGGCGGAACGGTGGCTTGATGCTCCCGGAACTGTCCGGCCAGGGTCTGGTAGTCGATCGTCACCAGCACCTGGGGCCGTGACCCACCGCCAGGGTCCGACCAGTCGGTGCCCACGGTGCCCTCTGCACCGTCCCTCGACCACTGTGTATGCGTCGAAGTGAGGGCCATGGCGCCGGTCAGGGCGCTCACCAGACCATCGAGCCGTTTCTGCGCCAGACTGCGTGGGTCCAGAGCCTCCATCTCCAGGACCTGGCCGGTCCAGGGTTCCGCAGCGGCGGCAGTTCCCGGGTCAGCCGCTCTTTGAGTCGACGTGCCATCCTCGTACCCTGTCAACGCACCGGAGTCGGTTTCTGTACCCGTGCCCTCGCCCTTGCGCGGGTCTTTGCGAGGATTGGTGGCATCGGCGGCGATGGTCTGCAGGACCTCATGCTGGAGATCCGTAGCCATCAGCAGCCACCGATGCAGGTTGGCCTGGCCCCTACCCTGGTAGAACAACCCTTGAGCTGCGCTGGACTGGGCGTCCGTCGGTTCCAGACCATCCGGATTGACCAACGCATCAAAGCGCTGGCGCCAGTGCGAGCAGACCTTCTTCACGGTTTCAGGATCCGACT